>CAZCFI010000027.1:0-22702 GCA_964497915.1 uncultured Thermoproteales archaeon
GGGGACTACATCGCGGCATGCGATCTGGGGAAGACAATTCATGAGCAACCACTTGTTCTCTCTTCGGGGCGGTCTCAGCGCGTCAATTCCGCTCCTGCCTCAAGCTCTGGATCGGCTTGAGAGTAGACTCCCCCTTTACGCGCTGTGCACCCATATTGATCCAGGGTGAAGTGGTTATGTCCCTTGGGCAGCAGAGCCTTTGAGCGGCCCAACACTTAGCTCGCTCACAACCTTAGACGCGGCTAGATACGACCCTCAGCTCGGAGGTCATGCCGCACCACTCGATACAAATAAAGCGGCCAGCGGAGAGCCTACTAAGAAGCTGAGTGTTCCCACGGCCTTAAGGACGTAGTTTAACTAGGGCTTGCGACATATCTAAGTTCTCCATGGCTCTTCTTTAACCCCTCGTTCTCCCCCAAATTACGAATATTAAGGTGGGTTCCATGAGATCAGTAAGCTTTAATACTTGTATTAATATTTCATAAAGTATGAGAGAAAGCGTACTGCTGCAGGTTAGAGTTCCTATGAGAATTGTGAAGGAGCTTGATAGACTAATTGAGGCGGGAATTTTCAGGTCGAGAAGTGAGGCTGTGGCGGAATCCTTGAGGAAGCTATTGCTAGAGTACTCGACATTGGTTGAAGGAGAGAGCTTCATAGTCGAGATGTACTTGTCTGGCAGATTGGAGAGGGACCTTGGCCCCAACGACACAGTAGAGGTGGGCGTGGAGGAAGCTAAAGAAAACCTGGTGGAGTTCTTTGGTACCGCTGATGCGGATGCGATCTTAAAGAGGGTCAGAGGTGGGGCGGTCTGATAGCGTTAGACACGGACGTCCTAGCCGTATACTTCATCTTTAAGTGGGATCGAAGGCATCAGGTGTCCAAGAGGTTGATTGAATCAGAAATGAAGAAAGCCACTACTATTGTAAATGTCCTAGAGCTCTCAGGACTGATGTCTATAGCGCAAGGTGGAGCTAAAGCTCGCCAACTCTTCTCGTTGCTCCACAGGAGGCGCGACTTTGAAATACTCTACTGGAAGACGTGGCCGCTCATCCCGACTTACGTTTCGAAGATCTTAAGCTACATCTCTAGGAGAATGAGTTTAGGAGATGCCCAGGTAGCATGGATACTGGAGGAGCACAACGTCGACACTCTTATAACGTGGAACAAGAGGCACTTTGAGGGCAAATGCTCGTTTGAAGCTCTCACACCAGAAGAGTACCTCTCAAAGGGTCCAAGAATAGACGCTTGAGCGCATCAGGCATCCTTGCGGGCTCGGCCATGAGGCAGTCTAAGTAGCTTACGCGTGTACTAGTACACCTCTCACTTTTTGCCGCTGTTGCACCCAAGGTATGAAGTCGGGCTTGAGCTCTGGCCCTTAGACCGTGGCGGGTTCTCGCTCTAGACCTCCAACCTCGCCGAGTATGTCCTGCCTTGTGGGCTTCACGGCTTCTACGAGGCGGCTCACCTCCTCCTTTAGATGCATCTCTCGCAAAAAGTAGCCTGTGGCGTTAACAACATTCCACTCGGCTGGGCAGGAGGGGGCAGCGAAGGTTTGGCCTCCACTTCTGGCCTCATTAAACTCTGTTCAATACAAACGGGTCTCGTTACCCCCTCCTCTGGGGGAGCGATATGTGGGAGTGAAGTTCAAACGCAGTTCAAACTGCGTTTTGAGTTCCCTTCAGCCAGAAGTGGTGGGGCCGCCGGGATTTGAACCCGGGACCCTACTGAGCCCTCAGGCCCGGCTCTGGCCTGAGGCCCTACCAGCGCCCCAGGCTGGCATCCTACCAGGCTGGACCACGGCCCCCTTAAAACAGGCTGGCGCGGGTTCTATAAAACCCTTGTGCCGGGAGCTGAGGATCTCAGCGCGGCCCTTTTCTATCTCGTCCCCGACTCTTAGGCCATGGGCTCAGCCGCTGAGGAGCTCGTAGAGGCGGAGCTCGCCCGCAGCTACTGGGAGCTCTACCCGAGGCGCGAGGGCGTGGCGCTCAGGTCCGTGGAGCTGCTCCCGAGCGGGGCTGGCGTGGTGCTGGAGCTGACCTCCGACGTCGAGGGGGTATCACACTTCACCTACTACGTCAACGGCGAGGGGCCGTACAGGTCCGACGACGGGCGCGTGGAGGTGAGGTTCAGGGAGGGGGGCGCTCGGCAGGTCGTGGTGGTCGAGGTGAGGGCGGTCACCGGCAGCGGCGAGGTGCTCCAGCCCCGCCGCATCCGCATCAGCTACTGCCCCAGCGAGCTGTACGAGGCTCGCGGTCTCACCTACCCCAGCTGGGTCATAGTGGGGGTCAGCGACGTGGCCATGTTGGCGGGGCGCGTGGAGGACTGGGTCACCGACGAGCCCAGCGAGGCCGACGTCGAGTTCATCAGAAGCAAGTGGGGGCGCTTAGTGGAGGGGGCGGAGTCGGACTACGAGGCTGCGTGCGCCGTGGCCAAGAGCCTGATCGACGAGCTGGAGCCCCACAGGGGCATCCCGTCCGACGCCATGAGGGGGCTCAGCCCTCTGGAGCAGTACAGGAGGGCGACGTCGGGCCTGGACAGGGTGTGGTGCGAGAACATTGCCTCGATGTTCTCCTACGCGTGCAACGCGCTCGGCCTGCCTTGCCGCAAGGTGTCGCTGGGGCGCCTGCTGCGCGAGCCCGGCGAGGGGCCCGGCCTTCTGCTAGCGGAGTGCCACCTGACGGTCGAGGTGTTCTGCGAGGACCTCAACCAGTGGGTATGGATGGACCCCACGATGTACGTACTCGGCACCTATATAGGCGAGGTAGGCCCCCTCAACCTAATGGAGTTCTACTTCCTACTGAACGCGCCTGGCAGGCTCAGTCACCTGCGGGTCAGGGAGTACGACCCCAAGAGCGGGGCGGACAGGGTGGTCCCACTGGCCGAGAGCAGGGCGAGGGATGGCGTGCTCAATTACCTGAAGAGGGACCAGGGGTTCAGATACCATAAGAGGGTCGTTGAGGGCGGCTGAGCGAGGACCCTTACGCTTGAGCGGCTACTGAGGGGAGTTAGGCTGCCCCCTAGCCCCTCACGCAGACCACGACCGGGTGCCAGCAGCTCCACGCGCGCTATGAACCGGCGACCCCCCAGGTCGTACACCACCTCGATCGCGCCCAATTGGCACGTCCCCTCTGCCCTCGCAGTGAAGCCCAGCGTCATCCAAGCCAGGCTCCCCTTAGTGGGGTGCTCGGGCTGAATTACGTCTGTTATTACATGGTAAGCCAGCGACACGCTCGCGACGGCCCTCCTCACTTTGACTCCGTCCTCCAGGATCTTGAGGGTCAGCCGGATTGTGAACTGCTCCCCCACTCTGACGCTCACCTCGGTGGGCTCGACCTCCACGACCGCGACGAGGGAGCTCCCTCTAGCGTAGCCAGCTGGGGGGCTGCACCTCAGCGTCACGCCACTAATCCTGAAGCGCTGCCTGAAGACGAGTCCGAGGACCTCTGACTCGACGACCACCTCGCTCAGAGCCCACTCGCCGTACCTCTCGAAGACGACCTCAACTCACACCGACCTCTCCTCCCGGGCCTCAGCACGAAGGTGCCGTTGAGCGCCCTCACGCGGACCCCGCTTGAGTTCAGCACCCCTAGGTGGATGGCCCTGACCAGCAGGGCTGGGGGCCCGCGTTTCTAATCAGCAGCACAGGACGGATTCCTCGGGTCCTCCGAGCCCTTCTGGGGCGATTATGGAAGATGCGTCTTGAATATTCCCCCTAACTTCTACGTGTGGTGAAATAAAGTAGAGGCTGATGAACAATGATAAGAGGACCATTGCAATTGCTGCTATTAATGACGGCCTTTTTACTGAGGTGAGGGACCCTCTCCTCATGTTGAGCACTCACCCGTCACGTGGTAGTGCTCGTCGCACCGCGCGTTGACTATCTCACCCCTACCGTACCTCTTCTCCTCACGCCACGCTTATATCCTAATTTACCCTCCTCTTACGGGGATCTGCTTTGAGTAGGAAGCTCAGAGACGAGTTCATCAAGCTCCTAGAGGAGGACGTTGAGTTCAGGTACATCGTCATGGGCTTCCTCGGCATCCGCGAAATCCTCGAGAGGATCAATAAGAACACTGAGGCAATCAAGGACCTGCAGAAACAGGTTGAAGAGCACAGCAAGGCCATAAGGAGGCTGCAGGAGCAGGTAGAGAGGCACACCAGAGCCATAGAGAGCTTGCAGGAGCAAGTGCTAGGACTCACCAAGGAAATTAGGAGGCTTGGCGACAGAATCTCTGCGCTGGGCGCTAGATGGGGCCTTATTGCCGAAGAAGCGTTTAGAGAGTCATTGAGGGAGTTCCTGCAGAACTACTTCAAGGTGGCGAGAGTGGAGAGGTGGGAGCACTACGACGAGGAGGGGCTCGTCTACGGGCACCCGAGCGTGGTTGAAGTAGATTTGATCATCAAGGATAGGGTGCATTACCTAGTTGAAGTGAAGTCAAGTGCTTCTAAGGGCGACGTTGCAGAGCTCTACAGAATAGGCGTCCTGTACGAGAGGGAGACTAACGTGAAGCCGCAGCTCGTCATCGTTACGTGCTTCATAGACGAAAGGGCTAAGAGGGTGGCCGAAAAACTTGGGGTCAAGGTGATCACGTACTAGTAAAAAGTAGAGCTTGTAACTAAAAATAGAAAGTCAATAATTTAGGATTTGCTAGCAAGTCAGCACTGCTGTAAAAGCGCCCTTTGGGCTCACTGTCAGCCGAGGCGTGCTCAGGCGTGGGGTGATAGCAAGCGGCAGCGGCGTAGCAGAAAAAGCACTTTGGGGACGCGGAAGTCGCAGCTGCTCAGAGAGCTCGTAAGGTGCTCTTAAGGCACCACCTCGACCGACACGCTCGGGAGCCCCTCGACCGAGTGCGTGCCCCTGCCCTCCCTCCTGGCTGTGACCCTCGAGGCCCTCAGGGTGCCCGCGATGTCCTGCGCCCACCTCTCCAGCAGCTCGGCGTACTCGCCAGCGTAGACCACGACCTCGCTGACCCTCGCGCTCAGCGGCACCCTGGCGTCGCGCTTGGCCCTCCTAGCTGCCGCCATCGCGCCCATGAGCACGCCCCCCTGCTCTATGCAGCTCTCGTCGTAGCGCCCAGCCTCGGGCCACGGCGCCACCGTTATGCTCAGCCACCCCTCGTGCCTCGCGAATGTCCTGCGGTAGAGCTCCTCGCAGATGTGGGACGTGAACACCGACAGCATCTGGAGTACTCTGAGGAGGACTGTTCGCGTCCACCTGAACGACCCTGCTGGCGGACGGGTCCGTCTCCACGCCCACCAGCGCGCAGACGGCGCTGACCGTCCTCAGGCTGGCCGCGAGGCTCACGTCACCCTCCGCTAGCACGCGGCTCCTCACGGGCGACCCCAATACCCTCAGGCCGCGTGCCTCAGCCTTAGGGGTGGCCTTGCAGGAGGTCGCGTCGGTGAGGCTCGGCCTAGGGTACGCCCCCGGCGTCGCGGCGACCATGGCGGCGCTCGCGGCCCTGGTGGTGGCTCAGGTCGCGCTGGCTGGCCCGCAGCTCCTGGGGCCCGCTGAGAGGGAGGAGATGGAAATCCAGATCTTCACGCCCCTCCTCCTGCTGGCCTACGCTGGGCTGATAGCCGCCCACGAGGGGCTCCACGTGGCGGCCATGAGGGGCCTTGGCGTCCGCGTGCGCGGGGTGAGCTTAGTCAAGGCTGGCGGGGTGCTGCCTGTGGCGCTGAGGGTAGAGTACGAGGAGATAGACATACCCCGCTACATAGCGGTGTGCCTAGTGCCTCAGGTGCTCACCGCCGCGCTCCTAGCGTCGTGCGCCGCCTCAGCTGGGGTCGTCGTGGAGGGGTGGCTCTTCTCAGGCCCCGTCTCGTTCCTCCTCTTCAGCTTCTACTTCGTCCACCTCCTCTCGTCGGCTGGGGACATCTACGGCGTGGCTTACACGCTGCTCAAGGCCAGGACCCTGAGGGGCGTGTGGGCGGCTGTCCGCAGCGACGGCTCTGAGGTATACAAGCTCTACGTCGAGGACTGATGGCCCTCCAGCAGCTCGCTCACGCTAGCGGCGGTGGCGTGCCTCCTCACGTGGACCACCTTGTCCTTCAGGGCCGAGAGCAGCGCCCTAGCCTGGCCCGCCCTCAGCCTCCTCATGTCTATGAAGATGAATATGCCGTAGTAGTTGGCTATCAAGAGGGGGTCGAGCCTGAGCACGACGTCTACCTTCTGGCACACCCTCAGGAAGTCCTCGGGCCCCTCGACCTCCATGTAGTCCCGCGGCATGTCCGGGAGCTAGCGCCAGCCCTTATCTCCCTATCGCTCACGCCTAACCCTTCATCTGGGCGGCTACACTACCTAGCTGGGGGCGGGGTTGGCGAGCGACCTAGCCAGGGCTCTGAGGGAGAGGCTGGGCGGCAAGCTAGTCCTCGCTGACGGGCTCACCGACCGGTACTACGTCTACGAGGAAGGGCTCCACGCTGGCAGGACGCTCGCTGAGGCCCTGGCCGAGGCTTCAGGGGGACGCGAGTGCGAGGTCATGGCGATACCGCGCGGCGGCGTCCCAGTTGGCTACGCGGTGGCTACAGAGCTGGAGGCCCCAATGGACCTCCTAGTCTGCCGCAAGGTGCTCATACCGTGGAGCAGGGGGGCTGGCTACGGGGCCGTGGCCCCCGACGGTGACGTCGTCATCAACGAGGCGCTGCGCAAGGCCCTGGGGCTCTCAGACGACGAGGTCGAGAGGCACGTGGAGGAGGCGCTGAGGGAGGTGCGCAGGAGGCTGCGGCTGTACAGGGGCAGGGAGGAGTACGTGGCAGTGAAGGAGCAGGTAGTGGTGGTGGACGACGGGATAGCGTCGGGCTACACCATGCTAGCCGCCGTGAGGTTCGCGATGAGGCTCGAGGGCGTTAAGCGCGTGGTCGCGGCCGCGCCGACGGCGTCGCCGTCATCGCTGCTACTGCTGGGCCCGCACGCCGACCCGGTAGTGTGCCCGAACGTCAGGAGCGACGCCTACGGCTTCGCCGTCGCCGAGGCCTACGTGACGTGGTACGACGTGCCGGACGGAGAGGCGATCGAGCACCTCACTAAGCTCGGCGACGCGTACGTCCCCAGGGCCTTGGGCCTGTGGTCAGGGCCTCAGGCGTAGCGGGACGCCCTTGACCTGGCATAATAGCAGCGACAGGTGGGGCGCGGTTAGCACTAGGAAGGCCAGCCTTATGATATCGGAGACCATGCCGACCTTAAACATGTTCCAGAGCCTTATGCACTTAGAGCCGTAGATTATCGCCATGGGCGGCGTCGTGCTCGGCAGCGCGCTCGATATGGAGCACGCCAGCCCAGCGGCCACCACCGCTGGGATCGGGTTGTAGCCGTAGCTCATCGATATGTAGGCGGCGAGGGGGCACGCTATGATGGATGAGGCCGTGTTGGAGGCGGGGTACGTCACCAGGAATCCTATCAGCGCGCTGAGAGCGCATATGCTCCAGAGATCCGGCCTCCACGCCACGTACCTTAGGAGGAGAGTCGAGATCCACTGAGGGAAGCCGGAGGCGCTGAGCCCCCTGCCCAGCGCTATGCCGCCGCCCATCAAGAAGACGACGCCCCAGTCAATGCCCTCCTCAAGCTCCCTCCACGTCAGCAGAGGCCTCCCCTCAGCCCTCATCAGGGTCAGCAGGAGGACCACGATGACGGCTGGCGCTGCCTCGGGGAGTGCCCTCGATACGAGCTCGCTCAGGGGCGCTAGGGACGGGTCCACGTTCGACGCGATCATGACTAGCCCCGGCAGGCTCCACAGGACTAGAGCGACCGCAAACGTGGCCAGCACGAGCTTCTCGCCCCTCCTGAGCCTGCCGAGCCTCCTGAGCTCAGAGGCTATGAACTCGTCGGATATGGCGAGGGAGCCGCACTTGGGCCTGAGGACCGCGAAGACCGTAAGCCACGATATCAGTAGCCCGGCTATGGCCTGCGGGGTTCCTACGATGAACCAGTCGAAGAACGTCAGGGTCACCCCTGGCACGGACTCCTCTATCACGCTCTTGGCCACCAGGTTGGGCGGGGTGCTTATTAGCAGGAACATGGCGCCCGCAGTAGCCGCCTGCCCTAGCGATAGCATCGTCGCCTCTGAGTAGCCCCTGTACCTCTCGTCGCTGAGGAAGCCCATTGAGGACAGGTAAGATAGGACTATCGGGTACACCAACGACGTGGACGCCGTTATAGATCCTGTAATAGTGAGTAAGAAGACGGGTAGGCACGCGACGAAGAACGTGGTCAGAGCAGGGCTACCTCCCCTATAAAGGGAGGCCAGCTTCAGCGCCACCCTCTTGTCGAGGCCCCAGACCCTGAAGGCCTTGGCGAGAGTGAAGCCGCCTATGAAGACCCATATTATGCCGGAGGCGAATGACGTCAGCGACGACTTCCACGATATGACTCCAGCCATGGGCAGGAGCAGCGCTGGGAGGAGGGCGGTGACGGCCAGCGGCACGACTTCAGAGATCCACCACACCGAGACCCAGAAGAGGACTCCGAGCGATAGCTTGAGGCTGAGCAGGCTGACGCCGTGCTCGCGGACCACGTCGAGCATTCCCGGAAGGGGCGGGACCAGTAGCCACGCCACCATCATGGCGGGGCCTAGGACCAGAGCCACGAGCTTGCTGGCTCGCAACGTCGCACCCCGCTAACGTCGTGGAGCCGCGTCACTCTAGGCCTTGACATACTAATAAGCGTTTGCCGCTGAGCTAGAGGAGCCTCCTCTTGATCAGCTTGTCGAGGGCCTTGAGGCCGAAGCCCGTGAGTGGCAGGAGCACCGACTCATCGCGGTCGACCCGACCGCTCTCGATTAGCTTGCGCAGGGCCGCGAGCGCCGTGGCCGAAGTTGGCTCGACGAGCAGGCCCATCTTAGCGAGCTCCCTGAGCGCAGCGACGATGTCCCCGTCCTCCACTAGCACGATGTCGCCCCCCGCCTCCTTGACGGCCCTGGCGACCTGCGGCCCCCTAGGCGGGTTCGGTACAGCTATGCCGTCCGCCAGCGGCTCGCGCTCGCACGCCCCGACCCTGACGCCGTGGAGCAGCTCGTACACCGGCGCGCAGCTCGCGGCCTGCACCCCGTAGACCCTGGGGGGAGAGTCTATGAGGCCCAGCTCAGCCAGCTCTCGGAAGCCCTTCCACACGCCCAGCAGGAGGCCGCCGCTGCCCACGGGCACGACGACCGCGTCGAAGCCCCTCCAGCCCACCTGCTCGACTGCCTCGTAGGCCAGGGTCTTTATGCCCTCAATGAAGAACGGGTCCCAGAGGTGGCCGATGTAGTGCGCCCCGCTCCTCTCAGCCTCCCTTAGGGCGGCAGCGTTCACCTCGGCCCTGGAGCCCTCGACCCTCACGACCTCAGCCCCGTAGGACCTGATCTGAAGCACCTTGCCCTCGGGTGCGTCGCGAGGCACGAACACCTTGCACGCGATGCCAGCCGCTGAGGAGTAGGCAGCGATGGCTGCGCCAGCGTTGCCCGAGGAGTCCTCAACCACCGCCCTTAGCCCCAGCCACTTGGCCCTAGTCAGGGAGACGCTGGCCCCCCTGTCCTTGAACGAGCCGGTGGGCATCACGTAGTCCAGCTTGTAGGTGACAGACGCGCCGCCGACAGAGGCCTCTACTATGGGGGTCATGCCCTCCCCTAGCGACACTACGCTGCCCCCGAGCGAGGGGAGCAGCTCCCTGTACCTCCACATGGTGCAGGGCCTGCCAGCGAAGGTGCGGCGGGAGACCTCTACGTCGCTCAGGTCCAGGTGGACGTCCAGGGGGCGCCCGCACTCGCACCTCCACAGCGCGGCGTTAGGCGGGTACTCCCTGCCGCACTCAGAGCACTTAATCCTGAAGCTGGCCATGTCATAAGCAGTCGCTGGAGCCCTGATAAGTGTTGCGCACCGCAACACATTTATGTAGCACTACACTATTCTGTAGAGGATGCGTGACATCCTAGTGATCAAGAACCCTGAGGTCGCTAAGCTCCTAGCCGACAAGACCAGGAGGGACATCCTCAGGCTCCTGAGCATACGCGAGCTCAGCCCGTGCCAGATAGCCAAGGTGCTCAACAAGAACGTGTCCTCGGTAGCCCACCACCTGAGGAGGCTTGAGGAGGCGGGGCTGGTCGAGCTCTGCGGGACGAGGGTCAAGGGCAACGTCGTGGAGAAGTACTACAGGGCGGCGGCCAGGCGCTTCATAGTGTCGTTCTCACTATGGGAGGCTGGGAGCGGGGCTCCGGCCGCTGAGTGGCTGAACGACGTCGTCTACTCAGTCGTCAAGGCGCTCCCGTCCTTCGGGTTCGAGGTGAGGGGCAGCGAGGAGGCCGTTGCCGATAGGATAAGGACGCTCCTCGTCAGGCGCCAGCTGGCGCTGGAGCGGGTGGCCGCTCGCCAGAGGGGGCCGGTGCCTAATGCCTGCGCCCTCTCGATCCTCCTCGAGGTAGTCAGCCTAGTGATGCTGATGAGGGATGAGGAGTTCCTCAGGGCTCTGGAGTGGCTGAGGGGGGCCGTCGTGGAAGGTGAGAGGGGTGAGTGACGGTGATTACGTCAGGAGGGTGGTCAGGTACATAGTCTCGGAGTGGAGGCTTTTAGCAGCGGTAGCCGCTCTCACCCTGCTCTCGACGCTCCTGGGCTTAGCCGTGCCAGTGGTGGTTAGGAGGGCGGTCAACGAGCTGATAGGTGGGGGAGTGGAGGGGCTCCTCACGTACTCGCTCGGGATAGTAGCCCTGACCGCCGCTCAGGGCCTCGTGAGCTTCAGCCAGAGCTACTACTCCGAGTACTTATCGCAGAAGGTCGTATTCAGGCTGAGGGACGAGCTCTACAGGCACCTGCAGGAGCTCTCCTTTAGCTTCTACGACAGGGTGGACGCGGGGCAGATAATCGCCAGGGCGACGGGCGACGTGGGGAGCATAAGGGCGTTCACTAGGTTCTTCTCGAGGGGCCTCGTGGGCTCAGCGATAACCCTCGCGAGCTCCGTAGCGGTGATGCTGCAGATGAGCGCCGAGCTGACCGCTATAGCCCTCGCCGTGGCCCCGGCCACCATAGCCGTCGTCGCCTGGTACAGCAGGAGGATAAGGCCGCTGGCTGAGAGGCGGAGGCACTTATTCGGGGAGATGAACTCCAGGCTCCAGGAGTCCATAGTCGGGATGAAGGCCATAAGGGCCCTGGCGTGCGAGCGCATGTCGCTCGACAGGTTCCTGCCCGTCTGCAGCGGGTACCTGGACGCCTCGGTGGAGATGGGGAGGCTGAGGGCGGTGGTGCGGCCCCTGATATTCGCGATAGGCGGGCTAGACGCACTGGCCATCTACTGGTACGGCGGCGTGAGGGTGTCAGAGGGCGCGCTCACCGTCGGAGACCTCGTCGCGTTCACCATGTACCTGAGCATGCTCATATGGCCCCTGGTGTCGCTGGGGTTCTTCGCAGCCGTGTACCAGAGGGCAGCCGTGGCCGCTCGCAGGATATTCGAGATACTCGACGCTGAGCCCGAGGTCAAGGAGAGGCCAGACGCCATAGAGCTGAGGGACGTCAGGGGCCACATAAAGCTGGAGGATGTCTGGTTCAGCTACGACGGGAGGCGCTGGGTCCTCCGAGGGGTTAACCTGGAGATAAGGCCTGGCGAGAAAGTCGCGATAGTCGGCCCAGTCGGGTGCGGCAAGTCGAGCCTCATCAAGTTGATACCGAGGTTCTACGACCCGCAGAGGGGCAGGGTGCTGATAGACGGCGTCGACGTGAGGGACGTGAAGATAGAGTCGCTGAGAAGGCACATAGCGGTGGTCCACCAGGACGTCTTCATATTCCCCGACACCATCAGGAACAACATAGCGTTCGGCAAGCCGGGCGCGTCGATGGAGGAGGTCGTGAGGGCCGCCAAGGCCGCCAGGATACACGACTTCATAGAGTCGCTCCCGGACAAGTACGACACCGTGGTTGGCGAGCGGGGCGTGAACCTCTCAGGCGGCCAGAGGCAGAGGCTGGCCATCGCCAGGGCGCTGCTCCTGAATCCTAAGGTCGTCATCCTCGACGACTCGACGTCGCAGGTTGACGCGGAGACCGAGCGGGAGATATACGAGGCCCTCAAGGAGCTCGTCAAGGGCAGGACGTGCATCCTAGTGACGCAGAGGTTCTCCACGCTTAGCCTAGCCGACAGGATAGTCGTGATGGACGGGGGCAGGGTCGTGGAGGAGGGGACCCACGAGGAGCTGCTAAGGAGGGGCAAGCTGTACCCCAAGCTGTACGAGTCGTTCATAGCTCCGCAGGCGGACGGCCGAGGGGGTGGCTAGGGGTGTCGCACTGGTACTTCAGGAGGTACGTCACGAGCGAGGAGGAGAGGGCGGGGAGGGCTAGCCCCCAGCTCCTAAGGGAAGTGGCCGCGATGGTTAGGCCCTACTGGGCCAAGATAGTCGCGATCCTAGCAGCGGCCATCGTCAGCATAGCCTCCAACCTAGCCGTCCCCTACATAACGAAGCAGATGATAGACGTCGGAGTGCTGAGGGGGGACGTGGCCGCCCTGACCGCGTTGAGCCTGACGTACCTAGCAGCCCTAGGGGCCTCGTGGGCGGCGTCGTACGTGCGGGGGTACTACACCTCCTGGGTGGCTAACAGGGTTATCTACGACCTGAGGGTCAGGATGTTCAAGCACCTCCACAGGCTCGACTTAGACTACTTCGCGAGGAACCCGCCCGGCAAGGTCATGTCCAGGATAATCAACGACACTGAGTCGCTGGGGGAGGCCGTTAGTGTCGGCGTCGTAGACCTGGTGGCCAGCGTGCTGACCCTCGGGGGGGCTCTGCTGATAATGGTTAAGCTGAGCCTCGAGCTCAGCCTGGTGGCGTTCTCCATAGTGCCCATCATGGCGGTGGCAACGCTGGTGATAGCTAGGAGGACTAGGAGGGCCTACCTGCGCACGAGGGAGAAGGTGGCTGAGGTGACCAGCGAGCTTGAGAAGAGCGTGGCGGGGGCCCGCGAGATGCAGACCTACATCATGAGGAAGAGAGCCAGCGTGAGGGAGTTCACTAAGGTGAACCTGGAGACCCTCAGGGCGTCGCTGGAGGCCACAAAGATGACGGCCTCCATATCCCCAGTGATGAACCTGATAAGAGCTGGCGGCATATGCGCCGTCCTGTGGTGCGGGGGGCACCTACTAGTCAAGGGCAGGGTGACCGTGGGGACGCTGGTGGCCTTCTTCGGCTACCTCGAGATGTTCTTCAGGCCCGTGATGACGCTCACCATGTTCTACAACACGATGCAAGCCGCCCTCGCGGCCCTAGAGAGGATAGTGGAGTTCCTGAGGGAGGAGCCGAGGGTCAAGGAGAGGCCGGGCGCCGTGGAGCTGAGGGACGTGGCGGGCGAGGTCGTGTTCGAGGACGTGTGGTTCGGCTACGACCCCGATAGGCCCGTCATAAGGGGCGTCAGCCTCAGGATAATGCCTGGTGAGAGAGTCGCCATCGTTGGGCCCACCGGGGCTGGCAAGACCACACTAGTGAGCCTCCTCCTGCGCTTCTACGACCCGCAGAGGGGCAGGGTGCTGATAGACGGCGTCGACGTGAGGGACGTGAAGATAGAGTCGCTGAGGAGGTGCGTCGGCTACGTGCCCCAGGAGGCCGTGCTCTTCTCCGGCACTGTCATGGACAACATCAAGTTCGGCAGGGACGTGCCCGACGAGGAGGTGGTCGAGCTGTGCAAGCTGATAGGGCTCCACGAGCTGATAATGCAGCTGCCGCAGGGCTACCAGACACCGGTCAGGGAGGGGGGCAGGAACCTGTCGGTAGGCCAGAGGCAGCTGATAGCCGTGGCCAGGGCCCTGCTCACGAATCCCAGGATACTCGTCTTCGACGAGGCCGCCAGCAGCGTCGACCCCGTCACCGAGGAGAAGATAAGGAGGACCATCTCGACCCTGCTCAGGGGCAGGACGTGCATCATAATCGCTCACAGGCTCTCCATGGCGGCTGGAGCCGACAGGATAGTCGTGATGGACGGGGGCAGGGTCGTGGAGGAGGGGACCCACGAGGAGCTGCTAAAGAAGGGCGGACTGTACGCCCACCTGTACGAGATCCAGTACGGCAGGGCCGCGGTCAGCCCTTAAAGTGGGCCACCACCTTGCCCACTTCGTCCAGCAGCTCGTAGTTCCTGGGCTGCGGGTGCACGAAGAATATGACCAAGCTGACGCCCAGCTTGACGAAGTCCTCAACCAGGCCTATTAGGTCCTCGACCTTGTCTCCCTCCCTCACGTCTATGACGTTGCCCCATATGAACTCCTCAGGCGGCTTGGCTAGGTACTTCTTGACGTACTCCATCTTCTCCCTGTAGGCGTCAAGATCCTTGGTCACGCCGACCCAGCCGTCGCACAGCCTGGCCGTTATCCTGAGCATCCTCCTGCCATGGCCGCCATTTATTATCGGCGGGTGCGGCTTCTGGTATGGCCTGGGGACGAGCCTGCAGTTGACGAGCGACCAGTACCTGCCCTTGAAGTTCACGACCTCCTCGGTCCACAGCGCCTTGAGTATCCTGATTACCTCCTCGGTCTTGTCCACCCTGGTCCTAGCGTCCTCCCATGGGTAGCCGTAGGCCTCGAACTCCTCCCGCCACCAACATGCGCCTATGCCTAGGTAGACCCTCCCCTTGCTCAGCTGGTCTAGGGTCGTCACCATCTTGGCCAGTAGAGCTGGGTTCCTGAAGAGGGAGCAGAGGACTAGCGGCATGACCTTGACGTTGTACTTCACGGCCACGGCCGTCAGGAAGACCCAGCACTCAGGCCTGCAGCCAGACTCGTCGCTGATGACTAGGAAGTGGTCCTGGTGCGATATCAGGTCGAAGCCTAGCTCAGCTGCCTTCCCCGCGCACTTCATGACGTAGTCGATGCTCTGGGTCACCGGGAGGTGGTACCCAAATTCCAGCTTGCTGCTTGCGCCCATTAGACCACCAGTAGGTTTGTGTCTGTGGGCAATTTAATCCTGTACCACTCAGCCCCCAACGAGGCTAGCTCCTGACCGCCCCTGGTGGCGACGCCTAGATTGCGCAACCGCGCTCTCGGCGGCAGCAAAGGCAAACTTACGTGGCCTCGAGGAGTCACCGCCGTCTCCTGGTGCTCACACCGGAGAAGGTCTTCACCCGAGCGTTAGCGCTGGTATGAAAAGGCTTGCACTGGCGGGGTAGCAGTTCTAATGGAGGCCTAGCGGATGGGGGCCCAACTTAGTGCTCGTTAAGCGTAACGCACGGATGCCGTCATGGAGTGCCTGCAGCTGCGCTCATAAGGACTAGTGGTGCTAAGACCTGAGAGGCCCGAGCACTTAACGACATGAGACTGGAACCCGAGGCGGGCCTAGCCATGAAGGCAGCGAGGGAGCAAAGGTGCGTCATGCGGGCACCTGATCGGTACGGATGCTGCGCAGCGTGGCGGGAGACTGGCGGCCGCGCTACGTTCCTAAATTAGCTTGACCACCATGTCCCCAACCTGCGCGCCTAAGTCCCTGGCCACTGGGTCGCACTTGACGACGAGTAGGAAGGCTAGCCCCTCGCTCCTGAGCTTGAGCAGCTCCTCGATAGACTGGTAGTTGCCCTGCCCCTTTAGCACCACCAGGTCCGCCTCGCGCAGCTCCCTGAGGAACTCCTCAGAGCAGTCGCTGACCGCGATGCCCGGGACGGCGCTGCCCGTGGTTATGACTCTGGCCACGTCCCCTATGCCAGCCCTCTCCGCGTCCTCCATGGTGGCGTCGTTCTGCACCAGGCCCCCCCTTACCGCCGCTGTCACCTTGAGCCCCGCGGAGGCCAGCTCGGAGATGAGCAGCCTGTCCAGCACCACCTCGCCAGCGTTGTCGAGCACGTAGAGCACCCTCCTGGACCGCCGCAGGGCCGCCAGCAGGTCGTCGCTCTCGTCCACCGCCACCTCAGCGCTCAGGAGGGACGAGAACCGCGCCTCGAACTCCTCCAGGCTCACCTCGTACACCCCAGTCCCGAAGTCGAGCGCGTTGCCGACCAATGCCACCTTGACGGCCCTCCTAAGCCTCTCGTCGCGCGAGGCGGCTGAGCGGACGTAGGCCTCGGCCGCCGGTGCCAGCCTGAGAGCTACCTCGTTGCTGGCCTCCTTGATCGGCCTGAAGTAGTCGAAGCCCCCCAGTACCCTGACGCAGGCGTCGTAGAACCTCTTGCTGAGCTCAGCGTAGGTGGCTGGCGGGCTCCTCAGGAGGGCCTCGACCTCCCTCGCCAGGTCGAGCAGCTTGCGCATCTGCTCGTCGGGGTCAGCCTCGGCCATCTTCGCGAATGTGTACGCGGTCTCCACCAGGCAGACGACGCAGAGCGGCGACAGGAACCTCATGGGAGACCCCTCCCGGCTGAGAGCTTTATGCTTGGCGGCCCGGCCGGCGCTAACCCTTAAATCTTGATGAGGGCGAGGAGATTGTGAGGTGAGCGCTTGGTCTCATGGCTGAGGGTCACGGTAGTCGTCGACAACGACCCCGGCGACGGGCTGCTGGGCGAGTGGGGCCTCTCGATGCTCGCTGAGGCGCCCTCGTGGACGTGCCTGTTCGACGCTGACACCAACCCCTCCGTCTTAGCTCGCAACCTCAGGGCCCTGGGCGTCGACTTATCCCGCGTCGACTTCGCTGTCTTAAGTCACCACCACTACGACCACTCAGGCGGGTTCAGCTACGTCGGCGAGGCTAGGCCCGGGCTGACCGTGTACGCGCCCCCAGGCCCGCTGAGCGAGCTCGAGGGCTGCGGCCTGAGGCCCGTTGAGGTCCGCGAGACGCGTGAGGTAGCCGAGGGAGCTTACGTCGTTGGCCCCCTGGAGGCGTGGGGCGGGTTCTACGAGGTCGCCCTCGCAGTCGAAGTCGACGGCCTCGGGCTGGTCCTGCTCGTCGGGTGCTCGCACCCGGGCGTGGATCGGATAGCTGAGGTTACGTCGTCAGAACTGGGAAAGGGGGTTCACGCAGTAATTGGGGGCTTCCACAAGCCGCCAGCTAGCGCCCTTGATAGGCTGGCGGAGCTAGCCGACCTGATAATGCCAGCCCACTGCACGGGCGACGAGGCGGAGGGCTACGTCGCGGGGAGATACCCCGAGAAGTACGCTAGCGTCAGGAGCGGCAGCCGCTTTGAGTTTAGGGCCCCGTGAGCCGGGGCGGGCCAGCGCTACACATCCACGCCCAGCGACCTGAGCAGCTCGGTGAGAGCGCCCCTCCGTAGGCTCTCAATCCTAGCCTCCACGGTGTTATTGTAGTACACCCTACCGCTCTCATCGCAGACTATCACGCCGCCCATGCACCTTATGGTCTCGTCAGCCACCCTGACCGACACGTCCCTCCCAGTCCTCGCCCTAATCTCAGCCGCTATCTTAGGGGCCAGCTCCGCGAGCAGCGGCCTGTCCCTCTCGTTGCACAAGACCACTAAGCGCGAGCTGTCGATGCTCGTGGCAGCCTCAACGACTAAGTTGACGAGCCCCCTCCTGTAGAGGTCGCTGCCCTCGCTCATGTGCCTGAGCGCCCTCTCGATGGCGGCGTCGAGCAGGCTGCGTATGACCTCCTCCCTTGCTGACAGGTACTCGCTCCTCAGCCTCATCTTGGCAGCGGCGATCTTCCTAGACGCCTCTGCCCTGACCCTCCTCCTGACCTCCTCGAGCCTCCTCGCCCTCAGCGACTCGGCCTCGCGCTTGGCCTCCTCGATTATGCTCCCGGCCTTCCTCACGGCCTCCTCGACTATCCTGCTAGCCTCTGACTCGGCAGCCCTCCTTATCTCCTCCACCAGCACCCTCAGGACCTCGGCCTCGTCCCTCGCCCGCATGGTCGACCCCCCAGGAGGTAGGCGACTATTAGATCCACGGCCTCGTCCCACCTGCTGGCCACCCGACTCTTAAGCGCCTCTATCCTCTCCCTATACCTTGCCTCGAGCTCCCTGAGCAGCCGATCCAGCCTCTCAAGCTCGCTCCTCCTGACCTCCTCCTCGTCCACCCTGCCGAGCTCGGCCACTATGGCCTTGGCCCTCTCGCGAGCCCTCCTCAGTATCTCGCTCGCTCTAGCCTCGGCCCTCTTGACGAGCTCCTCAGCCCTCCTCTCCTCCTCGATGAGTGCGGACAGGTCTATCTCACCCACTTGAGTTCAACCCCCACGGCTCGCGATAGCAGCTCATTGAGCCTCTCCAGCCGCTTAGTCTCCCCCTCCGCCATGCTTGGTATTGGGGCTATGACAGTCCCCTCCCCGACCTCCACCCCCCTGGACTTGAGCGAGTGGAGCAGGGTCTCGTAGAGCTCCTCCTCGACGAGCATCACCTTGCAGTCTGCCAAAGCCTCAAGCACGACGGCCAGCCCCTCCTCGTCTAACTCCCTAAGCCGGATGACGCTGGCACCTATGAGCCTGTACGACTCGACTGAGCGGTCCCTCCCGACGACGACCAGGCGCGGCATCTACATAACTTTGCATATGCAAAAACTTTAATCTAACGGTGCCCCTAATACTGAGGGTGGGCCCCCCTCATGCTCAGACCCGAGCCCATGATGTACTTCAGGGTCATAGTGCCGTCCGCGTACGAGACCGAGCTCATCGACGCCCTCATATCGCTGGGGGCCGTCCACCTCAACCCTCACGCTTACAGGCTCTCGCTATCGCTGCCCCCCCTGCTGCAGGCAGTCCTCGAGGGCAGGGTAGGGCCTAACGAGCTGGACGTGGACGCCGCGCTCGACGTTGTCAGGAGGAACCTAAGTGAGAGCGATAAGCTGCGGCTAGAGTTCGAGGCTAAGTACAGGGAGTACAGGGAGCTGGAGAGGCTGAAGACGGTCCTGCTGAAGCTTAAGGACTGGGGCGTTGACCCTGTCGTGTTCAGGAGCAGCGACAAGCCCGTGGTGTTCAGGCTCTTCACCGGGCCGAGGAGCGATGTTGAGCGGGCCATCAGGCGGCTGTCGGGGCTCAAGGTCATCTGCAGGAGCACCCCCCTAGACGGTGAGGCCGCGCTGCTCGTCATCTACCCTCGGTGGGCTGAGGCCGCCGTGGGCGACGCTACGGAGGGCGCTGGGCTGCGCGAGCTGGCGCTCCCCGACCCCCTCAAGGTCCCGACGGACGAGGCTGTGAGGGTCATGGAGCAGGAGCTGCTGAGGAAGAGGCGCGAGGTCCTCGAGGTGCTCAGCGAGGTCGCCAACTTAATGAAGTCAGCTGTGGAGTACGAGTACGCCTCCAGGCTGGAGCTGCTCGAGCAGCTGAGCAAGCTGTGCAGAGATGCGCCCCGCAGGCTGCGCGAGCTCAGGGAGGCCCTGGTGGACTTAGCTGCTCTGGAGGTCTGCGCCAAGCTGCTGAGGGGCGAGCTGCCTCCCGAGTCGCTCGGTGACGGAGTTGGCCAGCTAGTCGTGCGAGTCAGGGGACTCATCTCGCGCGGCCGAGAGGAGGAGGCCCTAGGGCTCCTGCCCCCCAGGGTCGCTGAGCGGCTGAGGCCCGTGATCCTCAAGGTGGAGGAGCTCGAGGCCAGCATGAGGTTCACCGAGGGGCTGGCCCGCGAGGTCGCCGAGGAGGTGGAGAAGGAGATCGCCAGCGCCCGCGCCGCTTTGGAGAGGGCAGCCACCTTGGCCCTGGTGGAGGGCGGCGTTAGGAGCGGGGCGCTCCTGAGGGCCTGTAGTGAAAGGCTGAGGAGGGCGCTGGGGTGGGTCGACAGGCTGCTCAGGGGGGAGGTCGCAGCTGAGGTGCCGCCAGCTGAGGACAGGCTGATACTGCTCAATAAGCTCTCCGAGGAGGTTGCGGAGCGGTGCCGAGAGGCTGAGGCGGTCGTGAACGTCGTGAGGAAGGCTAGGGAGGAGGTACTGAGCGGCGCTGGCAGTCTGCCGGACGAGGGCACCTTAGAGCAGCTAGTGGTCGCTGTTGAGCGGTGCCTAGAGTCGCTTGAGAGGCTGCTCTCTTACGGCCCCTTCATAGAGGCCTCGATAAGGGCTCAGAGCCTGATAGGGGAGCTGAGGATATTCAGGAACCGCAGAGTGTACATAGCCGAGGGCTGGATCCCCAAGAGGTTCGCGGCTCAGCTCGAGACGTGCGTGAGGGAGCGCATCCCCCGCGTGCTCTACCTAAAGGTCTGGAGGCTGAGGCCAGGAGAGGCGGCTCCTGTTAAGCCCAGGGTCAGGGGAATGCTGCGCTATCTCTCCAAGCTGGCCTACTCCAGGGACGTCCCTAGCTATTGGGAGGTGGATCCCTCGCTCCTCTTCATCGCCCTATTCGTGGCGATGTACGGCATGATGTTCGGGGACATGGGGCTGGGCGCCATCATACTGGGGCTGGGGGCGTGGCTTTATGCCTCTAAGAGGAGGTTGCTTGGCATGAGCTCGGAGAGCGTGAGGTTCCTAGGCTCGCTCATGGTGCTATGCGGCGCCTCCTCGATGGCGTTCGGCGCGGCCTATGGCGTGGCCTTCCTAGTCAGGGCCTGGGAGCCAGCGCTCCTGAGCCCCATCCACGACGTTGGCAAGATGATAGAAGTCGCACTGATCTTCGGCGTCGCCCAGCTCGTACTAGCGATGTCGCTAAGCGTCGTCAACTACCTCTTAGTGCGGGACTACTTCGGCGCCGTGTTCAGCGGCACTGGGCTGCTGGGGCTGACGTACTACATCGTGGGCGTCTACTTAGCGTACAATGTGGCGACCTCAGGCTTCGACCTCGGCTGCCTGCTGCGCGAGGACCTACTGCCCTTAACCGTGCTCGAGGGCGCGCTGCTCGTCCTAGTACCGGCCTCTCACGCCGTCAGGGGCCTCTTGGGGCACAAGGGAGAGGTTACTGAGGGCTTCATAGAGCTGATGGAGCTCCTGATAGCGTATCCAGCTAACTCGCTCTCCTACATCAGGCTAGCGGCGTTCGCCATAGCCCACGAGATCTTCGGGGTCCTGGCGGAGGCGATGGCGGAGCTCATGGGCCTCATTCCGAGCCTCGTCTTCGCGAACCTCGTGGTATTAGTGATAGAGGGCTTTGCCGTCGGCATTCAGGCGCTGAGGCTGGTGTACTATGAGTTCTCAACTAAGTTTCTGAGGGGCGGCGGGTTCTTCTTCCAGCCCCTCCACCTGAGCGCGAGCGAGGAGGGCTAGGGCAAATCTTATTAGGCTAATTCCTAATTTCTAGCGGCGCCCAGCTCCCGCAGGTGGTGAGCATGGCCGGCAGGCTGAGGCTAAGCAAGGCCGTCATCGCGCTGTTACTGCTCAACGCGCTGCTGATAGCTGGCTCGATAGGCGTCTCAATAAAGGCGGCTAGTGGGCTCCCTGTTCCAGGGGAGGACCCCGAGAAGGCGGTGACCAAGATAGAGCACGTCGGCATAGTGTGCCTGGCCGCTGCGGTGTCAGTGCTCGGCAGCTGCCTGGCCTCAGGTATGGCTCTCAAGGACATAGCTAAGGCAGGGTTCGCCGCCTCGACCGAGAGGCCTGAGATGAGGACGTACGTCCTAATCCTAGCAGGCCTCGCCGAGGGAATAGCCATCTACGGGCTGCTGATAGCAATAATGATACTCGGGAAGGTGTAGGCGGCTAGAGCGGTATCGCCAACACGGCGCCCCTGATGAGCTCGGGCCTTAATCCCAGCATCTTTCCCAGGAGTATCCTCTCCAAGTTTCTCATCTCGTTGTAGCACAGCAGCAGGTAATAATAAACGGCTATCGGCGCGTACCTCTCTCTCAGGAAGCTGCGCCTAGCGGCGTCGGCGATCCTCCCCTCCACCACTCGAACGGCCCTCGACACTTCGCCGTGGCGCTCCATTCTCCTAAGCTGCTCTGCGTCTAGCCTGAAGAGCCCGGCAAGCCGATCGAGGAGGGGCGGGCGCAGCCTCACGCTCAGGGAGGCGGGCTCGAAGCCCCTTAGGAGGCTCCTCTCACCGACCACGGCTGACTCACCTAGCCTGAGGGTCCAGTAGAGGAGCCTCGCTAGCGCCTCTCGGTCGATGAGGGGCATTAGGCACTTGAGCCCCGATCTCCTAGCCTCCTTTCTGTAGTAGGCGAAGTACGCTGAGTCTAGAGCCATCTCCAGGACGCTCGCTGGCGCGCTGCGCCTCACCCTGACCTCGTAGGGCGTCCCCCTAAGCAACCTCATCACCCGGTCGAGTGACCGCGCCCCCGCGAGCGCCTCTAGGTCGATGAAGTGCGAGTAGGGGTAGTAATAGGGGGGGTCGGTGTCGGAGAGAGCGCCCCTGAGCCTGGCTCGCACGTTCTCGACCTCTAGCCTGTCCAGGAAGGCCCTGACGAAGGGGGCGTGAGAGTCGCACACCTTTAGCAGGAGCGAGGCCCTCTCAACGAACTTTGCGTGGACAGCCCTCAGACGCGCCTCCTCAGCCTCAGCTGTGACTAGTGAGCGGTACTCCGGCAGGTCCTCCAGCTCCACCTCGCCCCTGATGAGCCTCTCGTAGTCGTCTGGTCTCAGCAAGTGGAGCCTGAGGCCTATGGTCCTCACTATCAGGTACTCGATCATGGGTGGCGCCCGCGTACCCTCTTTAGGCGAGCGAACTCCTCCAGGGCCTCCTCCTCGACCCTCTCCTCGAGCCTCCTTATGGTCTCTCTGAGCTGGGGTATTATTATGCGCTCCAAGCCGTTGACCACCCTATTAATGTAGTTCAGGTGGGCGGCTAGCCTCTCAAGCGCTAGCTCTGCGTTCATCACCTCGACTAGCTCCGCAAAGGCCTCCCAGAGCTCGGCTGAGAGGCGCCTCAGCTCCGAGTCCTGCAGCAGCTCCGCGCGAGGCGGGCTCTTGACCCTGATCTGGGGGACGGGGACGCCGTGATAGCTCACCGCGAGTACGTCCAACTCGGGCTCGCTGATCAGCGAG
>CAZCFI010000028.1:0-21764 GCA_964497915.1 uncultured Thermoproteales archaeon
CCGACCTATCAACGTTGGCTCAGCGCAACCCTTTTCAACATGTTAATTAACATGTAAGGCGATGTCGCTGGAGGAGGTCCCGAGCTGGTCTAGGCGGGCGAGCGGCAGGATCGGCCTCATAGCCGTGGCCATAGCCGTCACGACGCTGGCGAACCTCATAATGGTCCCCATGCCCAAGCCTCTCGCCGAGTACGACCTGTCTCCCGTGCTTATCTATGCCTTTGGGGTCCTGATGAGACCTGTCGACTCGATGGTGGTGATAGCCGTGGCCCAGGGGATCGGCACCACGATCAAGGCCCTGAACCTCGGCTGGCCCCTGGTGTTCATACCGGGGGCCATATTCGTCAGGGGCATTGAGGCGCCCCTGATAGGCCTCATAGCGAGGAGGGGGCATGGGGCGCGGGGAGTGGGCATAGCGAGGAGAGAGGTGGTGGCGATGGTGGTCGGCGTGGTCTGGGAGACCGTCGGCTTCACTGTGGCTGACGTCGCGCTCTTCGGGCCAGCCATGGCCGCCATAACGCTCCTCACGATAGTCGACGCCGTCTTCATCCCCGTGGCCATCCCGGTCGTGGTAGCCGTGAGGAGGGGCCTGAGGGCTAGGTGGCTGACCTAGGGGGGGCTCGATGGAGCTGGGGCTGGGCAAGGTCGAGAGGGGCGTGCTAGAGCGAATGGTCCTGAGGCACATGCCGCTAGCCGCCAGGCCGAGCCTCGACGGAGCCTCGCTGGAGCTAAGCGGGGAGGTCGTAGTGGCCCACAACCCGGCGGTGGGCGTCCCCCTCGAGTGCCTGGGCTTCTTCGCCTTCCACTACGCTGCGTGCAACGTAGCCGTCAAGTTCGCCAGGCCGGAGCTAGCGGTCTGCGGCATATACATGCCGCCGGGCTCTACTGCTGACGACCTTGAGACCGTGGCTCGGGAGTTCGGGCGCGAGGCGGGGGCGTACGGCGTTAGGGTGGTGGCGGGGCACACTGGGGTGTACGAGGGCCTAACGCTCCCGCTGGTCTCCGTCACCGTCATGGGGAGGCGCGTCAGGAGGCCGGAGGCGCCGGAGCCTGGCGACTATGTCCTAGTCGTCGGAGAGGTCGGCGCTGAGGCCGTGTGGCTGGCCTCGCTGGCCAGCGGGCGCGAGCCGCCCCTCAGCTGGCGAGAGCTGACATGCCTGCCCGCGGCCCTGAGGCTCTCCGAGGTGCGCGGGGTCAAGCTCATGCATGACGTCTCAGAGGGGGGGCTCCTCGGGGCGTTGCTTGAGGTCATGAGCGAGGTGGGGCTCGGGGCCGAGCTGGCCTCGGCCAGGGTGCCCCTCTGCGACGGCGTCGAGGGGCTAGGCGTCGACCCCCTCATCGCCCCCAGCTACGGGGCAATGGTCGTCGTGGCGAGCGAGGAGGGGCTGAGCGGCGTCGAGGGCGCTCTCGAGAGCTTGGGCGTGCGCTACTCCGTCGCGGGGCGGCTAACGGCCGAAGGGGGGCTACGCGTCGACGGCAGGCTCGTGGAGGGCGTCGAGAGGACGAAGCTCGACGAGCTGTACGGCAGGCTCACGTCAGCTGACCCCGTGCTAGCGTCGGTCGAGTGCGCGCTGAGGGAGCTCGAGCGGATCCCAGGCGCTGAGGCGCTGATCCCGCAGGTCGGCATGAACTTAGTGTACGCCAAGGAGGGCGCAACGTCACTTGACGACGTAGCCGGGCTCAGCGGCAGGGTTGTGGTGAGCGTGGGCAGGCCCAAGGTGTGCGGGAGGGTCATGTACGGCGGCTCCAGGTACCTGGCGTCGCTGCTGCTAGAGGTGATGAAGATCGACCCCTCGAGGAGGGCGTGCGTCAACATCAGGGCCTCAGAGGAGGTGCTGAGGGCCGTCGAGGCGCTCGGCCTCTCGCTGCGCACGGTGCCCCCCGTTAGGGCTGGGGGGCTGTGCCCCATAGCCGTTGCTATCAGTGGCGACAGGGTCGCGTACGACGCCTACTACCACCCCGGGGCTCACGGCGTCGAGCCGTCGCTCGTGATAGTGGGGGAGAGCCCCCGCGAGCTTGTCAGAGTCCTGGCGGAGGTGGCTAGGCTTGTCGCGAGAGGTCATTGAGGCGTTCGACAGTGTGGCCGACGGCTACGACCAGTGGTACGAGGAGCCGCTAGGACGCTACGTGCTGAGGGCCGAGCTCAAGGCCCTGGGGGAGCTCCTGCCCAGCGCGGGAGTAGGGGCTGACGTCGGCGGCGGGACTGGGGTGTTCACCGCCGGCCTGCGCTCTGGCGACAGGGTAGTGCTGTGCCTTGACCCAGCCCTCAGGATGCTTGAGAGGGCTAGGCTGAGGGGGGTGGACGTCGTTGCTGGCATAGCCGAGCTGCCCCCGCTTAGGGAGGGATCGCTGGACTTCGCCTACATGGTGGCAGCCCTAGAGTTCGTCAGGGACCCACTGCGCGCCCTGACGGGGATCCGCGGGGCGCTAAAGCCCCTGGCCCCCCTCGTACTCATGATAATAAACAGGGACAGCCCCTGGGGGCAGAGCTACATGGAGGCGGGGGAGCGTGGGGACCCCATATTCAGGCACGCCAGGTTCTACACCCTAGGTGAGGCCTTAAGCCTGCTCAGGAGGGCTGGCTTTGATGTGGACAGGGTCGTGGGAGCGCTGCCCGACCCACCAGCGGTGATCCCGAGAGGCGAGCCCAGGCTCCTCGCGCCCGAGACAGCCCCGAGCTGCGGGGTCTTCTTCGTGAGAGCTATCGTGAGGGCTGCCTCACAGGCCTAGAGCCACCGAGATGGCCAGTGCCAGCAGGCCCAGCAGAGAAGGCAGGGGCATCGCGGGCACGGCCCTCCTGCCGCTCACTAGGATTCTGAGAGTTAGGTAAGCCCCAGCGGCCACGCCAGCGCTGGTGGCTAGGCTCCTCAGCAGCGATGGGTATGGGCTCAGGTAAGAAGCCGTTATCACCATCGCGTAAAATATTATGTCACCTAAGCCCACCCTGAAGCCGAGAAGGGGGACAGTCATGCCCCTCAGGAGGAAGACGCGCGGCCTGCCAGCAGCGGCGCCCCCGCCCCCGCCAGCGAGTTCTCTCTCTAAGTCTATGAGGCCCTTCAGGGGGCCGCGGAGGACCGCGTACAGGTCATAGGCCGACACAGCCAGCGCTATCCCGACCACGCTCCACAGGGGCAGCAGGTTGGCGAATAGGGCGCCGATCGCTATGCCCAGCGCTAAGCCGACCGCTGCCTCATACGCCTCAGGGACCTCCCTGAGCGCGACGTAGATGGCTTGAGCGGCCGCTAGGGCCGACAGGGGCACGGTCACGAAGCCCAGCTCATCGTAGAGGCCCGCCACTAGCAGCACCGCCTCAGCGTAGAGCTCCGTGACCGCCGCGAAGGCCAGCGCCAGCGATAGGGTGAACGTCAGCTTCAGGGCCAGCACGAGCCTCCTCCTGACGAGCAGGTACACTATGGCAACGACCGGCGCGAACATGGCTGAGAAGACCGCTAGGTTGTAGGCGAGGGAAGACGGCCCCTCCTCCCTGGCGAACGGTACCTCGATGCCCTCTAGCACGCCTGAGGCCGCGAGTAGCTCGGATAGGGCGGAGCCCGCGAACGGCATCAGCAGTATCGGCAGCACGTGAGCGACGGATGGGCGCCTGCGCTCCGAGCTCATGGCCCACAAACTATTTCTGACGCGCAGTTATAAGTCCTGTCTCGGTGGAGGTCTTGTCGTCCGCCAAGAGGCCGGTCTTCGGCGGGAAGACGTACCACCTGATGGTGGGGGAGGGGGACGTCGCGCCTTACGTGCTGCTGCCGGGAGACCCGGAGCGAGTCCCCAAGATAGCTGAGCGCTGGGACGAGGCGGTGGAAGTCGCGAGGCACAGGGAGTACGTCACGTACACGGGCACCTACAGAGGGGCTCCTGTGTCGGCCGCGTCGACCGGCATAGGCGGCCCCTCAGCTGCGATAGCCGTTGAGGAGCTCGCGTCGGTTGGGGCGACCACGCTCATAAGGGTCGGCAGCACTGGCTCGATCCAGGAGGAGGTCAGGCTGGGCGACCTGATAATAGCGGCGGCGGCTGTGCGGCTGGACGGCACGTCGAGGCAGTACGTCATGCCTGAGTACCCGGCGGTAGCCAGCTATGAGGTGGTCATGGCGCTGGTGGAGGCCGCTGAGTGTCTGGGCGTCAAGTACCACGTCGGCTTAATCGCGTCCACCGACAGCTTCTACACGGGCCAGGGGAGGCCGGGGTTCTCGGGCTACTGGCAGTCGTGGATGGACAGCATAATACCAGACCTGAGGAGGGCTAGGGTCCTAAGCTTCGACATGGAGACGGCCACGATACTCACGCTAGCTCAGCTCTTCGGCCTCAGGGCTGGCTCAGTCTGTGCCGTGTTCGCAGACAGAGTGAGGGACCTGTTCGAGGTTCGGGGCGAGGAGGACGCCATCATGGTGGCGAACGAGGCTGTCAGGATACTGCATGAGTGGGACGAGCTTAAGCAGGAGATGGGCAAGAGGCACCTGCACCCCTCGCTGCTGAGAGGTTCGCCCTGACACAGTGTCCGATACGCTTTTATCTCGCGGCGCGAGCTTGGACTCAGCGTCCATGCTGTTCGAAGAGCTCTGCTTACTCTGCGAGAGGCTGGAGGGCACGAGCGGAAAGAACGCCATGGTGGCGCTCGTCTCAGACTTCATAAGGAGGCTCGACAGCGATGAGCTCGAGCCAGCCGTGAGGTTCATCATCGGCGAGGTGCTGCCCCCGTGGAGCGGGAGGGAGCTGGGGGTTGGGCATAAGACGGTCTACAGGGTGGTGTCCGACTTGGTCGGGGCGAGTGGGGACGAGTGGCTGAGGCTCTTCAATGCCTGTGGGGACTTCGGCACGACCGTTCAGGCGCTCTTCGAGAGGCGCAGGAAGGCCCAGCGGCTCGTGACTAGGAGGCTCACCATAAGGGAGGTCTACGAGAGGCTGCTCAGGGTGTGCAATGCCAGCGGCGAGGGCTCCAGGAGGAGGAAGGAGAGGCTAGTGGCGTCGCTCTTCTCCGACGCGAGCCCCCTAGAGGCCAAGTACCTAGCTAAGGTAATCTTGGGGGAGAGGAGGCACGGCTTCGGCGAGGCGCTGATGGAGGAGGCCATAGCCAAGGCCTTCGGGGTGCCGCTGAGGCTGGTTCACAGGGTCAGCATGCTGACCAGCGACATAGGGCTCACAGCTAGGATCGCCCGCATGGGCAGGCGGGCTCTAGAGGAGCAGGGCATAGTGCTCTTTCACCCGGTGAAGCCCATGCTGGCCGAGAGGGCCAGCAGCCTCAGGGAGGCGATGCGCGAGGTCGGCGAGGCTATAATCGACTGGAAGCTCGACGGCGCGAGGGTTCAGGTTCACAAGAGGGGGAGGATGGTGAGGGTGTTCAGCAGGAGGCTGAGCGACGTGACTCGGAGCCTCCCCGAGGTGGTGGAAGCCGTGCTAGGGGGCTTGTCAGCTGAGGAAGCCGTGGTCGAGGGCGAGGTGGTGGCCGTAGGCGGGGACGGCAGGCCGATGCCGTTCCAGTACCTCATGAGGCGGTTCAGGAGGGTGCATGGGGTGAGGGAGTCTAGGGAGGACGTGCCGCTCAAGCTGTACCTCTTCGATGCGCTCTACCTGGACGGAGAGCTACTGATAGACAGACCCCTCGAGGAGAGGAGGGAGCTCCTCGCCAGTCGTGCTGACGAGGAGCTCATAGTCGAGAGCATCAGAACCTCCGACCTGCGCGAGGCCGAGGGCTTCTTCAAGAGGGCCATCGAGGAGGGTCACGAGGGGGTCGTGGTCAAGGACCCGAGGGCCCCGTACACGCCGGGCGTCAGGGGGAGGAAGTGGCTCAAGGTCAAGGCGGCGCCGCGCACCCTAGACCTAGTGATAGTGGCTGCTGAGTACGGGCACGGGTACAGGTACAAGTACCTGAGCGACTACCACCTGGCCGCCTACGACCCGGAGACGGACAGGTTCCTCGTCGTCGGGAAGTGCTTCACGGGGCTCACCGACGACGAGCTTGTGATGATGACGAGGCGGTTGAAGGAGCTAGCGGTGAGGCAGGTCGGCAGGGTCGTCTATGTGGTGCCGAGGGTCGTGGTTGAGGTGGGGTTCGCCGAGATTCAGGAGAGCCCCCACTATCCCAGTGGCTTCGCGCTCCGCTTCCCCAGGATACTGAGGATACGCGAGGACAAGTCGCCGCAGGACGCGGACACGATAGAGACCGTGAGGAGGCTATTTGAGGAGCAGCGGGCTAGGCAACGCATATCTAGCGGTGGAGGCCACTAACTAGCGTGGCCGGGCTAGCGCGGGAGAGAGTCTCTGAGGTCGTCGACGGGTTCAATGAGAGGTTCCCCTGGAAGCACCTGTTCTACCTGAGCTACGAGCCCGCCACGAGCGAGCTCTCGGTGCTCACGCTCAGGGGCGAGGTGCCAGTTAGATACAGCTACCTGGAGCTGCACGGCATCAGGTACGTGGTGTGCCACTTGAGCGCCGCCGACCTGCTGTGCAGCGAGACTGGGCGCATGCTAGTCCAGCCGCGCGGCGAGCTCGTGGGTCTCGTGGAGCACGTGGCCCCGCTGCTCAGGGCTAGCGGGTTCACTAGAGACGCCCTCGCCGTGTACTACGTGGCTAGGGGCGAGGGCGCCCTGCGCTACGTGGTGCTCGACGACGCGACGCTCGACACCCTCAGCCTGCCAGAAGTCCTACCGAGCGAGACCGTCGTAGCTAGCAACGGGGGCGGCGCCCTGTCGCACAGGGACTACGAGCTCGCTAGCGAGCTCGCCAGCAGGGGGCTCCTCGAGGACGAGTTCATCCCCTACCTCGCTAAGCTCGTCCTCGCTAGGGTGTACGGCGCGGAGCCCAGCCCCTGGCGCGGTGGAGCAGCGCGTCCCGCGCCTAGGGCGTCCTTCACGGTGAGCGTGGGCGGCGACGAGTACCTAGTCCTCTACGTCTCACTGCGTGGGCCCATCAGGGAGTACAACCTGGAGCACGGGCTCCTCGACCTCACGAGAACCCTCAGGAGGCTGAGGCTGCCTAGGGGAGTCCTGTTGCTCCTATACCTGGAGAGGGTGGTCGTCTCTGGAGCTCGGGCCCTCACACCCAGGTTCTTCTGGTTCCTGATCTCATACGACCGCGAGCGCGGGTCGATGGCGGTCCCGGGAGCTGTCTAGCTAGGTCAGCCATGCAGGTAGGGGGTCATCTCCTCCACCACGTCCTCGACGTGATCCCTCATGCGCTCGTCCGCCTCGACCCAGTAGGGCCACTCGTCCTTGATCATCCTCAACACCCTGAGGAGTATGAAGGTCGGCGGCTTGTCGTAGTAGGTTCTCTTTATGGCCTCCATCTCGCTCACGACGTCGCTGCCCCTCCTCACGACGACCCCCTCTAAGAGGACGTTGTTGCTCCTTATCCTGTCTAGGGCGGCTGCCGCCACCCTGCGCCCCCTGTCGGTCAGCGAGAAGGTCTTGACCACGCTCCCCCCCGAGTCGAGCGAGACGTACACCTTGACGAGCCCCTCGCTTATCAGCCGCTGGAGGGACTCCATCAGCTCCAGGCTGTAGGGGCCGCAGGGCCCGAACACGAACTTGAAGCCGAAGTAGTGGTACATGAAGCACATGAACTGGAGCCTCAGAACGCCCTTTATGGGCCTGTAGTTGTCCAGGGCGAGCAGCACGAGCAGCAGCTCCTCCTTGGTGGGGCGGACGTACCGGATGGGCATGCAGCCACCCCTCAGGCTCGCGCTCACTCTATAACTACGATGTCGCATCTCCTCTTCTTAACTCTGAGGGCTAGCGCGACTGAGAGGGCGGCGGCAGCCAGCAGGGCCGCTAGCGCGGCGCCTAGCCGCATCGGCTCTGGGCACACCGTGAGCTCGACGTACGTGTCCCTGGAGACGGCCACGACCTTTCTGCACGTGCCGCCCAGGGCCTCCACTACGACTAGGTAAGTCCCCCGCGGGACGTGCAGGAACGCGGCAGTGCCGCTGTCGTCAGTCGAGGACGCACCGACCTCGACACCGCTGCCGTTCACCAACAACCTCACCGTGGCGTTCCTGACGGGCGCTCCCAGCGCATCCCTCACTCTGACGGCCAACCTAAACGTGCTGACGACTACTGAGTATTTGCCAGGCTTCGCTAGGGGGAGGGGGGCGTCGAGAACCGTGAGACCCCCCACCGACGCCCTGAGCCTGCACTCCTCTGAGAGGGGGACCGACAGGAACCTGACCGCGCCTGCATCGTCAGTGGTGCCCTCAGCTATAACGCCAGTCCCGCTGATGTAGAGCTCGACGTGGGCCCCCCGCACCCTCCTCCCCCTCTCGTCACAGACGACGATCGTCACTGAGCCGACCCTGCACTCCACCGTGAGGGTGGTCTTGCCGCTCAGCCTTAGCGTGCGCCTGGCGACCTCAACGCCTAGCAGGGTCACCCTTATGGTGTAGTTGCAGTCGAGGAGCACGCGCTCGAACGTCGCCATCCCACTAGCGTCGCTTACGGCCTCCACGAGTCTGTAGGTCGCGTACGAGAATAGGCTCACGCGGGCTCGGGGGAGGGGGCGACCCTCACGGTCCACGAGCTTAACCCTCAGCTGGGCGATCCTCAGCCTGATGGTGGCCACGCTGGGGAAGCTCGTCAAGTTGACAGAGGACGTCAGGACTCCGCTCGCGAACACGTTCACGATGACGTAGGGCATCAAGCGGTAGTCGATGACGGCCGGGTTGGAGCGTGCGAGGGACGAGGAGTTGTCCGGCCACACGACCATTAGCGCCACGTCGCTCAGCTCCCTCCCCTCAGCGTCGACGGCCTTCACGGCAACGGGGGCCAGCTCGACCCGCAGCACCAGAGGTGGGCGCTCGGCCTTAGCCGCCACGACTCGCGGCGGGAGGGGCATGCCCAGGATGGGGTCGCGCCTCATCAGCTCCCCACCCTCGACGCCCACCACGGTCACGGAGTCGGGGAAGTTGACGAGTAGGGTGCCACTAGCACTAACTATAACCGACGAGCCCTCAACCCGGTAGTGCGCTTCGCCCAGCAGGATGGGAGTCGCATTGATCACGGCCACCAAGCTCGAGTCACCTACATTCACCAGCCTGGCCTCCCTGCTGTAGATCACGTACTCAGCCACCACGACGTCTCTCTCTCCAACGCTCGGGATCGCGAGCGAGGCTCTCCTCAGGCTCACTAAGTTCACAGCGCGGGCGCTCACGCGGGGTAGCTCGCCCACCAGGAGCGCTAGCCTCAGCACAATCCCCGCAGCTGCCTCGCCCTCCACAGCGACGACCTTAGACTCCCCGGGCTGGAGCACTACCTCGCCCAGGCACGCGCTGCGCCCCAAGCTCAGCTTGGCTATGAACGGCTCGCTCTCCCCTCGAGCGACCCTGACTAGGAGCCTCGTGAGGCCGGCCTCAGTCAGGTTGACGAACGCGTACTTGGGGGTCACGTAGCCCATAGGACCCTCGGGCCTCTGGGTTAGGTCAGCGCCCCCCGGCGCCTCCAAGCCGAGCAGGACGTAGGGCGAGACCTGGTCCAGGGTCAGGAATACGCACTCGGCCCCCGGCGGAATATTCAAGGCCAGCGCCCCCTCCTCCAGCCTCACGTGCCTAGTGATGGTGCCGTTGCCCAGCACGATGTCAACCCTCATGTACGCTAGGTCTGTGGGAGGCGCGCTCGCCGCTACCGTGAGAGCCCGAGCTAAGATCACCACTAGGACGGCTAGAGCGGCTAGCCAGTGGCGCATGCCCCTCTCAGAGGTCAGGCGCAACAATAACCTAGTTAAGGGGGAGGCTCACGGGTACTCAGAGGACATCGCAAGATATATTGGGGTACTTCTGGTGGATAAGGTGAGGCTGGCGGTGCTCCATGAGCTGGGCGCACTGGGTTGACAAGCTGGCGGACGAGGTGGCCTCCCTCGCCGAAGCGGGGCACGTTAGCGAGCCCATCGTGCTCAACGGCGGCCTCTCAGTCTCAGGCCTCCAACACGTGGGCAGGCTCCGCGGCGAGGTCGTGCTGGTCAGCGCCGTGAGGAGCAGGCTGGAGGAGGGGGGCTTCAGGACCAAGCAGACCTTAGTCCTATACACCATGGACCCCTGGAAGGGCAAGCCAACCCAGCTCAGGCAGTTCAGGGACCCCAGCGAGGCGAGGAGGTACGTCGGCTGGCCTCTGCGCTGCGTCCCAGACCCGCACGGCTGCTGTGAGAACTGGGTCGAGCACTACTGGCACGACTTCGGCGACTACCTCGACGAGTTCGCTAGCGACGTCCACGTGGTCACCACCGACGAGCTGTACTCTAGCGACGAGAGAATGGGCGAGTTCGTCAGGATGGCGATCGAGAGGAGGAGGGAGGTCATCTCGGTGCTCAATAAGTACAGGGGGAGGAGGCCGCTGCCAGAGTCCTGGATCCCCTTCGAGCCCGTGTGCGAGGAGTGTGGCAGGGTCGACAGCACTCGCTGCACGAGCGTCGACCTCAGGACCGGCTCCGTGACCTACGAGTGCGAGCACTGCGGCCACGTTGGCGAGGCGTCCCTGAGGGACGGCAAGCTCGCGTGGAGGCTGGAGTGGGTAGGCGTCTGGTACTCGCTCAACGTGGCCTTCGAGCCCTACGGGAAGGACCACGCAACCCCGGGCGGCTCTAGGGACAGCTGCAACGAGCTGGCCACGGCGGTGTTCGGCCTCAGGCCCCCTCTGGGCACGGCCTTCGAGTGGGTCGGCTACGTGAGCGGCGGCAGGGACCTCGGCGACATGGGCTCGAGCGACTTCATAGGCTTCACCCCCAGGGAGTGGGTCGAGGTGGCTGAGCCTGAAGTCCTCAGGTTCCTCTACCTGGTGAGCAAGCCGATGAAGCGCATAGCGCTGAGCCTTGAGGGCGTGCCCCGCTACACCGACCAGTTCGACAGGGCTGAGAGGGTCTACTACGGCTTAGAGGAAGTCAAGGACGCGGTGCTGAGGGGGCTGCTGAAGAGGAGTTATGAGCTGTCGCTGCTGCGGCCGCCTCCAAGGGAGGCGCCATTCCAGCTCTCTTACATGCACGCTGTCGCGCTGGTCCAGACCATACCCGAGGGCGCTGACGCCCTGGAGGAGGCTGTGAGGAGGCTCAGGATGACTGGCAGGCTTAAGGGCGATCTCGACGACTTCAGCGCGGCTAGGGTTGAGAGGAGGCTCAGGCTAGCCAGGGCGTGGCTCGACAAGTACGCACCAGAGCACTACAGGATATCGGTCCTCGAGGAACTGAGGCCTGAGCTGGTGAGGGGGGCGGTGAGCGAGCCTGAGCGCATCGCTGAGCTGCTGAGGGCGCTGCGCACTAACCTAAGCACCGCTGAGTGGACGGACGATGGGATAAAGCGGGCAATGCTGGGGGTCCCGAAGAGGGGGGGTAGGGAGGAGAGGGAGTTCTTCAGGGCGCTGTACCTGGCGTTCTTTGGCAGGCCTCAGGGACCAAGGATAGCACCGTACTTCTCGATGCTCGACAGGAGCTTCGTGCTTAGGCGAGTCGAGGAGACGATTAGGGCCCTAGAGGGGCGGGGTTATGAGTAGGTGGCTCGTGCTGTTCGTGGTGACCCCAGCGGCGCTCCTCGCACTGGCCGCTATAGTCACCGACTACTTCAGCGCGCACCCCAGAGTGGCGCAGGGGCCCGTGGTGGCCATGATAGCTAGTGCTACGGCGGCTGCGGTGGCGGTGATCGGCTACAAGGCCATGGTTGAGGAGGAGTGGGAGGGGGGTCTGGCGTACAGGCTGGGGCAGGGGCTGTGCCTGGGCTACTTCATAGTGAGCGTGCTATTCCTCGCCCTCATAGTCATGGCGTACCTGCTCAGGGGGGGCTAGGCTCAGGGCCCGCCCCCGAGCGTCTTGCGGTAGGAGAGAAGCTCGCTCTCGGCCTCCTCTAGCCTCCTCTTGAGCTCCTCGTTCTCGCTCTCGAGCTCAGAGACCCTCTTCTTGAGGTACTCTAGCTCCCTGAGCTTGGCCTCGATGTCCCTCTCGCGGGACTCCAGCTCTAACCGCTTGGCCTCTAGCCTGTCCCTCAGCTCGATTAGAGCGGACTCCTTGACGGCCAGCGTCCTCTGGTAGCCCACGAGCTCCTTCTCCTTCTCGAGGAGCCTCTTCTCCCACTCCAGCAGCCTTCTCTCCTCCTCGTACAGCCTCTCCTTGAGCGGCTCAAGCTCCCTCCTCAGCCTCTCCTCTCTATCCTTCACGGCTGCCTCTAGTCTGGCTAGCTCCTTCTTGCGCTCACTTATCGCGCTCTCAAGCCTCTCCAACTCGTGCTTAAGCTTAGCCAGGCTCTCCTCGCGCCTCCTGACCTCCTCCTCTAGCTTCCTGAGCCTCTCCTCGCGCTCACTGAGCTCCTTATGCCTCCTCACGTAGTCCTCCTCCCTCATTCTGAGGGAGCGCTCCCACTCCTCCAGCTTGCTCTCGCGCTCGCTAAGCTCCTTCTCCTTCGCGGCCAGTTGGGTGTTCAGCAGGCGCAGCCTCTCAGACTCCTGCTGGAGCTTGCTCCTAAGCTCCTTGAGGGCGAGCTCCCTCTCCGCTATCGCCCTCTCACGCTCGCTGAGCCGCTTGGCCCTCTCCTCGATCTCATGAACCAACTCCCTCAGCTGCTCCGCCCTCTCCTCGAGCCTGCGCCTCTGCTCGGTGACTTCCGCCTCAAGTTGAGCGAGGCCCTCGACCCTCTCACGGAGGACGGCCTCGAGCTCGGTAAGCGACCTCTCCCTCTGGGCCACCCTGGACTCTCTCTCGGCTAGCTCCCTCTCCTTGCTCTCTAACTCGCTAAGCCTCTCCTTGATCCACGAGCTTAACTCCCCCCTCCTCCTCTCCAGCTCCTCAACGTCTATCCTGAGCTGCTCTAATGACCTCTCGAGCTCAGCTCTCTTCCTCTCAACCTCGGCCTTGAGAGCCTCAAGGAGCTTAGCGCGCTCGCTCTCGTACTCAGACTTCAGAGCGCTGATCTTGGCCTCAAGCTCCGCTAGCTCGCCCCTCTTCTGCTCGTACTCCTCCACCTTAGCCACGCACTCGCTGACCCTATTCAGCGCCTCCACGAGCTTGCTGTTGGCGGCCGCTAGCTCGTCTAAGACGTCGCGGTAGGAGAGGAGCCTCTCCATCAGCTCGCGAGTGCTCTCCATGACCTCGCCTAGCTTGGCCTCCTCCTCCCTGACCTGAGCCAGCCTCTCAGCGACGGCTCCACTTACGCTCTTTAGGTCAGCCTCGGCTCTCTCAATCCTCTTCCGCTCGGCCTCGATGAGCTCCAGGGCATCAGTCAGGACCTTCCTCTGCTCCTCGAGCTGAGCCCTCAAGCTCAGCTCAAAGCTTCTCATGCCCTCGAGGATGGCCGCCTGGAGATCCCCTATCATCTCGCTTAGCCTAGAGAATCTCTCCTCGACTGCGCTCCTGACTCCGTGCAGCTCCCTGATTAACTCCTCCTCCCTTCTCCCGCGGAACGGCATTCCAATTGACCTCGCAGCCGCGCCGTCGACACTCACTCTTATGGGGGATGATATTAATTAATAACTTTTTGGCGTATTCTTTGCAACTATTCCGCAGCTCAACTGCCTTCTTTTCGCTCAGCTACCTGGCCGCTTGCTCTAGACCCGGCTAGCGAGTTCACCCTAGCCGACAGGTCAGCCACCAAGAGCTCAAGTTCGTGAAGCTCAGACTTGACAACTGACAGCTCCTGGTCGAACTTGGCGGCTAGCTCTGTCAGCAGGAGTATGGTGTCCCTCTGCGAGGTTCTCAGCGACATAACCTCGCTCCTCAGCTCGTTGCACTCGCTGAAGACCGACGTCAAGCCCTCTGACAGCTTACCTCTGAGGAGGCATAGCTCGTCCAGCAGCCTGTTGTACTCCTCGGCTATCTCGTTGACAGTCTTGGACAGTCCCTCGAGGAACAGGTCGAATGATAGCTTGAGCTCCCTCGGCGTCCTCTCCGAGAAGTCGGCCATCTTCTTGATCAGGTCGTCGCTCCTCTCCTGGAAGCTCTCAACCGATTCGCTCATGAGCTCGCTCAGCCTGGCTATGTCCTCGCGGAGCTCCTCAACCCTGGCGGTCAGCAGCTCTACGGCAACTTTGAGTGAGGCCACTCCGGCTGAGAGCGACCTCACAGCGTTTATGAGGGCTACGGTCATGTCGGTCTCGCGAGGCTGCGCTGACATCAGCTACACCGGTTCAAGTTTAAATCCGCAGCACTTAATAATCTTTTTCCCTAAATGAGTCAACTGCTCCCTGAGCTCCAGCGCCCCTCCATCAGGTCCCTGTGGATGGCCTCCGCCACCCTCTTCCCCGACGCTATGGCTTCTATGACGGTCGCCGCGCCAGTCACCACGTCGCCAGCCGCGTAGACCCTTGGAATTGATGTCCTGCCCCACTCGTCAGTCACTATCGTGCCGTCCCTGCGCACCTTGAGCCTGGGGCACGTCCTCTGTATCAGTGGGTTCACCCTGGCGCCTATGGCTATCACCACGGTGTCCGCGTCGACTGCGAACTCGGAGCCTGGAATGGGAATGGGCCTCCTCCTGCCGCTCTCGTCAGGCTCGCCCAGCCTCATCCTGACGCACTTAACCTTCCTGACCCAGCCGTCCTTGTCGCCTATGAAGCCGATAGGCTGCGCCAGGAACACGAACTTGACGCCCTCCTCCTTGGCGTTCTCGACCTCCTCCCTCCTTGCGGGCATCTCGGCCTCCGTCCTCCTGTAGAGCACCACCACCTCCTCAGCGCCAAGCCTCAGCGCTACCCTCGCCGCGTCCATGGCGACGTTGCCGCCGCCTATGACAACGACGCGCCTCCCGACCTTGATCGGCGTGTCGTACTCCGGGAACTCGCAGGCCCTCATGAGGTTGACCCTTATGAGGAACTCGTTGGCGGAGTACACGCCGTTCAGGTTCTCGCCGGGGACTCCCAGGAACTTCGGTGTCCCGGCTCCAGTCCCTATGAAGACCGCGTCGTACCGCTCCAGCAGCTCGTCGATCGTGTATAGCCTGCCGATGACCGAGTCCACCCTTATCTCGACTCCCAGCCTCCTCACGTAGTCGACGTAGGCGTCGACCACGCTCTTGGGGAGCCTGAAGTCGGGGACGCCGTAGGTCAGGACCCCCCCGGGCTTGTGGAGCGCCTCGAATATCGTGACCGAGTGGCCGAGCTTGGCGAGGTCAGCCGCCACGGTGAGGCCAGCTGGCCCTGAGCCCACTACCGCTACCCTCTTGCCGGTCTTGGCCCCCACCTTGGGAACCCTTATGCCCCTGCTGATCTCGTAGTCGCCTAAGAACCTCTCGAGCTTGCCTATCGAGATGGGGTCTCCCAGCCTGCCCATGGTGCACGCCCTCTGGCACAGAAGCTCCTGAGGGCAGACTCTGCCGGTTATGGCTGGGAAGTCGTTCCTCTCCTTAACCTTGGCCAGCGCCTCCTCGAACCTGCCCTCAGCGACGAGCCTTATGAAGCCGGGGATGTCTATGTGGAGTGGGCACGCCTGGACACACGGGGGGTTCTTGCACTGGAGGCACCTCCTGGCCTCGGCGATGGCCTCCTCGGCGGTGTAGCCCAGCACCACCTCCTTGAAGGTCGCCTTGCGCTCCTCTAGGCTCAGCTTCCTCACGGGGACTGCCCTCTTGACGACCTCACCCCTCACCGCTCCCACCCCCCAGCCTCTCGTAGCGCTCTAAGCTCAGCCTCTCCTCCTCCCTGTACATCCTGAGCCTCGCTAGCAGCTCATCAAAGTCCACGAGGTGGGCATCGAACTCAGGGCCGTCCACGCAGGCGAACCTGACCTCGCCCCCCACCCTCACCCTGCACGCGCCGCACATGCCGGACCCGTCGACCATTATGGGGTTGAGGCTGACTACGGTCTTGACTCCGTAGGGCCTGGTGACGTCAGCCACGACCTTCATCATTATCGCCGGGCCGACGGCGTACACTAGGTCGACGTGCCTGCCGCTCTCGAGGAGCTGGGCCAGCACGTCGGTAGTGAAGCCCTTGAAGCCCTTACTCCCGTCGTCCGTGGTTACGTATAGCTCGTCGCTCACCGACCCGACCTCGTCCTCCAGTATCAGGAGGTCCTTCGTCCTCGCCCCGATGATGGAGATGACGTAGTTGCCGTGCTCCTTGAAGCCCCTAGCGACGGGGTACATTGCGGCCACTCCGACGCCCCCGCCAACGCACACCACGGTCCCGTACCTCTTCAGCTCGGTCGGGTTGCCTAGCGGGCCCGCGACGTCAGCTATGCAGTCCCCCACGCTCAGCCTGCCCAGCTTCTTAGTCGAGACGCCCACCTCCTGGAATACCAGGGTTATCGTCCCCCTCTGCCTGTCGTAGTCGACTATGGTCAGGGGTATCCTCTCCCCCCTCTCGTCGACGCGGACTATCACGAACTGTCCCGGCATGGCCTTCCTGGCTATCTCGGGGGCCTCCACCACCATCCTCTTTATCGCTGGCGCCAGCTCCTCCCTCTCGACCACCCTGAACATCCGGAGCCCTCCATAAATCAAGTAAGTTAAGATAAAAATGTTGAGAGGGCGCTACTTGAGCGCCTTGGCTATCTCGTCAGCGTGCCTGACGACCTTCTCGACAGCGACAGCTACGTCGTCGAGCTCCTCCCTCGCCACGTTAAGCGAGTAGCCCGGCATCCAGAGGCCAGTCTCGTAGCACAGCCTCTCAGCGTTGGGACAGAGGCCCCTCTGGTACCTCACCTCCCTGCCGTAGTAGGGGCAGGAGAAGGGGCACCGCCTAGGCCTAGCATTGAGCTCCTTGAACAGGGGGTTCTCGTAAATGGGCCACATGTAGCCCCCGGTCAGCGGCACGCCCTCCGCCTGCACGGCCTTGACGAACTGCTCCTTGGTCAGGCCCACCCTGCGGGGGAAGTAGTCAACCAGGTACAGGTGGTAAGCGTGCTTGACGTAAGGCGCCACGTAGCCGGGCTTGACGGCCTCGAACTCGCTGAGCAGCTTGCTGAGGTACTCGGCGTTCCTCCTCCTCTCCTCGGTCACCTTGGGCAGCCTCTTGAGCTGCACCCTGAGGATGGCCGCCTGCATCTCCGTCATCCTGTAGTTCCAGCCGAGCCTGTGGTGGAAGTACCACGGCTTGTCCTTTAGCCTCCCGTGCTCTCGCAGGGAGACGCACCTCTCGGCCAGCTCTGGATCGTTGGTCGTTATCATCCCGCCCTCGCCAGCCATCATGTTCTTGGACTCCTGGAAGCTGAAGATGGCGATGTGCCCTATGCCCCCGACTATCCTGCCCTTGTACTCAGCTAGGTGGGCCTGAGCGCAGTCCTCTATGACGTAGAGGCCGCGGTCCTCAGCTATTTCCATTATCTCGTCCATCTCGCAGGGGTGCCCAGCTATGTGCACCACGATTATCGCCTTCGTCCTGTCCGTTATCTTGCGCTCGATGTCGCTCGGGTCGATGTTCCTCGTCCTCAGGTCGACGTCAGCGAACACTGGTATCGCGCAGTTGTGGACGATGCACGTCGCGGTGGCTATGAAGGTGTAGGGCGTCGTTACCACCTCGTCGCCGGGCCCTATGCCGAGCGCCGCCACGGCTATGTCGAGCGCCGCTGTCCCCGAGCTGGTCGCCACGGCGTACTTGACGTTCATGACCTTAGCGAACTCCTCCTCCAGCCTGGGCACCTCGTAAGCTGAGTACATGGTGGCGCAGAGCTTCCTCCTCTTAAGGACCCCAGTCACAGCCTCGATCTCCTCGCCGGTTATTATGGGCCACTCGCCCAGGGGCTTGGTTCTTACCGGCTCGCCCCCGAGAATGGCTGGCTTGTCGGGCATCAGCTCCCCCTAAGAGATGGCTTGTCGGGCTTATATCAGTATGCCCGCCCTACCTCCTGAAGAGTTGCCTCCACAGCCTGTCCTTGAGGTAGTGGACGTTCTTAAGGACTTTGCCCCTCCTCATGGCCCTTACATCGTCGCTGGCGTAGAGGGCCCTGCACACCGCTATTGGGTAGCCCCTCTCCTCCAGGACGACCACCACGTCGCCCGCCGCGAAGTCGCCCCGGATCTCTGTTATGCCGGGCCTCATCACGTCAGCCCCGTTTAGGATGTGGGGAACCGCCCCGGCGTCGACCACGACGGCTGGGAAGCCCTCCACCCCGTGCTTAAGGAAGTAGGCCAACGTGGGCACGGGCTCGCCGCCCAGGTAGACGATCACGGGCAGGCCGTCGGCTAGGATCACGTCGCACCCACCCTTGAGCTTGGCCCGCTCAACCTTAGTAGCCTCCTCGACCACCCGCGCTAGCGCTGGCGCCCTGCCCCTCAGCTCGGAGACGAGCTCCCTCCTGTCCCTCTTGCTCATCGGGTGCCTCACGGAGTACGGCATTGCTCTATAACGTGGCGCCCTGCCTCTTTAACCTTTTTAGCAGCGGCGGGGCACGCCGAGATAAACTTTATATTTGCACCGTGCTGTAGAGTGTACGACCGGGCTAGGTGGAAGGATGTCTGGGACGACCAGCGTGCTGATGGAGTCCATAGGGTCCATGGTGTTGGTGAGGCTCAAGGGCGGCAGGGAGATAAGGGGCATACTCAGGAGCTTCGACCAGCACCTCAACCTCGTCATAGACGAGGCCGAGGAGATGAGGAGGGACAACAAGGTGAGGAAGCTCGGGCTGATAATAATACGGGGCGACAACGTGGTTCTCGTTAGCCCCGTCCCGAGGTAGGTGAGATGGTTAAGGGCACGACCTCCTTCGGCAAGAGGGGGAAGGGCAAGACGCACATAAGGTGCAGGAGGTGCGGCAGGCACTCCTACAACGTCAGGAAGCACTACTGCGCGGCGTGCGGCTTCGGCAGGTCCAGCAAGATGAGGAGGTACTCGTGGCAGAACAAGAGGGTCAACAGAGTCAGGGTTGTGTGAGGGCGTGCCCGCGGGTTCTGCGCCCTGAGCAAGGGGGTTCTGCCAACTGCTAGCGTGGCTGATCGAAAAGCATTTACCTTAGCTCAGCTAAATACAGAGCGGGCCCGTAGCTCAGCTGGAAGAGCGTCGGGCTTTTAACCGCGCTGATGGAGCCGCTGGGAGGCGACCCGAGGGTCGGGGGTTCAAATCCCCCCGGGCCCGCCTCTTCTGAGGGAGAAGCGCCCACGCTAGACTCCGAACGCGCCTTCGCTCTGAGCGCAGGAACCACGGCCTCTAACCCCACGGGCGAGCAGCACTTAAGGCAGGTTTGCGATCCAAAACAAGCGCTGAATGGGGGGGCGCCCTGACTTAATCTTGCAGGAGGCCTGACTCGATCCCAATGAGTCACCATAAATTACCTATTCGTGCTCTCACGCGCTGCGAGCTGAGGGAGGGGGGATCATCATCCCACGGGGCAGCATTAAATTGTCGGTCAGGGCTCTCAGCTGAGGCATGCTGGTCGTCTCGCGATGGGACTCGCCCACTGAGGGGAGCCTCATCGCCTCTCGTGCTTGGCCCAGCCAATCCCCTCAGTGCCAGCCGCTCAGGCGCTAGATAAAGTCAAGTGGAGGTATATGGTGCTCGGAGCCAGCGATGAGGAGTAGCTCAACGACGTGATACTTTATGATGGCACCCTCCTCACTGTGGGACGCACCTACGAGGACGCGCTCCTGGCCAAGCTTGAATTAAACGATGGGCTGCTCTTCGTCGCGCCATCGGCTCGCTGAAGGAGAGTGAACGGCCATATCATACTCCCTAGAAGGAGCTGCCTGTACATCGTAGCGTGGGAAGTCAGGCACTGGAAGCCTAAGTACTCATCGATAGTTCAGTATGACCTCAAGACGGGGTCGTTGACGGCCGTCACTAGGAGGGGCGCGTGGTCATTGAGGCTGGCGCGACCGTGGGGGGCCAGCTGCACTTCGTGGAGGGCTACTACAGCACCCTCGCGATCCTCGCCCTCGAGGATGAGGGGCAGGCTAGTCCCCGTCCTCTGCGCAGAGCTAAGCTTCCTCAGGAGAACGAGCGCGACCACTACCCCTCCCTAGCGGCGCAGGCTGCCTCGGGGTCCTAGTCGAGTACTGCCCCGATGGCAGCCTACGCGGGGGTCCTCAGGTCCATGGGTCCCTCGATCTCAAGCAGGCCTTAATGCTGGGGATCCAGGTGGCCCACGCGCTCGATGCGGCGTGGGCCTGATAACTCACGGCGACCTTAAGCCTGAGAACATCCTCCTCGACTCGCGGGGCGCGCTGAAAGCGTCTGACTTCGGCATAGTTAAGATAAGCGAGGTGGTCAGCGGCAGGAGGCCCCTCGGGGACCCCGGGCTGCATGGCTCCCGAGCAGGCCCTGGGAGCGTCAGCGAGAGGTCTGACGTTTTCGTGCTAGGCGTCGTGCTTTACGAGTGCCTAACGGGGCACAACCCACTGCTGGAGGGCCTCAGGGAGCCGCTAGAGCTACCCGGGAGGGCCACGGCCTACGACCCAGCCGATGGGCCCAGCATGGGCGAGCTCAGGGCCAAGCTGGGGCTCATGCTTGCGAGGCTCACGGAAGCGTGAAGGACTAAGAAAGCTTATGTACGCGACCGCCGCTAGGGAAACTGTGTCCAGCCTCAGCGTGTCGCTGGCTAGGTTCTTGGAGGGGCTAGACCCGATACTGGAGAAGTACTGCAGGCTCCTGGCGGACTTCGACGCCGACCTCTTGAGGGAAATCGCTGACGACTTCATAGAGCTTGGGAACTCCCTCTACGCTGAATTCGCCAGGGCCAGCCACAGGGTGCTCTGCGTGACAGCGCTCGAGGCGGGCCTGAGGCTGAGGGAGAAGTCGATCGAGCTCCAGGGGCGGGAGCTGAGGGGCGAGGACGTGGAGTACCTCGCGGACATCTACGACCTCTTCAAGCTTATAGCCGACAAGATCAGGAGTGGGGAGTACGAGGAGGGCCTCGAGAGGATGCAGGCCAGCAGGAGGTAGCTATGCGGAACCTTAATGCAGTGAGTGAGTCGCGAGTCTCGCAGGTTCCAGGCCAGGCTGCAAAGAGCTGAGTGGGGGTGCGGGGCTGGCGAGGGGCGCGGGCCAGGGTCACATTAACAGCTCCTCGCCGAGGACGAGGGGGCGCTGTTTAGGGGCCTACGGCGCGAGGCTAGGCCGCGGTTGGCAGACCTTGTTGATGGAGGGCATGACGCACATCACGGGGCTGGCGTCTGGGCCCTCCGGGCAGCGGAACTGACTTAAGGGAGCTGATGCGTGGTACCTAGCGGCGATGAGGAGCGCGTTGGTGACTTACCGGTGCTGAGAGACGGGCGTCCTGAGCCGCTCGCTTGCGAGATCTCAACTACCGCGATCTCCTCGAACATCGGTAGCTGGGCCCTGCTGATTACCCTTAGCCTAAGACCAGCCGCCTCAGCCTCGCTAGTGAGCTTGCCCACATCAGACAGCGAGGATAGGACGAGGTATATCCTGCCGCCTCCCCTCAAGTGGTTGGAGGCCTGCCTTAGCAGCGCGAGGGCCACCTCCACCCCACTGGGGCCCCCGCATACGTCAGGCGACTCTCGCCACTCGCCGGGCAGGTAGGGCGGGTTGCAGACCACTAGGTCGAGGGCGAGACCCGCCCTCAGGGGGCTGAGCAGGTCGCAGCACAGCACGTCAATTAGGGCATCGAGCCCGTTCCTCCTGGCGTTCCGCCACGTGCACGCGGCAGCCCTGGGCTCTATGTCGGTCGCCACCACCCTGGCCCCGTGCTTAGCGGCGATGAGGGCTAGCAGCCCAGTGCCCGAGCCCACGTCGGCGACTAGGCTCAGCTGGGTGGCGCGACTCGCGGCCGCCTCAAGTGCGTCGGCTAGCAGGAAGGTGTCCTCAGCTGGCCAGTAGACGCCCTCGCAGTACTCAACCTCCAGCCCGTGAAGCCTGAGGAGCACGCTCACCGCTGAGCCTCCTCCTCAGCCTCTCGACGAGCAGCTC
>CAZCFI010000029.1:0-21754 GCA_964497915.1 uncultured Thermoproteales archaeon
ACCCTCCTCTCGCTGACGACCACGACCCTCCCGCCCTCAGTGGTGACGTAGAACTGGCCGGGGAACGACCTCCTCCACTCCTCCCTCACGGACAGCCTAGCTAGCCTGGCGATGTCGCGCTCGCTTGAGATTATCCCCCACCACCTCTACACAGTAGGGGGGCGCGAGAGCTAAAATAGCTAACCCGCCCAGAGGGACACGGGCGGTGAGCTTGCAGCTCTACGCCACGCACGTGGGCAGCTTCCCCCTGGAGCACTCGAGGGCCAACCTCGAGAGGGTGATCTCGGACCTGGCTAGGGTGGGGCTAGACTACGTCGGGTACCCGCAGCTGAGGGACTTCGTGGGGATGTACCTGGAGCCGCTGGTGAGCTGCGGCGCCCTGAGGCCCGCTGCGGCTGGCTTCGCCCTGCTGGATCGGCGGGCCCTGCTGGACGCGTGCGGCGAGCGCCCCCCGCCAGTCGAGGAGGCAGTGGCGCTGAGGGAGGCCGCCGACCGCGGCGTCGTCAGGGGGAGGCTAAAGGCCAGCGTGACCGGCCCCTTCACCCTGGCCTCGCAGATCTACCTGGGGGGGCAGCCCAGCTTGTCGGCCTCAGCCCTCAGGGACAGGGGCGTCGTGGAGGCCCTGGCCGAGCTCGTCAGGGGGTACCTGAGGGGGCTGGAGGAGCTGAGGTACGACGTGGTGGTCTTAGACGAGCCCGTGCTGTCGGTCATCGTCGGCAGGCGCGTGCTCTTCGGGTACGCTGGCGAGGACCTGGTGGACGTGCTGAGCGCCGCAGTCGACGGCGCTAAGTTCGAGCACGTGGGCGTCCACGTGTGCGGCAGGCTCTCGCCGCTGCTGGCGCGCACCCTCCTCAGCCTGGAGGTGGACGTGCTGGACCACGAGCACAAGGACATCCCGGAGAACCTAGGCACCTACTCGCGCGAGGACCTCGAGTCCCACGGCAAGTTCCTGTCCCTCGGGGTGGTCTCGTCCAAGAGCCCCAGGGTGGAGAGCGTCGCTGAGGTCAGGGAGGCGATAGCGGAGGGGCTGAGGCTCTTCGGCGACAGGCTCCTATTCGTGAAGCCCGACTGCGGGTTCAGGGGGCTGAGGGTGCCGGGGAGGGAGGAGGAGATGTACTCGGCGGCTCTCGAGAAGCTGCGGAGGCTCGTGGCGGCTCTGAGGTCCCTCTCCTGAGTCGCTCAACGACTAAGTCAGCCACGCTCACCGTGAGCAGGGCGTGGAGCGCGTTGTAGGCGGACGTGAAGGCCAGCACCCAGGCGAGGTCCCCCCCGCGGGGCAGGGGCACCACGCTCCTCAGCGCGGCGCTGGCGACGCTCAGGAGCTCTGGAGCGACTGCCGCTAGCACTAGGTAGTTGGCGAGCGCCATGCATAGCGTGCGGAGCGCGGCGCTGGCCGCGAGCCTCACCCACTTGCGGGCGCGCGCTGGCGCGGCGTAGCCGACGATGGTGGACGCGACGGCTGCGTACTTCATGAGGGGGCCTATGGGCGCGAACTCGCCCCTCATCATCAGCGCCGCGAAGTGCACCGTGGCCACCAGCAGCCCCGCCCTCAGGTCGTAGAGCAGGAGCGCCACGGCCGAGGGGATCTCTGCTAGGTCGAACCTCAAGTAGGGCAGGGGAGGGTAGGGCACCTCCAGCTTTAGCAGCGACGTCAAGATCGCCAGCGCTGACAGCAGCGACACCACAGCCAGCCTCCTAGTCTTCAGGGCGCTCACGCTCCCCCTACCTGCACCTACTTATAAAAGTGTATCTACTCATTTTTGAGTAAAGTAGTTTCACGGTGGAGTCTGCGCTACTAATTTAGTGCTAGGTCGCCCTCCATCTAGCGACCATGGAGACCATGGGCACCAGCCTCGGGCTGCTCACGCACCTCGAGCTTCTAGAGGAGCTCATACGCAGGGAGCTGAGCGGCCTAAGGCTGGAGATCAGGAGGCTCGAGAGGGAGATAGAGGCCCTCGAGGACAAGTACGGCGTTGACAGCGAGACCTTCGCGGCCATATGGAGCAAGGTCGGGCCCGGCGACATCAGGCCGGCCCTAGACGAGCTGGCGAGGTGGAGGGCGCTCATAGAGCGCCGCGAGGAGCTGAGGGCCAAGGTAAGGGCCCTGGAGGAGATGCTGGAGAAGCTCTCAGAGCGTGAGGTCAGGGAGCCCAGCCACGAGCCTGTCAGTGTAGCGCACGTCTAAGGGCTCCCCCCGCGGCCCGACTACCGACACCTCGAAGGGGAGCTCCTCCTCGGGCACGCCATCCGCCGTGAGCTGCGCCGAGACGACGCCCGACCAGCGAGGAGCCGTGACCCTCCCGCAGACCTCGCCGCCGCTGGACTCCACCACCGCCACTGCGGCGCCCATCTCGCCAAGCTCCAACACCCGCCCGCGGCCCCGCTCCACCTCGAGCCCGCAGCCGGGGGGCAGAGGTCCCAGGCTGAGCGTGTACCTGGGCAGCGCGCTGGACTTGAGCTCAAACTCTATCGCTCTCGCGCGACCGGCCCTCGCGACTGAGAGCCAGCACCTCTCCACGAGCCGCCTCCGCAGCCTGAACTCGCAGTCGACCCTGGCGCCGAATGAGTGGACCGTGCCCCAGCTGAACCTCCTCGGGTAGGTCTCGACGAGCCAGGTGTAGGGGCGAGCGGTGAGGGGCGCGGGCCTCACGCTCGTGACGACGGCCTCGCGGGGCAGCGCCAGCCTGAGCTTCAGGGACCCGGCGACAGGCCTCGGGAGTGTGAGGTACACGATCACCCGCCTCACGACCTCGCCAGCCTCGCGCACTGAGACCTCTAGGGACCTGAGCGCGTGCACCCTCACAGGCCGCCCTCAAGCTGAAATCCCTATATATGTTTTGGAAGGATAATAGAGGTAACAGGGGTGCGCGGGGCAGTGAGGGTGGGCGTCGAGGACATCCCCTTAATTTCTGCCATCGTTGAGCAGGTGCGTAAGGTGCGGTTCTACGTCAAGGTGATGAAGGGCGAGGAGATACTCAGGAGGTACTTCGTTATGAACGCCTTTGACGGTGCCCTGACAATGCTAGGCATCGTGTTGGGAGCGGTCATGGCCGGGGCCACGAACGAGAAGATAATAATCGGGGCTGGCGTCAGCGCGAGCTTCGCGATGGGCGTCTCTGGCTTCGTGGGCGCCTTCATGACGGAGAAGGCCGAGAGGGAGAGGCTGATACGGGAGCTCGAGAGGGCGCTGCTCACAGACCTGGACGACACGATGCTCGGGAGGGCCTCTCTCATAGTCACCATAGTGGCAGCCGTAGTGGACGGCGCGTCGCCCGCCCTAGCCGCCCTCACGGCCTCGATACCCTTCTTCCTGGTGTCAGCCGGCGTGCTGAGCTTCACCCAGGCGGTCTACGCGTCCCTCGCCATAATACTCTCCATGCTCACGCTGCTGGGCGCCGTGCTGGGCAAGATATCCCAGGCCAGCGTCGTCAAGTACAGCCTGGTGATGGTCGCGTCAGGGCTCCTCGTGGCGCTCCTCAGCCTCCTAGTGGGCGGGCACTAGCCCCCTATCGGTATTCTCCCGTGCCTCAGCACCACGTCCGTCACTGTCTCGTAGGCCTCCCTCCTGCGCTCCGGCGGCACTGTCTCCGTGACGCCGAGGACCAGGCCGTGGCCCGGCGCTGCCTCCCGCAGCAGGCCCCTTAGGTACGCCGCCAGCCTGCCCCTGCTCCAGTAAAAGGTCGCCTCCGGTATGTTGACCCATATTGCCACGCCGCGGCCCCACGCCTCCCTGGCCTCCCTCAGGCTCAGGTTCCCGCCGGGCGGCGGGGTGAGCCCGTGGACGAAGTCCAGCCCGCTCTCGGCTATCAGCTCCTTGAGCCCCCGGAGCCTGCCGTCCATGTGCGACCCGACTATCTTGCCCCGGCTCCTCAGGATGTCGGAGCACTCCTGGTAGAAGGGGAGGCAGTACCTCTTGAAGAGCCTGGGGTCCACCAGCACCTCGTCTATGTTGTCGCCCACCAGGACCAGCCTGACCGGGGACTCGGCTATCGCCCTGTAGACCTCGAGCTTCCTCTCCCAGATGACCTCGATCAGCCCGTCGAGCCTGCTGGGGTTCCTCTTGAGCTCGACTGAGAACCGCGCGAAGCCCATCAGGTTGACTATCACCTCCATGAGCGGCGAGTAGCCGCCCTCAGTGTACGTGACGCCGTCGCCGCCCAGGTCCCTGTCCACTATGAGGGCGTCCCTGCAGTCTGCGGAGACCCTCATGTGCTCGTACAGGTACTCGACGACCCTGTAGTCCTCGGGGCCCTTGATGAAGTACTCGACCCTCCACCTGTCGCTCCTCTCCCCAGCCTCCCTCGGCAGGCCGACCCTGAAGGCCTCGCGCACCTCGCCCACTGGCGTCCGGTAGACCCTGACGACCCTGTTCCCAGCCCTCCTCTCGACGTACTCGACGCCCTCGAGCTCCACCCTGACGACGCCAACCGGCACTGAGAGCCCCATGCCCCTAGAGCGCAGCTCGCGCTCCCACTCACCCCTCGGCAGGTGATTGGGCTTGACGACCCACGGGACGTAGTCGGGCTCCCCCCACGTCAGGGCCTCCAGGACCCTCTCCCTCACGTTCACGGCCTAGCCCCCGCTGGCCTGACGAGAGGCACTCGCGCTGGCTAGATAAAAGCGTTGGCCCTCACTGCGGGGAAACGCTTTTATCTGGCTGACCAGAGCTGGCACCGGTGAGCCCCCTGAGGAGCGAGGTTTCCGAGCTCGTCAACGCCCTGAGCTGGGACGAGGTGCTGAACGCCTACGCGATAAGCTCGCTCCTGCACTCAGAGGAGTACGAGCTCGTCATCGAGTCCGAGGGCGGGCTCGCGGTGGCGGCTCTCTACAAGTTCTCGAGGTCCTTCGTGGCCCGAGGCGACGCGGCGGCTCTCGCCAGGCTCGCGCGCAGAGCCGACGAGCTGAGCGGCTGCTGGTGCTACGCAGCGCTGCCGCGCGACCTGAGGCTGTTCGAGCTGGCTAGGGGCGTGGGCCTGGTCGTCGAGGAGTACCTCATGGCGGTCGACAGGAGCACGTTCAGGCCCAGGCTGGCGCACGAGTCGGGGCCCCTAGGGGAGGAGCACCTAGGCCTAGCGCCAATCTGCGACGACGCGCCATACGAGCGCGCAGAGCTAGAGTACATGATCAGGAAGGGCAGGGCCTACGGGGCGTTCACGGAGGAGGGCGACGTGGCCTCGGTGGCCTTCCTGCAGGACAGCACGCCGAGCGTGGCCATGATAGGCGGCGTTTACACCAGGGCCGACCTGAGGGGCATGGGGTACGCGAGCAGCTGCGTCTCAGCCCTCGTCGAGAGCCTCCTCTCAGACTTCGCAGTCGTCGGCCTCACCGTGAGCGCTGACAACCTGCCAGCGCTGCGGCTGTATGAGCGCCTGGGCTTCAGGCCCTACTCCAAGCTGGTCAGCTTCGAGGCCCTCTAGCGCTCACGCGAGGGCGCCTGAAGCCACCTGCCTGTCGAGCTCTAGGCTGCCGGCCGCGGCCCAGAACCTCCTGACTACCCTGTCGAGCCCCTCGACCTTCCTCTCGCGGAGCCACAGCCTCGAGTACTCCACGGCGAGCCTGAGGTACTCGGAGACCGTCGCCTCGCCCCTGACCTTGCTGAGGCCCAGCCTGATGCAGTCCCTGATGAAGGCTAGGTCCTCGGGTAGTTCAACGCCCTCGACCTGTCGCAGGGCGTCCTCCCACTCGCCGAAGACCTCCAGCCCGGCCACCTCGGCCCTGGGCTCGAAGAGAGCCCGCTTTATGTAGTTGGCGACGCTCGCCCTGCCGAACGCCCTCCTAGCCCTGAGCACCCCCTCGCCCTCACCGCTCAGCGCCAGCCACTTGGCCTCCCACTCGCCCGACCCCTCAGCGTACTCCACCGTCGCGAGCAGTAGGGGCGGCAGGAAGCTGAAGAGGCACTCCTCCCCGTCGTCGCCCCACGCCGTGACCATGAACCCCATGACGCCGACTCGCCTAGCCGCGGCTGTGAAGTTCCTGATGTTCGTGAGGGCGGTGTCGAAGTCCGGGTAGTACCTGTTCCAGTTGTTGAAGCCTGGGCACACGACCTGGGCGTAGCCCCTGTCGCTGAATACCCTCACCCTATCGAGGAAGTGCTCCAGGGGCTCGGGGCCGTAGCCCCAGTTGGCTACGACCACCTGCCTCCAGATGTCGCTCTCCAGCAGCTCGGCCCAGACCTCCCTCTCCCTCTCGTCCCGCAGGTACATGCCGGCGAGCATGTCCCCCCACATCATGGGCACCTTGCCCCTCTCCCTCACCCTCCGCACCAGCTCCGAGTGGTGCTCCAGGTAGAGCCTGGGCCCCTCGAACTTCCAAGTCTTGTTCAGGCTCCTCCCCCTCCCCAGCGCCCAGGTCTCGTCGCCGCCTATGTGGATGTACTTGGAGGGGAAGAAGTCCAGCACCTCCTCGAGGAGCTCGTAGGCGAACTCCCTGGCCTCGGGGTTGCTCAGGTCCAGGCAGCCCTCTGAGGGCCTGTGCCACTCGCTGAACCTCCTGAACTCCGGCAGCGTGAGTATGTTCTCCATGTGCCCGGCCAGCTCTAGGGACGGGAAGACCTCGATGCCGAGCTTAGACCCGTACTCGACGACCTCCCTCAGCTCCTCCTCCGTGAGCCTGCCCCTCTTAGCCCCTATTTGCGGGTACCTCCTCCAGGGGAAGAGGTCCTCGAAGTATATCGCCAGGTGGTTGTACTTGAGGAGGAAGAGCCACCTGAGCAGCCACTTGAACGTCGAGACCTTGGGCACCCCTCCCCTCGCTATGTCGAGGTGGAACCCCCTGAACTCGAAGCGCAGCTCCTCGCGCACCTCCACCTCGGGCATGTAGCCCCTCCTCTGCGCGGCGAGCTGGGCCACGGTGGCGAGGCAGACGCCCTCGTCGCCCCAGTACTCGACCAGCCCCCTCTCGACCCTGACGCCTGTGCCCTCGCCCTCGACCCTCCTCAGCTCCCACGAGCCCCTCCCGACGCCCAACTCTGAGAGCGCGAACGGGGGCTCGGAGAACCCGTCGAACTCGAACCACCTGCCCGTGAACTTGAGGCTCTTGGGCTCGGGGACCACGTAAACCCTACCGCCCCTCACGCCCCTGATGTCGCCGACGAGGTATTTATCGGTTGGCGGCTGGCTGACGCGCGAGCCCGCAGCCTTTATTACGGAGGAGGCGTGAGGGAGGGCGGATGCGGAGGCCCAGGCTCTCCAGCAGGGAGAACTACCTGAGGGCGGCCGGCTTCAGGTGCCCGGAGTACATACCGTGCCGGATCAGCCCCTTCTGGCCCGTGTGGAACACGTACAGGGAGCGCCTGGAGGAGATCGCTAAGCAGTACAGCCTGCTCTTCCCGGGCTACAGGCCGGGGGCCATAGAGTACGACGAGAGGCCCGGCATAGTCAGGGTAGACGAGTACAGGCGCGACGCCTTCGGGTGCCTCTGGCACTTCACCATAAAGGGGTACCAGGGCCAGGTCGTTGAGCACCCCCTGGACGACTGGAGCAAGCTCAGGGACTTCGAGATGCCAGACCCCGACGAGGGCCTGCCGTCGGAGAGCAGCGGGCTGACGCCGTGGGAGCAGGTGTACGAGGCCATGGAGCGGGCCAGGGAGAGGGGCGACCTGGTGGTCGCCGGCATGCCCCACGGCTTCTTCTTCCAGAGGCTCTACTACCTCAGGGGCTTCAGGAACTTCCTAGTGGACGTGGTGAGGAGGCCGCCCGAGCTCTACGAGCTGATAGAGATGCTCACCGAGTACAACCTGGAGCTCGTGAGGAGGCTGCTCAAGTTCGGGAGCGTCGACGTCGTGTCCTTCGGCGACGACCTCGGCACCCAGGCGGGGATGCCGATAAGCCCGAGGGCCTTCAGGGAGCTCATACTGCCGACCTACAAGAGGGTATTCGGGCTGGCCAGGTCGAGCGGGGCCCACGTGAGGCTCCACACGGACGGCAGGGTGGTCGAGGTCATCGACCAGCTCGTCGAGGCCGGCGTCACGATACTGAACATACAGGACAGGGTGAACGGGCTGGACGCCGTGGCCAGCCTGATCAGGAGCGGGGTCTGCGTCGACCTGGACATAGACAGGCAGCTCCTGATACCCCACGGGGGCCCCGAGGAGATAAGGGCCTACATCAGGCGGGTGGTCGAGCTGCTCGAGCCCAAGAGGGGGGGCCTGATGATGTACGCCGAGGTGCACCCGCCGACGCCCCTTGAGAACATAAGGGCCCTGGCTGAGGCGATGGCAGAGGTCATGTGGCTCGACTAGCGCGAGCGCGCCGCCAGCTCAAAGCCGCAGTGGGGACACCTGTCAGCGTATTCAGGCACGTCCCTCATGCACGACGGGCATATCCGCGCCGTGGGGGGCCTGCGCCCCCTGGCCAGCTCACGGAGCCAGTCAACGTAAGCGCCTGTGTAAGGCACTGTGACCCTGACCTCGCCTAGGCGCTCCTCCCGCAGGGCCAGTGGGCCGAGGACCCTGACCACTTCGACTACCGTCCACACCCTCGCCAGCTTAGCCGTCAGGTCTGGCGGGGTGCGCTCAGGCACCCTGACCCTAGCTACGGTCATGGTCAGCGCGCGTGGCTCAAGCACCGAGTCCAGCAGCAGGACTTTAGTCAGGGTCGCCTTGCCCGCTACCGCCTCCCCGAAGACCCAGGCGTACGTCCTCAGGTACGCCCTGACCCTAACCCTCTCGTCGCCTAGGTTGCGGAGCCCCACCGCTAGCTCGCCACCAGGCGCCGCGACGTCGCTGTCGCAGTACAGCTCGAGGGCCGTGGGCCCCAGCCTCAGCTCCGCCCTCACAGCGCGCCCCCTGGGGGCTGGCTGGGGCTCGGCCACGAGGAGCACCCTCGACGCCTCGTAGTCGGGCGCCAGCCGCCTCCTGACCCTCATGAACAGCTCGTGCCTCCTCGAGTACTCCACGCTGGGCTCGTCGACCTCGTAGGACGGCAGGCCCTCGGGGAGGGCCACCCTCACGGTGTCCGAGAAGGCGCTGGCGTCAGTCCTCACCCTGCGCGCGTCCTCGACCAGCACGACCGAGGCCCCGTCGCTGACCGTCCCTCCATGTGACCCCACCGCGAGCAGGCTGCGCTCGACGCACGCGTAGCCGTACTCGACCTCAACCACCCTGCTCAGGCCCTCGTACTCGAACGTGGCCAGTACCTCCTCCCCAGGCGCGTACACCTCCCTCTCTGGCTCGACCGATATCCGCACGCTAGCCATGGAGCGGCGCTGGGAGGGACGCACTTGCACCCCCCTCAGACTCGCTGGCCGACCCTGGCCCTGTAGACCGCCTCTATGATCCTAGCCACCTCGTCCAGGGATCACTTGGACGTGTTCACCACCAGGTCGCAGAGGCCAGCGTCAAGCCAGTCGCGCTTGTAGAGCCTCCTGACCGGGCTGGCTCTCTCCTCGTCCGACTCGTCCACGGCCTCCAGGGCCTTATCGAGGCTCTTGAGCACCAGGAGCGCGACCCTGCTCTCAACTATAACCCCGCCCTCGCTGATGTGGTCCTCGACCACGCTCTTGACTAGGTCCTCGATGTCGACCTCGCCGAACCTGGCCCTCATTGACAGCTCGGCGAAGCTGATCCTCTCCTGGGCGACGATTTCCCTGAAGACCCTCTCACTATTCACCACCTCCATGCCCAGGAGCCCCGACAGCTTGTTGGCTGTCTCAGCGCACCCAGCGCCAAGCATGCTCGCCAGCAGGACGACCCGCCTCCCCACGCTCGCACCCACTAGGCTAGTGCCTTCCTGGGCTAATAAGCGGTGAGCCGAGCGCGCTCCGAGAACGCTTTAATAGCCGTGCGTTAAATGTAGAGACGGCCCCGGTAGCTCAGCTGGTAGAGCGCCCGCCTTGTAAGCGGGCGGTCGCGGGTTCGAATCCCGCCCGGGGCTCCTTCTGAAGCCAGCGCGCCATGCATAAAAGCCAGCAGGTGGAATAGCACCTGATGACCGGCCCCGGAGAGGGCAAGATACCCGTAGACGCGGCGGTGCTCCTCTCGCACGGGGGCAGGGAGGTGAGCGTGGAGTGCGACGTCTACATCCACGTCAAGGGCTACTCCCTAGCCAGGGTGACGCACATCGACGTGGAGGGCCCAGTGATGAACGAGCTCATTAAGCCCGGCGAGAGCACCTACGTGCCGTTCAGGGTCGAGGGGCATAGGCTCACGGTGCGCTTCAGGAAGGCGTACTACGTCAGGTCGCTCAGGGCGTTCGCGAGCTCGCTGGTGATAGAGAGCGAGGTGCTGGGCGAGGTGCTGGCTGGCGTCTCCTCGATGGCCTACGTCGGCGGCAAGGTGGGCGGCGTGTTCCTCGGCTTCCACAGGGACGTGATAAGGAGGCTTGAGGAGTACGCGGCTAGCCTCGGGGTGCCGCCCCGCAGCTCTAGGGCTCGGGAGTGAGGCTCCAGGTGGGCGAGCAGCCCCCGCTACTTGAGGCTGGCGCCCCCTCCGCTCAGCCTCCGCAGCGACGCGGGGGAGCAGTACGCCAGCAGCAGGGCGGCGGCCACGTACATCTTGTTGGCGGCCTGGAGCCACACGACCGAGTGCTCCTCGTCGTCTATGACGTCGCCGGCCACCTCCTCCCCCCTGTGGGCGGGCAGGCAGTGCATGAATATGTAGTCCTCCTTGGCCCGAGAGATCAGGGACCTATCGACCTGCCACCCAGCGAAGTCCCTCATGCGCCTCTCGCGCTCCGCCTCCCTCCCCATCGAGACGAAGACGTCGGTGTACACGACGTCAGCGCCCCTGACGGCCTCAGCGGGGTCGCTGAGCACCCTGACCTCCGACCCGGACTCCCTCGAGCACCTCAGCGCCACCTCCAGGACCTCGGGGTCGGGCTCGTAGCCGGGGGGCGACGCCACCCTGATGTCGGCCCCGACCTTGGAGCAGGCTATGAGCAGCGAGTGGCACACGTTGTTGCACCCGTCGCCCACGTAGGCCACCCTCAGCCCCCTCAGCCTGCCCTTCACCTCCAGCATGGTCATGAGGTCGGTCAGGGCCTGGGTCGGGTGGTACATGTCGGTGAGGGCGTTGACCACCGGGACGCTGGAGTGCTCAGCCAGCTCGACGAGCCTGGCGTGCGACCTCACCCTGGCGACCACCACGTCCGACATCGCGGAGAGCACGCGGGCCGTGTCGCTGAGGGGCTCGCCGCGCGAGACCTGGAGGTCCCGCTCCCGCAGGTATATCGCGCCAGCCCCGAGCCTCACCGCTGCCGACTCGAAGCTGAGCCTGGTCCTCGTGGACGGCAGCTCGAAGTAGAGGAGCACCACCTTACCCCTCAGCGGCTCCTCGCGCACCAGCCCCTCCCAGCCCCGCTTAACGGCTAGCGAGGCCTCGATCAAGCCGCGCACCTCGGCTCCGCTCAGCTCAGCCAGGGTCAGCAGGCTCCTAATCATCAACCCCGACCCCTGATGCCCTTCGCGGACCTGGCTAATACGCTCACCTGGTTAATATGCTTAGCAGCGGCGCTGAAGCGCTATACGCTCGGGGTGCCACCGTTGGGGGCGTGGGGCTGGGCGCGTCGACGTGCTCGTTCTGGCACTTCCGAGGGCCCAAGGGGGGCTCGAGAGCTACACTAGGAGGGCTCACGAGCATGCTTCGACGGCTGGGCGTCGTCGGAGTGCGAGGGCAGGGAGGACTACGACTCAGGCGTCAGGAAGAGCTACGAGCTCCTCCGAGGTATGTCAGGGAGCGAGTCCCCTGAGCTCGCGCAGCACGAGCCGAGCTGGCAGGGCGCCCTCCCTGAGAACCCTCGGCTCCCCGCCGCTGAGGTCGACTATGGTAGAGGGCACCCCGTGCCTCGCGGGGCCAGCGTCCACGACGACGCTCACGTGCCCCCTCAGGTGCTCGAGGGCCTCCTCAGCCGTGACGGGGGGCGGCGCCCCAGAGATGTTGGCGCTGGTGCCCACGATGAGCCCCCCTATCTCGCGCGCTAGGTATCGGGCGATCTCGCTGTCCGGCATCCTCAGCGCCACGGAGGGCCTCCCAGCGGTGACTACGTCGGGCAGGCTCGGCCTCCTCGGCAGCACTATCGTCAGCGCGCCGGGCCAGAACCTCCTCATGAGCGCCTCAGCGGCGGGGGTGACGACCGCCACCCTCTCGACGACCCCCCTGTCTGACACCAGGATCGGCAGCGGCTTGTCCCTGCTCCTCCTCTTAGCGGCGTACACCCTCTCCACGGCCCTCACGGAGAGCGGGTTGGCCCCGAGCCCGTAGACCGTGTCGGTCGGGTATATGACGAGCTCGTCCCGGAGCAGAGCCTCCACAGCCCTCCTCAGGGACGGCAGGTTGGGCCTCCTCGGGTCCACCCTAATGACCTCGACCACGCCTGACACCCTCGAGGTACTCCTTGGCGGTCATGAAGGAGGGCCTCAGGACCCGCCCCTCGGCGCGGGCCCCGCGGCCCCCACCGTAGACCCTCTCCAGGGCGCTGATGAGGGCCTCGGCCAGCTCCTCCGACCTCGACATGAGCTTGTCGTAGTACCTCAGGAACTCGGACTTGACCTCGCTCACGACCTCCTCAGCGCTCCTCCTGCCGAGGGCCACCTCCTGAAGCTTCCTCTCCATCGCCCCCCTCACCTCTGGCCTGACTATCTCGGGCACTATCGAGTGGAGGGCCACCGCCAGCGTCTTGCCGAGCTCCGTCGGGATGCACCTCTTGCTCTCCACCACGAAGTACCTCCTCTTTATGTTCGTGTGGATGTGGTCCTGCATCGTGGCGTCGGTGCCTATCCCGTACCGCTTCATCAGCTTGAGGAGCTCGGACTCCGACAGGTAGGGGGGAGGCTCGGTCCTCCTCCTCGCGACCTCGACCCTGACCACCGCGACCTCGCCGCCGACGGCGACCCTCGGCAGCGGCCTCTCCTGGACGGCCTCGAACGGGTATATCTTGAAGTAGCCCGGGTCCAGGACGCGGCACCCGCGAGCCTCGAACTTGACTCCAGCCACCTCGACGACGACCCTCTGCCTCTCCACGACGGCTGGCCTGCTGAGCGTGGCGAGGAAGTGCCTGACGACGAGGTCGTACAGCTTCCACCCCTTGGCCCCGTGCTTGCCGAGCACGTAGCCCCTGCTGGCGCACCTCGTCGGGTATATCGGCGGGTGGGCTCTGTCGTCCTCGCTGCCCCTCGTGGGGGTCAGCCGGGGCCTGGAGAGGATCTCCGCCCCCACGTACTCGCCGTACTCGGGGCTCCTCGCGAACATGGCCGCCACCGCCCTGAGGTCTATCGTGGGCGGGTATATCGTGGTCTCGGTCCTCGGGTACGATATGAGCCCGTCTCTGTACAGCTCCTCGGCTAGGTCGAGGGCCTCCTTCGGCCTGATGTTCAGGAACCTGCTCGCCCTCCTCTCGAGCTCCACGGTGTTGAGCGGCTCCGGCGGCCTCACGCTCCGCTCCCTGAACTCGGCCACCGACACGACCCCGACCCGCGCCGAGAGCACCCTGCGGCGCAGCGCCTCAGCGGCCTTAGCGTCCCTTACCTTGTCGCCAGCGTACGACAGCCTCAGCCTCTCCCCGCCGACCTCCACCTCCGCGCTCAGGGTGTAGTACACCTCGCTCTTGAACCTCTCCCTCTCGAGGGCTCTCTCGACGACCAGGTAGAGCACTGGGCTCTGGCAGGGCCCGTAGCTGAGGAACGCGCCCCTCGGCAGGAGCTTGGGCCTCCTCCTCTCGACGAGGAGGGTCAGGGCCCTGGTGAAGGCCGCCCCTATCGTCAGGTCCACCTGCATCCTTGCGAAGCTCTTATTGGCTAGCAGTGGGTTAGGCTCCCTCAGCTCGCGCAGGGCTCTCTCCAGGTCGCTCTTGGTCACGGCCGAGAACCACGCCCGCTTGAACGTGGCCCTCGGGTTCACCCTCCTTATGACTTCCATGACCTCGAAGGCTATGCTCTCGCCCTCCGTGTCGGCGTCCAGGGCGAGTATCACGAAGTCGGTGAGCCTGCCGAGGCGCTCCAGGGCCCTCACGTACTTCCACGAGCCGCCCCTCACGACGAGCCTGGGCTCGACCGCGAAGAGCTCGCGCGGGTCGACCGAGCGCCACCTGTTGTACCTCTCGTCGAAGTCGTAATCCATCAGGTGCCCGCTGACTCCGAACGAGACCCAGAGCCGCCCGCCCCTCCGGTACCTGTAGGCTGGCAGGCCGCACACCCTGATCGTCTCGAAGCCGCCGTCGGACGTCAGCTTAGCGAAGGCCCTGGCTACGCTGTTCTTCTCAGCCACGAGCAGGACGTCGACGCGCCCCAGAGCGCTGCTGCCCCTCAAAACTCAGGCACCTGGGCTCTAGGCCCAGCCGACGCAGAAAACGCTGAAGGCGAGCAGGCTGAAACTATTACTCGCCGAGGACCCTAACGCCGATGCCCATCAGGTCCCTCATTATCGAGTCGAGGAACCTGACGTAGTTCCCGCGCTGGCCCAGGAACGCGCCGAGGGAGCCCCTCCTCACGGTCACGACGATCTCCGGGCCCGCGAAGTCCACGTCGACGATGTGCCTACTTATCCAGCTGACGGGGTGCGCTGACGTGACGAGGCCCTTGAGGTCGAGCGTCAGCTCGATGGCCCTTATCCTGAGCCCCGTGTCCTGCTCGATGGCCCTTATCCTCTCGCCGCCCCTGCCGACGAGCCTGCCCATGTAGCCCTCCTTCACCACCACCAGGGCGTCAGGGACGGTCTTGCTGGTTATGCCGAACTCCTCCTTCCTCTCAGCGAACTCCACGACCGTGACCACGTCGGCGTCGGGCGCGTGTATCCTGATGCTCTCGAGGATCTTGCTCTCGGTCTCGCTCAGCTCCCTCTTCCTCATCCTGAACTCGAGCGCCAGCCTTATACCGCGCTTAGCGCCAGGCCTGACTATGTCCCTCAGGCCCAGGTCGATGACCGCGGCCTCCTCCTCCCCCAGCAGCACCTCCCTGACCAGCGTCGCGCCGTCGAGCCTCACCCTGGGGTCCCTCTGGAATATGGGGTCGCCAGCCACGATCAGCTTCGAGCCCTCGCCTATCCTCATTATCACCTCGCCCACGTTCTCCGGGCTAGCGCTCTGCACGTCGTCGAAGAATATGACTGAGTTGTCGAAGGTCCTACCCCTGAGGAAGTGGGGGTCGGCCACGATTATCCTGCCGTCCTCGATCATCTTGCTCAGCTCCTCCCTGGGCACGGCAGCGCTCAGCAGGTCGAAGAGGTACTCCGAGGCTATCTTGTAGTAGAGGTCCCCTAGCTCTATGGACGTGAGCTCGCGCCCGGTCGTTATGTCGACGACGGGCCTCGTGATGATGAACCTCTCGTATCGCCCCTTGCTGACGGCGTCCACGCCGTAGGCGCTGGACAGCAGGCTCTTCCCGGTCCCCGTGGGCCCGAAGACCCCGACTATCTTGATCCTGTCGCTCAGCAGGGCGTCGAGGAGCCTCCTCTGGCCCTCGGTCTTCGGCTCTACCTTCCCAAGGAGCTTCTCGCTCACAGAGCCCACCCCGCCCCCTAATGTCTTCACGAGGAGCCCTTTTAAACGTCACGCAGGCGCGGCGGCACTACAATTATAAGGCGCTAGCTGGACTAGCATGGCGTGGTCAGGCTCAAGCTGAGCGCGCTGAACCTGGCCCTAATCCTCGTGCTGGCGTCAGTGGTGGGCCTAATAGCGGTCGTGGCCCTAGTGTCGTCGCTGGGCCTATACGGCAGCAGGCAGTTCGGCGTAGGGGCTAAGGCTCCTGACTTCGCCCTCAAGACGCCGGAGGGCGAGGTCGTGAGGCTCTCCAACTTCAGGGGCAGGGTCGTCATCTTGGACTTCTTCGCCACCTGGTGCGGCCCCTGCAGGCTCGAGATAGCCCACCTAAAGGAGGTGCGCGAGGCGTTCGGGGAGTCCGTGGTGATAATATCGATTGGCATAAGGGAGAGCCCGGAGGCGGTGTCGAGGTTCGCTGAGGCCTACGGGATGGACTGGGTGGTGGTGACAGACGAGAGGGGCGACGTGGCCCTGAGGTACAGGGTCACGGCCATACCCACGATAGTCATAGTCGACAGGGAGGGGAGGGTCAGGTTCATCAGGTCAGGAGTGACGCCCGCCGAGACCCTGAAGGCCGAGGTGAGCAAGCTGCTGCGGGGCTGAGCGAGCCCCAAGGATTTATAGGGGAGCGTGCCCTACACTGGGCAGTCATGCCGAGCTGGCACGCCCTCAGCCCGCCGGAAGTGGCTGAGCTGCTCAGAACGGATCTGGAGCGCGGGCTCAGCCGAGAGGAGGCTAAGAGGAGGCTTGAGCGGTACGGGCCTAACGAGATACCCGAGGAGAGGAGGCACGTAGCGCTGCAGGTCCTCCTAGGGCAGGTCAAGAGCCTACTGGTCCTCCTGCTCGTGTTCGCCGTCGCCGCGTCGGTGGCCATTGGCGAGCTAGCTGACGCCACGGCCATAGCCGTGATCTTGGCGCTCAACATAGCGCTGGGCTTCGTCCAGGAGTACAGGGCGGAGAGGGCGATAGAGCTCCTCAAGAAGTTAGCGGTGCCCAAGGCTAGGGTCGTCAGGGACGGGGTGGAGGTCGAGGTGCCGTCCACCGAGGTGGTGCCGGGGGACGTCATAGTGGTTAGGGCTGGCGACAGGGTGCCGGCTGACGCTAGGCTGGTGGAGGCCGCTAACCTCAGAGTCGACGAGGCCGTGCTGACGGGCGAGTCTGAGCCCGTCGAGAAGGTCGTGGACCCGCTCCCCGAGGACGCCCCCCTGCCTGAGCGCAGGAACATGCTATTCATGGGGACCACCGTGACCTACGGCAGGGGGCGGGCGGTGGTCGTGGCCACGGGCCTCCGGACCGAGTTCGGCAAGATAGCCGAGTTCGTCAGGAGGGGTGAGCGCGAGGTCACCCCTCTGCAGAGGAGGATGGAGCACCTCGGCAGGGTCCTCACGGCGATAATCCTAGTCCTTGTGGCCCTGGTGCTCGTCGAGGAGCTCATGGAGGGCCTCGACGCCTACGAGGCCCTCATGACGTCCATAAGCCTGGCCGTCTCAGCCGTCCCCGAGGGGCTCCCCGCCGTCCTCACCATAACGCTAGCGCTAGGCGTTCAGAGGATGGCCCGCAGGAACGCCATAGTGAGGAGGCTGGCGTCCGTGGAGACCCTTGGAAGCGCCACCGTGATCTGCACCGACAAGACGGGTACGCTGACGAAGAACGAGATGACCGTGGTCAGGGTGTTCGCTAGCGGCCGGCTGATAGAGGTCACCGGCGCGGGCTACGAGCCCGAGGGCGAGCTGAGGGAGGCCGACGGCTCGCCCGTCGACCTAGAAGCTGACCCCACGCTAGCGAGGCTCTTGGAGGCCGGCCTGCTCTGCAATGACTCAAGTTTGGTGCACGAGGGCTCCTCCTGGAGGGTGGCGGGCGATCCAACCGAGGGGGCGCTGGTCGCTCTGGCGCTCAAGGCTGGCCTCTCTGAGGGTGAGCGGAGGAGGAAGCCCAGGTTCTCTGAGGTCCCGTTCGACTCGGCCAGGAAGAGGATGAGCACCGCGCACATAATGCCGGACGGCAGGAGGGTAATGTACATGAAGGGGGCGCCCAGCGTCGTCCTGGAGCTGTGCGACCGCATAGAGGAGAGGGGGCGCGTGAGGGAGCTGACGGACGAGGACAGGGAGGCCATCATGGAGGTGACGTCGAGGATGGCGAGGGAGGCCCTGAGGGTCCTCGCCCTGGCCTACAGGGAGCTGCCGAAGGCCACCGAGAGCGTAAGCGAGGCGGACGAGCGGCGCATGATATTCCTGGGCCTGGTGGGCATGATGGACCCACCGAGGCCCGAGGTGCCGGAGGCGATAAGGAAGGCTAGGGAGGCCGGCATAAAGGTCGTCATGGTCACGGGCGACCACAGGGACACGGCGGTGGCCATAGCCAAGCAGGTGGGTATAATCCAGGAGGGGGGCGACCCGCTGGTCCTCACCGGGAGCGACCTCGACAGGATGAGCGACGACGAGCTGTACGAGGTGGTCGAGGACGTCGCGGTCTACGCCAGGGTGTCCCCGGAGCACAAGACCAGGATAGTCAGGGCCCTGAAGAGGAGGGGGCACGTGGTCGCCATGACGGGGGACGGGATAAACGACGCGCCCTCGCTCAGGGTGGCCGACATAGGGGTGGCCATGGGGATAAGGGGCTCCGACGTAACCAGGGAGGTGGCTGACCTAGTGCTGGCTGACGACAACTTCGCGACAATAGTGGCGGCGGTCGAGGAGGGCAGGACGATATATGACAACATCAGGAAGTTCATCAGGCTCCTCCTCTCGGCCAACTGGGACGAGATCATAGCCGTCTTCGCGTCGGCGATGCTGGACCTCCCCCTCCCCTTCACGCCAGCTCAGATCCTCTGGATAAACCTGGTGACTGACGGCCTGCCCGCGCTGGCCCTGGGAGTGGACCCGCCAGAGCCAGGCGTTATGAGGAGGCCGCCCAGGGACCCCAGGGAGAAAATCTACTCCGGGATGGAGCTATTCTTCGCCGTCTCAGTAGCCCTGGCGCTGTTCTCCTGGATCGCGCCATTCTGGTACCTACTCGTAGTCGTGGGCAGGCCGCTAGCGGAGGCTAGGACCATGGCCTTCACCCAGGCCGTCATCTTCGAGCTCATACTGGCACTCAACGCCAGGTCCGAGGAGAGGTTCGTGCTCGCGTCGCGCAGCGCGCTGCTGGCCAACAAGCACCTGCTGGCGGCCGTGCTGGGCTCGCTAGCGCTGCACCTGGCCGTGCTCTACGCCCCTCCCCTCCAGCTGATGTTCGACACGGTGCCCCTAGACGCCACTGACTGGCTCTTCGCGCTGGCCTTCGGGTCGCTGAGCGCCCTCCTCTGCCCGAGGCTCCTAGACACCCGCAGGCTCCTGCGGCGCCGCGGGCGCGCTACCTGACCTTGGAGCCCGGGGGCACCGGCCTGTCGGTGGTCAGCAGCACTGGCCTCCCGTCCACGTCAGCGGCGAGGAGCATGCCCTGCGACAGCACCCCCCTGATGACCTTGGGCTTGAGGTTGGCCAGGACTACAACAAGCTTCCCCTCGAGCTCCTCCGGGCTGTACTCGGTGGCTATGCCAGCCACCAGCTGGCGCACCTCGCCGCCGAGGTCCACCTCAAGCCTCAGCAGCTTGGCGGACCCAGGCATCCTGGAGGCGCTAACGACCCTCCCCACCCTTATGTCGAGCTTCTCGAAGTAGCTCAGGTCGACTACCCCGCTCACGGTGCTGCTAGCGACCTACAGATACTTATCAGCTGCCCCGCGGGAACCTTTATGGGGCCCAGCGCGACGTTACACTTGATGGCCGATGGGGCTGCTCGAGGCCTACCTTAGAGCGGTCGGGGCTGGCGCCGCCCTGAGGAGCGGCGTGGAGGTGAGGTGCAGCAGGGGCTTCGTGCTGGCCTCCTCAGCATCACTAATACTGCCAGCGGTGCTGGCGGTCGGCATGGCCTTAAACGCCTACCTCTACGGGCTCGAGTTCGTGGCCAGCCTCAGGTTCGCGCTCGTGGTGGTGAGCACGGTGATGGTGTACGAGGTCACCACGCGCATCATCTCAGAGAGGGTCTCGCTGACTCTGGGAACGCTTGAGGGCATGTGCACGTCCCTGGTGCTCACGGCCAGCGGCGCTGAGGGCCTCACGCGCGGCGGGGGGCGCGTGGAGCTGAGGTTCAGGGGGCAGCCGAGGGGCGCCTGCGTCGTGACGCTCCGCGTGCCGAGCGCTAGGGTGCCCGTGTCGCTCAAGGCCAGCCAGAGAGAGCTGAGGGCGATGGTGGAGAGGCTGCGCCACCCCATCTCCGAGCTGCTAGCGAGGATGCTTGACTGCGGCGTGAGGGCGCTCGAGCTGAGGGGCTTCAGGGGGGCCTCAATTGAGCTCCCGGGGGGGTCGGCCGACCTCCCCGGGGTGTGGCTGAGGGCTGAGTTCGTCACGGCCTCTCCGAGGGAGTCGGTTAGCTGCGTCGCTGAGCTCGTGAGGGCCTTGGGGGACGGTGAGGCGGTCGCGTCGCTGGCGTCGGCGGCCATCGAGGCTGGCGTGGCGGAGTGCGACGTAGGCGGGATGTACGAGGACCTGCTGTCGTACCACGAGACCTTCTTCGGGGAGCGGGCGAGGGCCGTGCTCGAGAGGTTGATCCAGCGCGCCTCGGGCGAGAGCCGAGCCCCGCGGGACCTCGCCGTGGTGAGGGCCTGGAGGCGCATGATAGCCGCCCGGAGGGCTAAGCGCGGCGGGCTTGCTCGAGGCTGAGGAACGCTTATCTTCGAGCGGCCCTGTGGGTCTCCGATGCGCGCGTCGGCCCTGAGGCTCAGGGTCACCGGCGTGGTCCAGGGGGTTGGCTTCAGGCCCTTCGTGTACAGGCTAGCGGTGAGCATGGGCCTGAGGGGGTACGTCAGGAACCTAGGCGGGGCTGAGGTTGAGATCTGGGTCGAGGGGCCCGAGGAGGCGGTGCGGGCCTTCCCCCGCGAGCTCGCGAGGCGCAAGCCGCCCTCTGCGAGGATAGAGGGCGTCGAGGCCGTGGAGGTGGAGCCCAGGGGCCACCCAGACTTCAGGATCCTGAGGAGCGAGAGGGGGGCCACGGCCCTGTCCATGATACCGCCAGACTTCGGCATCTGCGAGTGGTGCCTGAGGGAGGTGCTCGACGAGCGCTCACGCTGGCACATGTACCCATTCAACTCCTGCGCCTGGTGCGGCCCCAGGTTCACCATGATCGAGGGGATACCGTACGACAGGGAGAACACCGCGATGGCCGACTTCCCCCTCTGCGAGGAGTGCCTGAGGGAGTACGAGGACCCCAGCAACGTCAGGAGGTTCCACGCGCAGGGCATAAGCTGCCCGAGGTGCGGCCCGCGAGCCAGGCTCCTCGACGCCGACGGCGGGGTCGTGGAGGGGGACACTGTCAAGGCCGTCCTAGCTGCCGCCAGGCTGGTGGACGAGGGCTACGTAGTCGCCATTAAGGGCGTCGGCGGCTTCCACCTAGCGGCCCTGGCGTCAGACGACGACGTGGTCTTAGAGCTGAGGAGGAGGAAGAGGAGGCCGCGCAAGCCCCTCGCGCTGATGGCGCTCGACGTAGACGTGTGCCGGGAGCTGGTGGTGCTCAGCCGCGAGGCCCTGGAGCTCCTGCAGTCCCTGGAGAGGCCCATCGTGGTGCTGCCCAAGCGGGAGGGCGCCCCCGTGTCAGAGTACGTCGCGCCGGGGCTGGGCACGCTCGGCGTCATGCTGCCCTACACGGCCATGCACTACATGATCCTGATGGAGACCCGCGACAAGTTCCTGATCATGACCAGCGGGAACCCGCCGGGGCTGCCAATATGCGCTGACGAGGAGGAGGCCCTCGAGAGGCTTAGGGGCGTAGCTGACTACTTCCTGGTGCACAACAGGAGGATAGTGAACAGGGCCGACGACAGCGTGATCAGATTCACCGTCGGGCGCCCGTGCTTCCTGAGGAGGAGCAGGGGGTACGCGCCGACCTGGGTCAGGCTTGGTTTCGAGCTGGATAGGCCCGTGGTGGCGGTGGGGGCGATGCTCTCCAACACGGGGGCCGTGGGCGTGGGTGAGTACGCCATACCGACCCAGTACGTGGGGGACGTCGACAACCTAGAGAACCTGCGGTTCCTGGAGCAAGCCCTGAACTTCCTCATCAAGTGCTACAGGGTGGACCTCGGGGCCTGCGTGGTTGCAGCTGACAAGCACCCCCTCTACCCGACGAGGAGGCTCGCTGAGAGGCTAGCAGAGGAGCACGGCGCTGAGCTGGTCCTGGTCCAGCACCACCACGCCCACGTGGCGTCCGCCATGGCGGACGCTCGAGTCCCGCAGGGCGAGGAGGTGGTGGGCATCG
>CAZCFI010000030.1:0-13225 GCA_964497915.1 uncultured Thermoproteales archaeon
ACCTACCCCACATGCCCCACATGCGCCTTCACCACTAGAACTCTACTTGGCGGCGGTATATAAATTTTGTGATAATGCACGAAATTCTTGGCTGCGCCCGAGGGATGAGGCGTGTCTGAATCGTCAGTTCAACTTAAATACGTGCGCCAGCACTAATCCACGGGGTGGCGCGCTTGCAGAGGCCCCCGAGGAAGTTTCAGTGCATGGCGTGTGGCTACGTGTTCGAGGTGCCCCACGGCCTCCCGAGGCCCATGGCCTGCCCAAGGTGCGGGGCCCCAGGGCACATGATACACAGAGTTGACAGGGGCAGGCACAGGTGGGGGTGGGCGCGCAGGCTATTCAGGTGGCCCTTCGGCAGGTACACTGCTACGAGGTGACTATCACTATAGTCTTTCTGTTCACCAAGGCATCGGCGACCTTCCTCCTAGCGCTGTCGAGCAGCCTCCAGAGCGTCCCCCTGGAGACGCCCATCTGGCGGGCGGCCTCCCCCTGCGTCATACCCTCCAGGTAGACGAGCCTCATGGCCTCTAGCTCGTCAGGCCTCAGCTGGACGGCCTCAGAGCTTATCGGGCTCCCGTACTCGTCGAATGGTATGAACACTACCCTGACGGGCATGAACCCGAGGGTCCTGGGCTTCGGAGGCCTGCCAGGGCCCCCCCTCCAGCGCCAGCACCACCTCCAGCGAGCGCCGCGCGCCATATCCTCATCTCCACCTTCGCTACCAGTGAGGGATTCTAGGTTAAAATATTGCGTGGCTGCGTAAAAATTTCGTGTCATTACACGTAATCCAGCCTCGAGCCGTGAGCTTGACGTTCACCGGCAGCCACGCTTAAATAGCTGGCCAGCCGATTGTTAAACAATGGCACGTAAGGTGTGAGAGCGTGTGGAGGCGTGGCATGGGCATGGGAGGTGGGTGGGGGCGCGGGTGGGGCGCTCCACCTCCCGGTCAGATGCCGAGCCTGCCGCCCCCTAAGCCTGGGGCGCTGAGGGTCGTGGCCAGTACTGACGACGACCGCGGCCTAGACGCGACGATCTCCTTCAGGTTCGCTAGGGCGCCCTACATGACCGTGGTCGACATAGTCAGGGGGGAGGTCGTGAGCGTCCAGTCGGTGCCCAACGCGCTAGCTGGCGGCATGCGCGGCGTCGGGGTGGCCGTCGGCCAGTGGCTCATCTCGATAGGCGCTAAGGCCGTCCTAGCCCCCCACCTAGGGCCGAACATACAGATGGTGCTGAGCAGCGCTGGCATAAGGGCGTACCCCGCCAGGCCCGGCACCAGAGTCATCGACGCCCTGAGGGGGGCCGGGCTAGTGAGATGATAAGGGAGGTAGTCGTAGCCAGCGGCAAGGGCGGCACCGGCAAGACCTTCGCGTCCTCCAATCTAGCCGTGTTCCTGCAGTCAGAGTTAGGTGGGGGCGTGGTGTGCGCTGACGCCGACGTCGAGGCCCCAGACCTGATCCTGGCCCTCGGCGGCTGCAGCGAGGTCCTCGAGGAGGGGGAGTTCGCTGGCTCGGGCCTGCCAGTCGTGGACTACGAGGCGTGCGCTAAGTGCGGGGCGTGCGTGGAGGCCTGCAGGTTCGGGGCGCTGTCGATGGGCGAGCGAGGGCCCGTGGTCGACCCCGACTCGTGTGAGGGCCTTGGGACGTGCGCCGTGGTCTGCCCGAGGGGCGCGATCTCCATGCGCGAGAGGGTCATAGGCCGCATGATAGTGGCCCGCTCTGGGGCGGGACTCCTGACCGTGACAGGCGACCTCAACGTGGGTGAGGGCAACAGTGGCAGGCTCGTCTACGAGATAAAGGCCAAGGCTCGGGAGCTCGCCGCCCGCGAGGGCGCTGAGTACCTGGTCGTCGACTCAGCGCCCGGCATAGGCTGCCCCGTCATCTCCAGCATAAGCGGGGCGGACCTAGTGCTGGTAGTCGCGGAGCCGACGCCGCAGTCGCTGGCGGGGGCCAAGCGGCTCGTGGAGGTCGCAGAGTGCCTCGGGGTCGACTGGCGCGTCCTGGTGAACAAGTGGGACGTTAACCCGGGCTTCGCCTCCAGGATAGAGGAGGAGTTCTCGCCGCGCGTGGTGGGGTCAGTGCCATATGACTTCAGGGTGGTAGTGTCCTACTCCAAGATGGTGCCGCTCCTCCTCCTGAGCCCCGAGTCTGAGGCGTCGAGGCGCCTCAGGGAGGCGTTCAGCAGGCTTCTGGAGGTGCTGCGATGACGAGGGTGGTGGTCGTGACGGGCGGCAAGGGTGGCGTCGGCAAGACCTTCGTGGCCGTCAATATAGCTGACCTGCTGGCTAGGGAGCGGTCGCTCAGGGTCCTCCTCGTAGACTTGGACGTCAGCAACCCCTGCACCCCGAGCCTGCTGAGCCTGCCGGTGCGCGAGAGGGAGCCCGTGACCGTCTTTAGGCCTAGGATAGACCGGGCAGAGTGCGCCCAGTGTGGCGTGTGCGTTGAGAGGTGCCCAGCTCACGCCCTCGTCCTGATACCAGGCAAGGGCCTCATGCTCATCGGCACGCTCTGCGAGGGCTGCGCCATGTGCCTGTACGTCTGCCCGAGGGGAGCTATAAGAGAGGGGGAGGAGGTCGTCGGCTGGGTGTCGGTAACTGAGGAGGTGAGCGGCCTCAGGCTGGTCTACGGCGAGCTGGTCCCGGGGGGCAGGCAGGAGGGCGAGGTGGCTGAGAGGACCCTAGAGTCCTCAAGGAGGTTCTGGGAGGGCTACGACTACGTGGTCGTGGACACGCCACCGGGCACCGGCAAGGTGATACTGAGGGCCGTGTCAGTAGCCGACCTCGTGCTATCAGTCACCGAGCCAACGCGCCTCGGGCTGCACGACCTCGCCAAGCTGCACTCCCTAGTCAAGAGGCTGGGCAAGAGGGAGGTGGTGGTCGTGAACAAGTACGGGATACCCTACGGCGACTACGACGAGCTCGAGGGCTTCTTAAAGGCCGAGGGGCTCGCCTCTCTGAGGATACCGTACAGCGAGGGTGCCCTGAGGTCTTACTTCGAGGGCAAGCCCGTCAGGCTGAGTGGCGAGCCTGAGGTCCTCAAGCGACTGCGCGACGTCGCCAGGGCTGTCGTATCGGGGCACACTTAAAAGGCTAGGGCCGACTTTTTCTCATCCATGGCTAGGAGAGTTGAGCTCATAGGCCTCGAGGGCTTTCCCCTAGTGAAGCCCGGCGACGACCTAGGGCGTCTGATAGTTGAGGTGGCCCGCGCTAACGGCGTTGAGATAGAAGACGGAGACGTGGTCGTGGTCTCCCAGAAGGTGGTCTCGAAGGCTGAGGGGAGGATCGTGGACCTGAGGTCAGTTAGGGTCAGCCGTGAGGCTGAGCTGCTCGCTGCCATGTCGGGCAAGGATCCTGCCCTAGTCCAAGTGATCCTAGACGAGGCGGAGGAGGTGGTTAAAGTGGGCCGGGGGCACATCATAGTCAGGACCAGGCAGGGCGTCGTGTGCGCCAACGCTGGGGTCGACAGGTCCAACGTGGCTGGCAGGCCCGACGTGGTGTCGCTGCTGCCCGAGAACCCAGACGAGAGCGCGGCCCGCATAAGGGAGCGGGTCAGGGAGCTCACCGGCAGGGACGTGGCCGTTGTCATCACGGACACTTACGGCAGGCCCCTGAGGAGGGGGCAGGTGAACTTCGCCATAGGCCTCTCGGGCCTGAGGCCGTTCAGGGACTACAGGGGGATGCCGGACCTATTCGGCTACCGGCTAAGGGTGAAGAGGATAGCCGTCGCCGACGAGGTGGCCTCAGCCGCTGAGCTAGTGATGGGGAGCGGTGCTGAGGGCGTGCCGGTGGCCATAGTCAAGGGCCTTAAGTCTGAGCTAGGCGAGGGGAGCGCGCGTGAGCTAAATATGCCTGAGGAGAGGTGGCTCTTCAGGTGATGGCGCTGGGCTCGGCGCTGGCTGGATACCGGGTGGCGGTCCTGAGGCCCGAGTCCGAGCTTAAGGTCGCGCTGGTCAAGACGTGTGAGGGCGACGTGGGCAGCGCCACCTACAGGGGGACGAGGGCCGTCGTGGAGCTACTGCTGGAGCACGACGAGGGCTTCAGGAGGTTCGCCGACGGGCTCGACGGCAAGGTGGCCCTAGTCAAGCCGAACCTGACCAAGCACCCCCCTAAGTACAGCCCCCACAATAAGATGACTACTGACCCCATGGCCGTCAAGGCGGTCGTGGACTGGCTCCTGGAGCTCGGCGCTGAGCTAGTCTACGTCGGCGAGTGCAACAGCTGGGGCACGTGGAAGGCGTACGAGCTCTGCGGGTACCGGGAGCTATTCAGCCGGGAGGATTACCGGGGCAAGGTCGCCCTCCTCGACCTCAGGACCAAGAGCGAGTCGGAGAGGTTCTACGTCAAGTACAAGCTCGAGATGGATCCGCTGGGGCCGGAGGACGCCAGCTACCTGAGGGGCTACGTGGAGGCCAGGCACGCCACGCTAGTGAAGTTCGGCAGGAGCAAGAGGGTCGACGTGGAGCTGGCCCTCTCCACCAGGTACGGGTTCAACAGGGTCCTGCGGGAGGTGGACCTGATAGTGAACGTGGCCAAGCTCAAGACGCAGGCCCAGACTGTCGTCAGCCTCTCGGTGAAGAACCTCTTCGGGCTACTTGAGCCGGTGAGGGCTAAGCACGCCAAGCACCTCGGGCTCGACCCCCTCCAGGAGGACATCTCAAGGAGGGAGCTCCTGATCTCGTACCTGAACCTAAGTAGGAGCCTTGCTGGGCTCGCCGCCGCAGTCAGCTCGCTGGGCCCGCCGATACTCCACATAGTCGAGGGCGGCATCGCCATGGAGGGGGAGGGGCCTCTGGAGCACGGATCCGCTAGGGAGGACAGGCTAGTGGCCGGGGCGTGGAGGTGCGGCGCCACGCTCGACGCCGTGCTGTCAGCGGAGTACATGATGATCTCGCACAGAGGGAGGCCCTACGTGCCTTACCACGTCAGCCTCGCCTCGATCAACGGCCTGGGGCCAGCAGACCCCAGCTGCGCCTCGCTGATCTTGGCCTGCGACCGAGGCCAGCCCAAGTCAGTTAGAGACCTCAACTCTAAGCCCTTCGCCCCCCCAAAGGCGCTCCAGCTCGGCTGCGCCCCGCCCTACTCTACAGGCGAGAGCCTGCTGGCGACCTTGGACAGGTGCGTCCGCGAGCTCGTGGCGGCAGGGGTCGACCCCGACGAGCCCGTCACCATAGTCGAGGACAAGACGGTGCCCGAGGTCGTGCTGAGGGAATTCTAGCGAATCTCACGTCCTCAAGCTTATAACCGCGACGCCGAGTAAGAGCTAGGGTGTCGATGGCGGTGAGTCGGAGCCTGAAGGTGGCGGCCACTGCCCTCTTCGCTGCCATGGCTGCAGTCCTCGAGATCCTCCCCTTGGACCTAGCGTTCCCGCTCTACGAGAAGCTGACCTTAGATCCCACAGGGATCCCCTTAGTGCTCGCCCTCTACCTCTTCGGCTTCGACGTGGCCGCGCCAGCCGCTCTCATCACGGGCGTCGTCATAGCCCTGCCTAGGCCGCCGTTTAGGGGCCCCAATCCAGTGGGCGCCTTCTTCAAGTCCCTCGCTGAGATTTCAACTTTAGCGGGGGTGCGCGCGTCGAGGAGACTGTGGAGAGGCAGGTGGCTCACCTTGGTCACATCCCTCTCGCTTGGGGTAGCCGTCAGAGCCGTTGTCATGACTGCTGCCTGCACCGCCATGCTTCCACTATTCTACGGTATTCCGCTAAGTGTGGCAGTCAGGCTAGCCCCAGTAGTGGCCGTATTTAACGTTATTCAAGGCTCCCTGAACGTTATCGCTGGGTTCCTGCTCTACGATGCGCTCGGCAGGAGGCTGAGCCCCCTAACTCCCCGCTGAACTCCTCACCTAAGGTATGGGATTACCTCCCTGCCCATGACCTCTATGAATTTAGGCGGCTCCGGGCTCGAGTTGTTGAACTGGAACCTCGTGAAGCCGGCCCTCGCCAGCTCCTCTAACCTCTTAATTAGGTGCTCCGGCTCAGTCGCTATCAGGAACGTCTTGGCCCTGACCTCCCTCCCCACCAACCTCCCGCACTCCTCCATCTCGACCGGGTCGAAGACGCCGTACTTGTACAGGACTGGGAGCAGTACCGGCGCCCACGGCTCCGTCGCGTCCAGGGCCCTGTCGTAGTCCTCGTCGTAGGAGACCAGCATGTGCACCGTTCGAATCATCTCGCTGGGATCTCTCCCCGCAGCCCTAGCTCCCTCCTTAAGCGCCCCTAGGATCTCGCTAAGCTCATGCTTGAGGTGAGGGACTGTTATGAGGCCGTCGGCGAGCTCCCCTGCCATGCGGGCCGTCTTGGGGCCAGCGCCAGCGACCAGTATCGGAACCTTGACTTGGGGCTTGGTGTAGAGCGTCGCCCTGACGAGCCTGTAATACTTACCCCTGAACGTGACCCTGTTCTTTGTCCAAAGCAGTCTTATGATGGTAATCGCCTCCCTAAGCCTCTCAAGCCGCTTCCTGTGGCTAGGCCACTCTAAGCCTAGTGGTAGCTCGTTCATGGGCTCCCCAGTCCCCGCGCCCAGATACACCCTGCTCGGGTACAGGTAGCCCAGCGTGGCGAATGCCTGGGCCACCACGGCTGGGTGGTACCTGATCGTGGGGGCTGTGATGCAGCTCCCCACCTGAACCCTCTTGAGCCTCTCGAGAGCTATGGCTATCCAGACCCAGCGGAAGCCGGACTGACCCCAACTGTGCACCCACGGGTGGAAGTGATCGGGGACGCCCACCGCGTCAAAGCCGCACCTCTCGGCCAGCTCGGCGTACCGCAGGGCTATGTCAGGATGGGTACCTCTCTATGGTCGACACTAGCTCGAACTCCAACTTCAAGTTGGTCGCCTCACGGCACCAGCACGACCTTTATTGCGTCGTACTCCTCCTTGTTGAGGGCCACCTTGAAGGCCTCGCGCACCTCATCCAGCTTGAACACGTGCGTGATGAACGGCTTCACCCTGACTCTGCCGCTGGCCATGAGCTCGACGGCCGTCGTGTACTCTGGGAATAAGTTGTTGGCTGACGTGGTCAGGACCCTCTCCCCAGCCAGGGCTGTGATCTCTATCTCGACCTTCTCCTTAGTGACCGCCAGCAGCACGTAGCGCCCCCCTCGCGCTAGGCACTTCAGCCCCTTAGTCAGCGATTCGGCGCTCCCCACGGTGTCGAACACTGCGTCGAAGCCCAGGCCGCCGGTGAGCTCGCGCGCTCTCTCGACGACGTCCTCCTCAGCTGCGTTGATGACCCCGTCGGCCCCCAGCTCAGAGGCGACCTCCAGAGGCTTCCCCCTCACGTCCACGGCCACCACCTTTGTGGCTCCGTAGACCCTAGCCACCTGGAGTATCATCAGGCCTATCGCGCCAGCCCCCACGACTAGCGCACTGTCGCCGGGCCTCACGGCCGCCCTATTCACGGCGTGAACCGCGACGGCCAGTCCGTCTAGCTGCGTGGCCTCGATGAACGAGATGCTATCCGGAATCCTGTGCGCCTTGTCGCTCCACACGGGCATGTACTCAGCGTAGCCGCCTGGCACGTACTCAACCCCCCTCCACCTGCCATCGTGGCCTATGTGCAGCGTGTTCTCGCAGAGGTTGTGGAGGCCGCGGCGGCAGTAGTGGCAGGTGCCGCAGGTGTTGAACGCTATGATGCCCACCCTCTCGCCCACCCTGCCCGAGTCGTCAGGCGAGCCAGCCTCGATGACTTCGCCAGCGACCTCGTGCCCCAAGATGACGTTGCCAGGCATGGGCTCGTCGACGCCGAGGGTGTGAAGGGCCCACGGGTTCTCGCCCATGTAGTACCGAACATCGCTGCCGCAGATGCCGCACGCCCCGACCTTGATGAGCAGCTCGCCCGGCTTGGGCTCTGGCACCGGGACCTGAGTTAGCTCGAGCCTGCCCGGCTCTCTCAGGATCGCAGCCTTCATGAGGCGCCTCAACGAGCCACCCGCTAGTTGGTATGGCGAGCCGACTTATATCGGTGGCGAGCCCTCCTCCGCTTCAGGGCGGCCAACCTAGCGAGCTCCGCCCTCACCTCCTCCCCCACCTCCCGCGCCTCGAGCAGGCCCTCCTCAGAGGCGCTGGAAACTAGCCGCTCGCCCGCCTCAGTATAGGGGATTATGACTGAGTGCCCGTCCGGGGCCCCAGAAGAGCCCACGGCCACGTCGCACGCAGGTGGGAGGAAGTGCTGGCACCTCAGGCAAGCCGGCCCAGCTAGCCCCCCAACCTCCCTCAAGGGGGCGCTCGCAGCTGCGCCGCTGCGCGTCGAGACGATGGCGACCCCTCGCCTGACGTCAACTCTCTCGACCTCCGCCGGGCTCACGCCGAACTCTGAGAGCAGCTTGTCCCTCAGCGAGCTGTAGGGCAGGCAGCCGAAGCACAGCAGCCCTATGGTCAGCTTAACACTGAGCCAGGGCCCCCTCAGCCTCTCCTGGGCCAGGCGGAGGGCGCGCATGTGACACGGGAGACCGACTACGCACAGACTGGCAGAGCTCCTGCTAGCCTCGGGAACTAAAGCCAGGACTGGCGAGTACGAGAAGCGCGAGCCGCTCGCCGCTGGGGCCTCGTCTGGGCTCCGGAGCACCACTGGGACGGCCCTCTGAGGCTCGCTCGCGTCCCCAGCCGTGGCTAAGACGGCCCCCACGAGCCCTGAGGCCAGGGCGTAGGCGATTAGTGTCGTGACCACGCCGCCGCTCTGAGCGCGCCGCCTGAGCTCCTCGCTAGCGGCCCTGCCCACGTATAGCCTGGCGGGCAGCTCCCGCACTGGCGGTGCGTCATCGAGCGCCGGGCACACCCTGACGCAGAGCGAGCAGTCCGCGCAGGCCTCTCTGTCGAACTCGGGGGCGTCGATGCCCAGCCGCAGCGCGCCCCTAGGGCAGACCGCCACGCACGCCCCGCAGTACGAGCACAGGCCCCTGGAGATCACTAAGTCGTACACGTTGGCCCTGGTCGGCCCCATTCGCGCTGTCAGCCCTCCCCGAACTCCTTGGCAGCCTCCACGAACTCTCTGTAGGCGTCGCGCCCCCACGCCACCAGCCTGACCTCCTGCAGCCCTGAGAGCCTGTCCAAGTTGTCCCTCAGAGCTGAGAGTATGGCCTTCACGGAGTCCCTCACCGGGACCCCGCCCACTCCAGCGCCCATCGCCGGTAGCGCCACTGACTTGAGGCCCATGCGCGCCGCTAGTAAGAGGGCCGCCTCGGTCGCTCTGCGCACCTTCTCAGCGGTCGTCCTCATGGCTGGCCTCTCCATGGTCGGGGCGTGTATGACGTACCTGGCCTTGAGCCTGCCAGCGGTCGTGGCCACGGCCTCGCCGACTGGCACGGGGGCGTGCCTGAGCGCCTCCCTCTCGATGACGTCTCCCCCCTTCCTCTTTATCGCCCCAGCCACGCCGCCGCCCATGACCATCAGGCTGTTAGCTGGGTTGACTATGGCGTCCACGTCCTCCTCAGTTATGTCCCCCTCCTTGATCAGCACCCTAACGTGGCCGACTCTCAGCTCCATGGCGCCCCGCTTAGCTTATTAGCCGATCCCCCTTAAGGGTTTGCGGTGGCCTGATTGGTCGAGGTCAGGATAGACGGCGAGGTGAGGGCGTCCGTCGGGGGGCTCTCGCTGGCCTACGTGACGCTCGAGGGCATATCGGGCTACGACCTCAGAGCCCTCGACGAGCTGGTGGGAGAGGCTGTGGGGAGGGTTAGGGCGTCGCTTAGCTTAGAGGAGCTGAACAAGCACCCCATCGTCAGGGCCTACAGGGACTTCTACTGGCGGGCCCTCAAGATAGACCCGACGAAGCAGAGGCCCGCGGCTGAGGCCCTAGCTAGGAGGATCCTGCGCGGCAGGCCCATGCCGAGGATACACCCCCTCGTGGACCTCTGCAACGCCGTCCAGCTGCTAACCATGCTGTGCATAGGCGTCTACGACCTAGACAAGGTCTCAGGGAGCCTGGTGCTGAGGAGGGCCAAGCCCGGCGAGGTCTTCCACCCGATAGGCTCGCCGCCCCGCTCGCTCAGGGGCAATGAGCTGGTGCTCTCCGACGGCGAGAAGCTGCTCCACGTGTTCCCCCACAGGGACTCCACGCTGACGGCGATACGCAACGAGACCGTCAACGCCCTGGCCGTGGTCTGCGGCGTGCCCGGGATAGCCCTCGGCTACGTCAGGCGGTCTCTCGAGGAGCTCATGGAGGCCGCAGCTAGGGTGGTGCGCTGCGAGCTGAGCCCCGGCCGAGTCGTCCACACGTAGCCTGCTAGCCGAGCCTAAACTCAGGGTGGCTGGCGTGGGGCTCCGAGTCAGGCTGGCCACGCTCGACGACGCCCGCGGCATCACCGAGGTCCACTGCTCAGACGTCGAGCAGTGGGTTAGGGCAGCCAGCGGGAGGGGGGAGCCAGCGGAGTACGAGGAGCTGAGCGTTGAGGACAGGTACCTCCACGGCGGGCCCTGGATGAGCGTAGAGACGTGCGCCGTGCACCTGAACTACGTGCTGACGTCAGGCCAGTACGCCCTGGTGGCGGAGCTAGACGGGAGGGTGGTTGGCGAGCTTGAGCTGTACGTAGGCGAGGAGCGCGGAGTGCTCGGGAGGACGGCCTACATAGACGTGCTCGTCGTCCACAGGGACTTTAGGAGGAGGGGCGTTGGGAGGGCCCTCGTCGGCGAGGCCCGCAGGCTAGCGGTGGAGGAGGGCTGCGACACGCTAAGCGTGTGGCCCGAGGCCGACGCGATCCCATTCTACGAGAAATGCGGCGTTCGCAGCGTTGCGTACAGGGTGGCCCACTTCGTGGTCGCTCCTGACAAGGCTGCTGAGGGAGCTGCCGCAGAGGTGGAGCCGCTCCCCTACGAGTACAGCTGCGTGAGGGGCTCATGGCTGATATCTCCTAGGACGTGGTCCAGCGCCGCTGCGTGGCTCAAGTGCCGATGGCCCATGGCGCTGAGGGTGGCGAAGTCGGCGGTCGATGGGGGGCGCATCCCAAGCTTGGGCGCCACGTTCATCCTGGGGGCCGTCGAGCGCGACGGGCTCGACTGCTGGCTTACGCTATGGCTCGACGACCCCAGCCTCCTCCCCAGTGCCCTGTCCGCTATCTGCGAGAGGGTGGGGGCTGCTGGTTGTAGGCGCCTCCACGTGCTGGTCGATGAGCGGCTGGCGAGTAAGGTCGCGAGCCTGCGGGCTAGCCTGGTGCAGAGGGAGCTGGTCCTGTTTGAGAGGCTCGGCTAGTCAGAGCAAGCTGAGCGGCCTTGGTGAAGAGGTAGGCTGAAGGTAACTTATAAATAGCAGCACTGCACCGACCACTAACAGCACTATGAGCAGTGGTGGCGACGACGAGTCGAGTAGTAGCCCAAGGATCAGCAGCCAAGTGAAGGTGCTCCTCGTCAGAGCGGTTCTCATCGCTGCAGCTGGCGGTGTGACGGGAGGTCTCGGCATAATCTACTTCAAGCATGTGCTGGGCGCTGACGCTGTCACCTTAGGCCTGCTAACCTCCGTCAGCTCGCTCTCGATACTAGTCTCCATGCTGTTCAGCGGCTGGCTGTGCGACAGGTACGGCAGGAAGAGGGCGTTCGTCGCTGGCACGGCCCTGGCGTGCGTGCCCCCGCTGCTGTTCTTCCTAGCTAGCGACTGGGTCGTCCTGTTCCCGGCCTACGTCGTTAGCGCGGTGGGCAGCTCGCTGATAACTCCGTCGTACCAGTACATAATCAGGGTCTCGACGAGGAGGAGCAACAGGAGCACCAGCATAGCTGCGGTGAACATGGCCTCAAACGTCGTCGCGATGACCGTCCCGCCCGTCGCCGCGCTGGTCCTGATGAGGCTCGGCGGCGTGCCAGCCGTCAGGTACTCCTTCCTGGTCAGCTTCCTGCTGATAGGCGCCGCTGCTCTCTACGTGGCGAAGAGGCTGAGGGTTCCGGAGTACACTGAGAGCGGCAGCGGCAAGCCGTCGCCCCTCGAGCCGCTGAGGGATCTCGTCAGGGTCTACAGGATAAGCCGGGAGAGGAGGCTTCACTACTGGCTGCTCTTCGTCGCCACTGGCCCGTTCGTAGGCACCGTGGTGGGCCCCTTCTGGTCCCTCTACGCGTACGAGGTCTGCGGGACCCCAGGCGAGCTCATGGGGCTCCTCCCCACGGCTCAGGCACTCACCTACGCGCTCCTGCTGATGCCAGTCTCCAGGCTCTCCGACAGGGTGGGCAGGAAGAGGATCTACCTGTCGCTCAGGCCGTTCCTGTGGCTCTCCTTCGCTACCCTGCTCGTGGCTGGCACCGTTAAGTCCGAGTACTCCTACGTCGCCCCCCACATAGCCTGGGCGCTCTACGGAGTCTTCGCGACCAGCTCAGCGCCCATGGCCGCCTCCCTAATGGAGGCGTTCCCCAAGGAGTACGTGTCGCGCTGGACCTCGCTGAGGAACGCCATCTACTACGTCGTCGCCATCCCCGTCGGCTACCTGGGTGGCGTGCTGTGGAGCATAGACCCCAGGCTCCCCTTCGCCGTGGCGCTCACCTCGGACCTCGCAAGAACCCTCCTGCTGCTCAAGGTTCCCGAGACTCACATAGCTCACGAGAGAGCGCACGCCAAGCCCCCGAGGCACATAGTCGTCTACGAGCTGCCGGGGGCTGGGCTCAGCGCGGTCGTCAGGCTGCTGAGGGACAGGCTCGGCTTCCACGTCGTCGAGGAGGCGGACGAGGAGGAGCTCAGGGAGGTCATGAGGAGGAGGGAGCCCTCGGTGATAAGCGGCGAGGCCGGGCTCAGGGTGGCCAGGGAAGACGGCGCGCTGGTGGTGCTCCTAGTGGCTCCCAGGTACGAGAGGGCCAAGCGGGTCATGAGGGAGAGGGGAGAGCCCCTGTTCGTGGCCTACAGGGAGCTCGAGGAGGAGGACAGGAAGGTCTCGAAGGCCGTCAAGAGGTACTTCAAGGCGGACCTGGAGCACCTGCCGCCGTTCGACGTGGCCATAAACATGCAGAGGATACCGCCAGATGTGGCTGAGAAGATAATAGAGGTCGCCTACATAGGCTCGAGGAGGAGGCGCAGAAGGGCCAAGAAGCGCTAGCCAGCTCTCTCTTTGAGAGTTTCATGTCGACTTAATTACTCCCGCCTCGATACAGACCTGGTGGTCAGCGTGGCGGAGGAGGCGCTTGAGGCTGAGGTCGCTGCATTCGTCAAGCACATGGCCAGGTACAAGCACGGCATCGGCTACCTGTACATGTGGCTGGCGACGGTGGCGCTCTACGCCGGGTGGTTCGCCCTGTACTCGACGCTGTCCCTCTTCGGCGGCCCGCT
>CAZCFI010000030.1:13325-21083 GCA_964497915.1 uncultured Thermoproteales archaeon
CGCATGGGCCTCCTCACCGCCGCCTCGCTGGCCGCCTCGCTGGCCGTGGCGACCGCCCTGCACCGCGACGTGATGTCGGACGCCTGGTACTGGACCTTCCACGGCTGCATGTGCTTCTCGCTAGTCCTAGTGACAGTGCTGGCGCTGATCTCGTTCACCTCCGAGGTGGCGGAGGTCGGGTGGCTTGTCAGAGGACGACGTGCTAGCGGCTGCTGAGGGGCTCGACGATGAGCTGTCGAACGTCACCAGGCTCCTCGTGCTCTCGGCGCTGTACATAGTGGGGCCTATGTACGAGGGCGACTTAGCGAGGCTCCTAGGAGTGAGCTGGGGCAAGTTGTCGACGCACCTTAGGAGGCTTGAGGAGGCGGGGTACATCCGCAGGCGGAGGGTGATAGGCGAGGACAGACCGAGGGTGCTCGTCAGGGCCACCGAGCTAGGGGTGGCTAGGCTGCTGAGACACCTGGAGGCCGCGTCCAGGCTCCGTGAGGCGGCCTCGAGGAAGGCGCACAGGCGTCCGCCAGCCGAAAGCCTTTTTCCTGAGTAGCTCACTCTACTCTCGGTGCCCGGTTGGTCGAGGTAAGGGTGTGCCCGCTCTGCCTCAGCCCCAGGATCGTGCCTTACCTGGGCGGAATCTGCGGTCAGTTGTACAAGTGCCCTGACTGCGGTTATGTGGGCTCAATAGTCCTTGTGGTTGAGGAGGAGGAGCTCAAGAGGCTCGCGAGGAGAGGCGAGGGCAGTCAGACTAATAAGGGGGGTCAGACTAAGCATAGTGGGTGATGAGGGAAGAGACGAGCTGACGGGTGATTGATCCACCCTTGGCTGACCCACTCACCGCGGCTCAGCTGCCAACTGGCCGAGCCGCTGAGAGTTCAGCGGCGAAGGTTGCCCCCGTCCTGTTGGGCAGAACTCAATTACCTCCCAGCTCCTTAACGTGAGGGTGTCCGAGTGTCATTAGGCGTTAGGAGAGTGATAGTGGACGTCAGGATGGCTTTGGAGCTTCCGGAGAGGCTACTTGCTGAGCCTGTGGAGGAGCATCAGTGACCCAACCACGGTCTATGCAGCTGTGGAGGCCTCAGCGGCCATGGGGGTCGCCCGAGAGCTACGGCGAGATCTTTGAGCCATCGGGCAAGCCTGGGATTCTCTCGCTGACCACGGCTAATTCGATAGGGAGACTCATTAGGCTGAGGGACCTCCTCGTGTACAGGTACTGGGAGGTCAACGACGAGGGGGTGTACCGCGAAGCCAGGGGACTCGGGGCTTAAGACCGTCAGAGGCCTCCTCAGGGGGTGGATTAGGGACGCACTATGGGCCCAGGGGCTTCAGAGAGGCTGGCCAAGTTGCTAGGACTGCCAGTGGACGTCGTGGCGCTCAACCACGCCTCCCCTCTTGCTGGTCTATAGGGCGCTCAGGGGGAGGGTGGTGCTCGACAGGGACTTTGTGCTCAGGGTCAGGCTCTACCTAGCTGCGCTTGACAACATGGCAACGTTCAGGCGAGATGTCCTGCGCCCAGGGGGCCGAGGCCCCTCTCCTCGGTGAGAGCGAACGCTTCCTCGCCAGCCCTTAGGGCCACTAGCAGACCCAAGCCTCTCATAAGGGCGCCTGCTAATTGCCCTCCTCGCGGCCGCGCTACAGACGCCCCCTCAGCTCTGGAGCCATGGGCAGGAGGGAGGAGAGGCTGAAGAGCGCGAAGCCCTCAAGTCCAACCCTCCTGACGACGTCCACGTAGGTCAGCACGTCCTCTGGCCTTTCTAGGAAGCCGTGGCTGGTCTTGATGCCGATGCACATGTACACTGGCACTATGCCACCTGCTATTGCCTTGGCCTCCTGGCACAACTTCCTGAACACGTCCACTGAGTAGACGTAGCCGGTGGGTATGATGAAGTCCAGGTAGCCCCTCCTAACCCACGCCGGCCAGTCCTGGGCCACGATATAGCGGGATATCGAGGTCCAGACATAAGATGACAGCTTTGCGCCGTACTGCCTAGTCAGGTCATGCGCCTCCCTGACGAAGGCAGTTACGTTCTCCCTCTGCCACTCCTCCCACTCGTACCACTCCTCGCTGCCAGGTCTCAGCGACCTCGGGTCCCGCCCGCTGACTTTCTTAAACCCCCTCACGCAGTTCTCGCAGTAGCAGAGGCCGCCAGGCGTCCTGACGTAATCCAGACTCACCCCATCGACCTCATAGCCGCTGAGCAGCTCCTCTATCACGCTGAGGAGGAACCTCCTAGCCTCCTGATTTGACGGGCACAGAGCCCCTAGGGCCTCGCCAGCTGAGTTCACAAAGGCCCAGCTCGGGTGCTCGCTGAGCACGGGGCTCTCCTTGAGGCTTTTCTCAACAAAGGCACAGACCCAGGGGTGAACCTCCATGCCTAAATCCCTGCACGTGCTGACGACCTCCCCCACGAGGTCGATCTTCTTGAATAGCCGAGGGAGCAGGTTCGACGCATAAGACACTCTCGAGGACGTATCCTTGGCCAGCGGTAGCACCGCTGTCACGCCCAACTCCGAGAGCTCACGCAAGATGCTCCTTAAGATGCTTATGCCCCTGCCGCTGTCGGGGACCTCAGAAGTGAGATGCGCGTACACCCCCTTGAACTCATTCAAATGCGTCACCTTCGCTCTCAGAGCGTGTGCGACTCTGATATAATTGAATTGCTGAGAGCCAGGCTGTGAGCCCGTGCTCGCAGCAGGCTAGAAGGAGGTAGCCCGGCGGGGATTCGAACCCCGGTCGGCGGGTCCAGAGCCCACCATGCTTGGCCGCTACACCACCGGGCTCCAGATAGGTCAGGAGCAAACTCGCTTATTTGCTTTTCTCCTCCACTGACGGCTCGTTCTCTCCCTGCCGCGCAAGGCTATTATCTATCAAGGGACTAACTGCCTCCGATGGGGCGGCGTTGGCTCTTCGCACTGGGGCTAGCCTCGCTCGTGGCTAGCGCCCTGAGCGCTGTCCTCGCGCTCCTGTGGGAGTCGTGGGAGGGGAGGTCTGAGGTCGTGGTGGCCAGCGAGAGCCCCGAGATCCCGCCAGGCGGAGGGTGGAGGGTTCGAGTCCCATGCCCCTTCGGCAGGCCTAGCGACGTGAGGGCACTGACGGTCTCGTGCGCGCTCAGGGAGACTAGCGGCAGGCCGTTTAGCGCCGAGCTGCGCCGCGGCGAGCTGGTCTTATCGAGAGGCGTGATCGAGGGGAGGGGCTGGCTGAACGCCACGGTGAGGCCTGAGGACCTAGCTGTGGGGCTAGCGCTGGTCGTGCTAAACGACAGGGCTAAGGTAAACGTGACGGAGGGCTTGGCAGTCGTCGTGGATGTTCCGGAGGTCGCCGAGTACGCGTACTCCATGTACGTCCCCCCGCTCGAGGCCGCTCTATCGAGCCCCATCAGCGTCAGGGTCGCAGCCGCTGAGAGGGGCGGGAGGCCCTTTGACCTCCTAGTGCTCAGCGAGGCTGAGCTAGTGGCGTGGCTCTCCAGCGGCGAGGCGCGCGCCTACTTTGAAGGGCGCGGCAGCGCTAGGTACGAGGTTGAGTTTGAGATCCCTAGCGGTAAGCGCCGCGAGCCGCTAGTCTTCTTGGTCGTCAGGAGGCCGGTCGCCGATATCAAGTCTGACAGAGCAGAGTTCGTGATTAAGGTGCCCGAGGGATTTGGCAGGTGGTTCTACGCCCTGCTCCCGCCACTTGAGCCCGTGATGCTGGGAGCCCTCAACGTATCAGGCGCCGCTAGAGAGGCTAGCGGGCGCGAGTTCACCTTGCTGGTGCTGAGCGAGTCTGACTTTAGCTCCTATGGGGCTGGCCTAGGCGCAAGGTCGCCCTACTTCGCTGGCACAGGCTCGTCCTCCTACGCCTTCAGCTTCACCGTGCCTCGGAGCAGGGCCAGCGAGCCCTTGTACTTCGTCGTGGAGAGTCTTGAGGAGGAGGTGGTGGTTGCGTTCAACGTGAGCAGGTCTTGGGTGGCTGAGAGCAGGCAGAGGCTGACCGTGGCCATCGCCGGCACCGTGTCCTACTCTAAGGGGGTGGGCATCAGGGTCCAGGTCTCAGCAACGGCGACTTGGGAGGAGCGGAGCTACGCTCACGTGCCCTGGGCGCTCTCTGCAGCTGCCGCCCTGGCCGGCTTGGGAGCCGCGTCGCTAGCTGCGCACCGCCTCAGCAGGCAGGGCCAAAGCTTTTAAGCGCGCTGCAGAGATGACTTGAAGGGCAGGGTAGATGGAGCCCCTCGACTACAAGCGCTACTTGAGGTTAGCTGAGCGGAACAGGAGGAGACTTGAGATGGCCTCAAGGTTTGAGGAGCCCGACAGAGTGCCCGTGCTCATTGGAGTGGGGGGCCCTTACTACGCCAAGCTCTTCGGCTACACGCTAGCCGAGTACTACAACGACTTGAGCGTGATGCTGGACGCTCAGGCCAAGGGGATCAAGTGGAGGCTGACGGTGCTCGAGGACGACCTCCCCCACGTTGGCTTCTGGCTCGACGCGGGCTCAGTGGCTGAGGGCATAGTCTTCAACTGTAAGGTAGTCATGCCGGACGAGTCTAGGCCATGGCAGAGCCCCTGGATAGTCCCGCGCATCAAGACGCTGGAGGACATCGACGAGCTCGAGGTGCCCGACCCTCGCTCGCACCCGGGCGTGAGGAGGTACTACGAGAGGCTCGAGGAGTTCAAGAGGCTCGTAAGGAGCCACTACGGCGACGTGCCCGTCGGCGGGGGGCTCCAGATACACCCCCCAGTGTCAGCGGCTGGCTCCCTCATGGGGCCCGGCAGGCTGTACGCTTGGCTGTACAGGTACCCCAGCGAGATGCACAAGCTATTCAGGAAGCTGGAGGAGGCGTTCGTCGCCCTCCAGGAGTACTACTACGAAGTCACGAGCAGCGAGCCCGGCAGCTTGGGGCTCTGCGACGACCACGCTGGCTATCTGAGCAGGGAGATGTACGAGAGGTTCGCGCTACCGTACAACCTGAGGCTCTACGAGAGGTTCGGGCAGAGGAGCAGGTCCCTCCACATGGACTCCCACATGGACCACATCACCGACATCCTTACTGACATATACAGGATAGGCTACGCTGACGTCGGCGTCGAGAACGACATAAGGATCCTGGCCGAGGCGTTCAGGGGCAGGGTCGTCTTCAAGGGGAACGCTAACTGGAGGGCGCTGCTTAGCGGGAGGTCGGAGCCGATCGAGGTAGAGGTGGAGAGGTGCATATTCCACGCGGCCGAGGGCGGCGGCTACATATTTGACAATGGCGGCGAGACGTACGCTAACGTGCCGCCCAGCGCGCTCAAGTACGAGGTCGAGTACGCTAAGAGAGTCGGGAGGTACCCCATCAGGCCGGAGAGGTTCAGACACCTTAAGCTAATCTGCGGCCGCTGAGCCGCTGGGCCTGGGAGTCGCTAGGAACTCGCAGTGCGTGTCTCCCGTGGCCACGCACTCGGTCTCGACGACGCTGCCACCCCCACAGGCCCGCTAGGAGCTCGCTGGACAAGCCTCTCGAAAAGCGGCTAGCTAGCTCGCCAGCCATCAGGCCAGCGCACTCGAATGGGTCTCGCACGCGGATCACGCAGCGCTCGCGCCACGCGTACTCGACCAGCCCTCCCCTGCCGAGACCGCTACCCCTCAGTATGAGGGGAGCCCTCTCGACAGCCTCCATGCGACGCGCTGACGAGAGCACTGCGGCGATCTCGCGGCCGAAGTGGAGGCCCAGGTGGCACATGAAGACCTTAGCCGCCCCGCCTAGGGCTGCGACGAACTCCCTCAGAGCCCCCGTCAGTATCGGCCTGGCGTGGTCGAGCTGCACCTCTGCTAAGACCCTCACCGCCCTGGCACCGTGAGCCCTCTCGACCTCCGCCAGGAACCTATCTGCCTCAGGCCCAGGCTCAGCTACCGCTAGCATCGAGAGCTCGCCGGCACCTGCGAAATTGGCGCTGACCAGCCTCGCTCCGGCGTCCCGAGCTGCTCTGAGGGTCTCTACAGCGCCCTTGAGGCCGTCGACCTCGATGTAAGTCGAAACTCCGCGCTCCACGCGGCCCACCCTCGCGAGCTGCCGGGCTGGCGGGTATACCGCGCCCTGAGTATTAATACGTTTCAGCCAAGCGGGCGCTCCATCGCCCAGCGCTGAGCGGCTCTTAGAGCAAATGCTTAAAGCAAACTCGCGAGTACTACTGTTAGCCTAGCTCTGGGGTGGTGACGTGAGACGCTTGGGGGCGCTCCTGCTGGCGCTGGCTATGACCTTGCTCGCTCGGGCGCAAGTCCTCAGTCAGCCCTACCAAGCCGAGCTCGTGGTCCTCGACGTCCAGAGAGACGGGTCAGTGATAGTGACGCACGTCATCCGCGTCGCTGAGGAGCAAGTGCTGGTGAGCGTGAGGGCGCTGGCTAAGCCGCTAGAGCCGGTGATTGCCGTCGGCAAGGACGTTTACGACGTCGAGGTCAAGGAGGTCAACGGCACCTACCTCATCAGGGTCATAGCGCCTGACGTGGGGCTGGTCAACGTCACCTACGTCAGTGACCAGCTGACGAGGATGGTGGCGCCCAACCTCTGGGTGCTCAACTTCACGAGCGACGCTGAGACGGTGATAGTGCTGCCCATAGGCGCCATACCGGTCAAGGTCCCAGAGGGCTTCTTGGAGCTCTCGGAGCGGGGCGGCAGGTACGTGATAGCGGTCCCCGCGGGCGCCCACGAGGTCAGGTGGATCCTAAGGGTCAAGCCGCCGATCCTAGTGGCTAAGGCCTCCCTCCGGGCAGTCAGCGCGCCGAGGGAGGTTAAGAGTGAGGGCGAGCTGGTCGTGGAGGTGGAGGTCGCCAACGTCGGCAACGTGACCGGCACGTTCTTCGTCCGAGTGCTGCGCATGCCCGAGCGGTCGCTGGTGTCAGCGGCCGACGTCACCCTCGGCGCTGGCGAGAGCACCAAGGTCGAGTTTAAGCTGCATGCGCCGAGAGTTGACAGGAACTCGACGCTCAACCTCAGGGTGATATGCGGCCAGGGTGAGTCCGTCCACGACGAGGTCGAGGTGTCAGTGCTGGTCTACGTGTCGCCAAAGCGGTGGTACGGGCTTGAGCTAGCCGCCGTGGCAGCCGTGGCGGTGGCAGCTGCCGCCGCGGCCGTGGCGCTCGCCAGGAGGAGGGGCGGCAGGTCTGAGCGCCCTCTGTCCGAGGTGGACTATAAGCTGATAAGGTACCTGAGGTCGAGGGGCGGGGTGGCCCTGCAGAGGGACATAGTGAGGGACCTCAACCTGCCCAAGACTACGGTCCACAGGCACTTGAGGAAGCTGGAGAGGTACGGCATCGTGGAGATAAGGAAGGTGGGGAACCTGAATCAGGTGCGCCTGACGTCGAGCGCGTAGACCTCAGCCTCGTCAGCCTCCAACTCTAGCTGCCGCCCCACGAAGCCCCTGAAGTCCACGACCGCCAGCCTGCCGCCCCTGCTCAAGAGCATGAAGGAGCCCAGCCAGCCCGCTAGGGTCCCGCTCACCTCGCTCACCCCGCTGGTCAGGTGCGAGATGGACTCAGCCCTCGCGACAAGCTCCTCGTCGTACGGGTAGACCTCCAGGTCGTTCACTACTATGGGGGCCTTGAGGGAGTACTCCTCGAACCTCCTCGACAGGAGCCCCCCGACTGCCCTGCCCAGCGACGCGAAGGCCTCCGCTGAGGACGGGGCAGGCCTCCCGAAGAACGCGTCTAGGGTCGTCGCCGACGACCTGATGAAGCTCAGCAGCTGCGCCACCCTGCTCGCGGCCTTCTTCCTCTCGCTAGCGTGGGCCACCTTGACGCCCCCGAGAACCCTGCCC
>CAZCFI010000031.1:0-21001 GCA_964497915.1 uncultured Thermoproteales archaeon
CACCACCGCCGCCCCCCAAGGCGGAGAGGGGGGTGCTGGACCTGGTGCCAGGAGCTTTCAACGCCTACACCCACAGCCCCTGCCTGGTGCTGGCAGTCCTGCTCAGGGACTCACTCTCCTACGTGAGCTCGGCGGCAGTCCTGGGGCTAATGCTCTACCTCATCAGCGAGGCAGCGAGGGCCGGTGGCACCATCGCCCTGGGCACCATGCTGAGGGCCATCGCGGGGAACGCCGGGCTGATCGCGTGCGCGGCTGCCGTGGGGGTCGTGGTGGTGCTCGTCAGCGCTCTCAGATCGTCGATCTACTGGGCTGCGCTAATACGCGCCTCGCTCAAGCTGATGCGCGGCGAGAGGGCGGGCGTGAGCGACTTAGCGGCTGGCGTGGCAGACTTCCCGAGGGTGGCGAGGGCGCTGCTGCTAGCGGAGACCCTGAGGTCGCTCGGGCTGGTGCCCCTAGCGGCGCTCCTAGCTCAACCCCTCCTGAGCCCTGAGGTGCCCCGCCCCGGGGGGCTAGCAGTGCTGCTGGCGGCGCTCCCCATTTACGCGGTGCTGTCCGCGCTGTGGTACGCTGTCACGTGGCTCCTGACGCTGTTCACGCCTCACGAGGTCATCTTGAGGGGCAAGAGCGCCCCCAAAGCCGTGGCAGACAGCCTGCTGATGGCCAGGAGGGCCATCGGCGACCTCATCCTCTACGCGCTGCTCGCGCTAGTGATTGAGGTGTGCGCAATCGCCGCCTCAGCGGCCCTCGCCTGGCTCCACGTGTCGATCGCGACCCTGGCCTCCTTCGCCATAGCGGCGGTCGCCAAGCCGGTGCTCGACGTGTCGATAACTGAGGTCTACGCCCTGAGAATCGGGCGGCGCGTTGAGCCCTGGCGCGAGCGGGCCCCACTGCTCAGCGCTGCTAGCCGGTACCTCAGGGCCGGGGTTAGGGAGCTCGCGAGGTTCGTCAGGGACCCTGGGAGCGCCCCCTTCGTGGCCCTGGCCGCCGCCTCCCTGGCTGCCTCCTGGGCGATTGGCGACTACTTAGGCAGGGGGGCCCTGGCCCCCCTATCTAGGTTGCTGGTCAAGCGTGGGCGCCTGAGCTCCTTCGTCAGTGAGGTTCTGCCGGTGTCGGTGATGTGGGAGATATTCCTCAACAACTGGAAGGTGGCCGCCATGTGCTCGCTGGGGGGCTTCTTCCACGTGGTGCCGCCCCTAGCAGCCTTAGTGAACGGCCTCGTGCTCGGCCTCGCGACCGCTAGGCTCGAGCCATTTGAGGCCGCCATCCTCATAGCCCCCCACGGGGCCATAGAGCTGCCAGCCTTCGTGCTCTCAGTGGCGGCTGGCATGAGGCTCAGCTTCTCGCTGGCGGCTCGGAGGGAGGGGGTGGCCGAGGCCTTGCGGAGGGCGGCCCTCATCGCCGTCGGTCTTGCTATCCCGCTCCTCGCGGCTGCCGTCATCGAGGCCTTCGTGACGCCGCAGCTCGCCAGGGCCGTGCTCGGCTGGAGGTGAGGCCCCGCGGCTCGCACGCTCGCTGGCTCAGGCGCGGGCCTCCAGTCGGGGGTGGTGGGGGTGAGGCTGACCCCGGTATTCCACGTGGTCTCGTTCGGGAGGGGGGCTGGCAAGACCTCGCTGCTGGAGGCGGTGATACCGAGGCTGGTCGGAGCGGGCGTCGAGGTCGTGGCCGTCAAGCACACGGTGCACCCCCAGATCGACCTGAGCGAGAGGGACACCTACAGGCTGGCGCGAGCTGGCGCCAGGTGCGTCGTGGCCCTGTCTGAGGGCGGCGCGGCCATACTGAGGAGCGGGGCGGGCCTGGAGGAGGCGCTCAGCCTGTGCGGCGGCGGGCTCGTGCTCGTAGAGGGTTTCAAGGCCGGGCCCGGCTACAAGCTAGCCATAGTGAGGGACGAGTCGGAGGTGGCGAGGGCCCTGGAGCTGAGGGGGCTCGTGGCGCTAGTGCTCAGGGGGCTTGAGCTGAGTGAGCCGCCTAGCGAGGGAGTCCGCCTCCTCAGCTACGACGACGCTGACGGCGTGGCCAGCTTCATACTGGAGAGGGCCGTCGAGCACGTGGCAGCGCGCCTCCCGGGCCTTGACTGCGGGGCCTGCGCGGCTGGGACTTGCAGGTCGCTGGCCCTCATGGTCCTCCAGGGGCGGGCTTCGCTTCACGAGTGCCCCAGGCTGGGGGAGTGGAGGGTGAGGCTGCTCGTTGACGGCAGGGAGGTCAGCCTAGGCCCCTACCCCTCGAGGGTCGTGGAGAGCGTCGTGAGGGCGCTGGTGGGGACGCTCAAGGGGGTCCCCGAGCTCCCGGAGAGGATAGTGGTGGAGGTGAGCAGGGGGCGCTCGGCCTCGAGCACCCGGTCACCAGTCCCTTGAAAAGTACCTCGTCACCGCGCCAAGTTTAATGTCACGGCGGGGGTGATAAGCTGTCGAGCCGGGTGGCTGACTTGAGCGCCAAGGAGGTCAAGAGGGCGGTCAGGGAGAGGGTCTGGAGGCTGCTAGAGGAGAGGGGGCTGGCGCGCTTCCCGCGCCCAGTGCGCGGCAGGATCCCCAACTTCGTGGGGGCTGAGGCTGCCGCTCGCAGGCTCTTCGGCTTGGAGGAGTGGAGGCGGGCGCGCGTCGTCAAGGTGAACCCGGACTCGCCCCAGAGGCCCGTCAGGCAGAGGGCCCTCGAGGAGGGCAAGCTGCTGGTGGTGCCCACCCCCAGGATGAGGGAGGGCCTCTTGCTGCTCGACCCCAGGCTCATCCCGCGCAGCGCCTACAGGTGGGCCTCCACGATAAGGGGGGCCTTTGCCTACGGCAGGAGGCTAGGGCTCGGCGACGTCCCCGCCGTCGACTTGATAGTCATAGGCTCGGTAGCCGTCGACAGGTACGGCACCAGGGTGGGCAAGGGCGGCGGCTACGCTGAGCTCGAGTACGGGGTGCTCAGAGAGCTAGGAGCAGTCAGCGAGGACACGCCAGTGGTGACCACCGTGCACGACGCTCAGGTCCTGAGGGAGAGGCTGCCCAGGGAGAGGCACGACCTGCCGGTCGACCTGATAGTCACGCCCACGAGGGTCGTGGAGGCCCTGGAGCCGCGCCCGAAGCCGAGGGGCATCTACTGGGAGCTGCTGAGCGAGGAGAGGCTAGCGGAGGTGCCCCTGCTGAGGGAGCTCGCTAAGCGGCGCGGCAGAGCTTAATTACGAGGTCGCCTACAGGGGGTACGGTGCTCGGCATGGCTGGCGCTAGCCCGATACTCGGCGGCCTCTCGTCCCTGCCCCTGGCTAGGAGGTGCAGGACTAAGAGGGAGAGCAGCTGGGACAGGACTGGCGGCAACAGGGACTACATAGTCATAAAGCCCGGCGAGACCGCAGTGATAGCTGACCTGGAGGGGCCGGGCTGCATAAGGCACATCTGGATGACCGGCGGGGCCAACGAGCTCTACTACCTGCGCAAGGCCGTCCTCAGGGTGTACTGGGACGGCGAGCGCGAGCCGAGCGTCGAGTGCCCCCTCGGCGACTTCTTCGGGCTGGGGCACGGCGTCCCTCAGCCCTTCGTCTCCCTGCCGCTCTCGGCCGTGGGCGCTGGCTCCAGGCTGGGCCTCAACTGCTACTTCCCGATGCCCTTCCAGGAGGGGGCGAGGATCGAGGTGACCAACGAGTGCAGGACCGACATGGTCCTCTACTACCACGTGGACTACGAGGTCTACGAGGAGGACCTAGGCGAGGACGTGCTCAGGTTCCACGCCAAGTGGAGGATGGAGGTCTGCGAGCCAGTGGAGGCAGAGGTGAACCTGACCGGCGAGCACAACTACCTGATACTCTACGCCGAGGGGAGGGGGCACTACGTGGGCTGCGTCCTCAGCGTGAGGGCGAGCACTCCCGGGTGGTGGGGCGAGGGCGACGAGATGATCTTCATAGACGGGGAGAGGTGGCCCCCCTCGATCCACGGAACTGGGACTGAGGACTACTTCTGCTCCGCCTACGGCTTCCAGTGGCACTACAACGGCCCCTACCACGGGGTGATCCACTCAGGCAGCACCTACGACCGGACCGGCAGGTGGACCGTGTACCGCTTCCACATCGAGGACCCCATCGTGTTTGAGAGGTCGATAAGGGTCACGATAGAGCACGGGCACGCCAACGACAAGGGCGGCGTGTGGTCGAGCACGGCCTACTGGTACCAGTCGGAGCCCCACATCGAGTTCGCCGAGCTGCCGCCGGTCGAGGAGAGGCTGCCGCCCCCCTAGCCCTAGGCCGGCAACCCTTAAATCTCACGTCGGGCCAGGTGGCAGACTCGTGGTCCGATGATAGTCCCGCTCACGAGGAGGGAGGCGGCCAGCAGGCTGAGGGCCAAGTGGGGCCCAGTCGGCGAGGGTGGCGTCAGCCTAGGCCTGGCGGACATCGACTTCAAGCTGCCTGACGAGTTCAAGCGGAGGCTCAAGGAGCTGATCGACGAGGAGTGCTTCCACTACGCTGAGCCGAGGGGGGACCCCGAGCTGCTCAGGGCCATAGTGGAGAAGGTGAGGAGCATCAACTGCGTGGACGTCACGGAGAGGAACGTGCTGCTGACGGTAGGGGCCACGAACGCGATCTGGCTGGCCGCCCACTGCCTCCTGAGGAGGGGCGACAGGGTGGTCGTGGTCGAGCCCACGTACCCGCCCCTATTTCGGGCAGCCGTCGACGCCGGGGCCAGGGTGACGTTCCTGCACCTGAGCGAGGAGCGCGGCTTCCACCTGCCGCCCGAGGAGCTGGACAGGCTCCAGGGTCTCGACTTCAGGATGCTGATAGTCTGCAACCCCAACAACCCGACGGGCACCGTGTTCACGAGGAGCGAGCTGGAGGCCTTAGTCGAGGCGGCGGCTAGGAGGGGCGCGCTGATACTAGCTGACGAGCTCTACGAGGCCGTCACCTACGAGCGGGAGCACGCGAGCGTGGCCTCGCTGCCAGGGGCTCAAGACATCACCGTGACGATCTCGGGCTTCACCAAGGCCCACGGCCTCTCAGGCTTCAGAGTAGGCTACGTCGTCGCCAGAGAGGACATTATTAGGAGGATGGAGTTAGTTAATAGAGCCATAGTGATGCAGCCTGGGACCCTGGATCAGAAGGCGGCACTACTCGCCCTGACGCTGCCGGAGTTCAGGAGGTGGCTCAGCGAGCTCAGGGAGTACCTGAAGGTTAATAGGGACCTGCTGTGCAGCGAGCTGCGCCGCGTCCCGTGGGTGACCTGCGTTAAGCCCGAGGGGGCCTTCTTCGCCTTCCCAAACGTGTCGTGGGTCTGTGACGACGTCGTCTTCTCACGAGAGCTGCTGAGGAGGAAGAGAGTGCTGGCTTTCTCAGGCTCAGGCTTTGGCCCCTCAGGGAAGGGGCACCTGAGGCTTAACTTCGCCACGTCGAGGGAAAACCTCCGAGACGCTCTACGAGCCATCGTCGAACTAACGTACGAGCTGGTGTACTGAGGCCAGCAGCACATGTCAAGCTTTAAGCCCTAGGAAAGGGAGAAGAACACTGATGAGGTGCGCCTAGGGGTGGTCTCTTGAGGGTCGACATCGATAAAATATATAACATGATTGTAGAGGCGGACAGAGTGCTTGAGGGCAAGATCTACAGGACGCCCGTTGACAAGTCCCACGCCCTCTCAAGGCTCACCGGGGGCGAGGTCTACCTCAAGCTGGAGAACCTGCAGCGGACTGGGGCCTTCAAGATAAGGGGGGCTTACTACACGCTGTGGAGAACCATCAGGGAGAGGAGAGTGAAGACCTGCGTCACTGCGTCCTCCGGCAACCACGCGCAGGGCGTAGCGCTGGCCGCGTCTGAGCTGGGGGTGAGGGCGGTCATCGTGATGCCGGAGACGACGCCGAGGATAAAAGTTAAGGCGACCCGGGACTACGGCGCCGAGGTGGTCCTCCACGGCAGGACTTACGACGACGCCTACGAGAGGGCCCTGGGGATTAGGGAGGAGCTCGGGGCGGAGTTCGTCCACCCGTTCAACGACGAGCGCGTGGTGGCGGGCCAGGGCACCATAGGGCTGGAGATCTGCAGGGCGCTGGGCAGGGTGGACGTCGTGCTCGTGCCGGTGGGCGGCGGGGGCCTCATCTCCGGGATAGCGATCGCGATGAAGAGGCTAGTGCCTAAGGTTAAGGTGATAGGGGTTCAGCCCGAGGGGGCCCCGGCCATGACCCTGTCCTACAGGGAGGGGAGGCTCGTCGAGTACTCTGACGTCGACACGATAGCCGACGGCGTGGTCGTGAAGAGGCCTGGCGACCTAACGCTCTCCATAATCAGGGAGCTCGTGGACGACATGGTGCTGGTCAGCGACGACGACATAATTAGGGCCATGCTCCTCCTGCTCGAGAGGAGCAAGTGCGTCGCCGAGCCAGCTGGAGCCTTAGGCGTCGCGGCGCTGCTGAGCGGCAAGGTCGACGTGTCCGGCAAGAGGGCGGTCGTGGTCGTGAGCGGCGGCAACGTCGACATGACCCTGCTGGCGAGGGTCATAGAGAAGGCCCTCGTGCTCGAGGGGAGGCAGGTGAGGGTCGTCGGGGTCGTGCCAGACGTCCCGGGCACGCTGAAGGAGGTGCTGGACGTGATAGCCGACCTCGGGGCGAACGTCGTCGACATACGCCACGACAGGGCCGACCCCTCGCTGAAGCCAGGCAAGGCCAAGGTCGCGATAACCATGGAGCTGCCCGAGGGCGTGTCGGCGGGGGACGTCGTTGAGAGGCTGAGGGAGAGGGGGTATGCCTTCGAGCCAGTGTGGGCGTGAGGCGGGAGCTTGTAGTAGCTGCCCAGGCTCCTCCTCGGCACGAGCTCGCTCATAGCCTCGGGGCAGTTCAGCGAAAGGTTCCTGGAGTACTACGCCAAGTTCGTCGGGAGGCCGGAGGCCGTTGAGGGGGTGGCCAGGGCCTCGCTCGAGGTGGGGGTGAGGGGGGTCCTGCTCCCGATTCGTCGTAGTGGATTTGCTCCTGCCGTACCCGTGGGTGTGCGAGGGAGTGAGGAGGGCTATTAGGGCTACGGGCGCTGACGTCGCCATGGTCGGCACTCCCCTTCCCGACAACCTCGAGGCCTCGGTCAGGGCTCTCTCCGAGCTCGGGGCAGCCGCCGCACTAGTCCACGGCGCGGTAAGCGACGTGAGGGACCAGAGCTCCTCAGCAGGCACCTGAGGCTGTGCGAGATGGCGGCCCCGCTGGTGGGCCTGGCCACGCACCAGCCCATCAGGACCCTGTCGTGGCTGAGGGAGCAGGGCATCAGCGTGGACTTAGTCATGGCGCCCATCAACAAGGTGGGCTTCTTACTCGACGGCCCGGTTAAGAGCGCCGTGAGGCTCTACAGGAGCCTGGGGGTGCCGGTCATCGGCAAAAAGGTACTCGCCGCTGGCAGGCCTAGGGAGGCGCTGGAGTTTGTGAAGGCTACTGGCGCGGTGAGCTCCGCGGCACTCGGCGTGTCGTCGGTGGAGGAGGCGCGAGACCTTTGGGGTGACCTTAGAAGTGCTGGAGCCGTGAGCCCGAGCCGTTCGCGCAAAAAACTCCTTAAGCTTCTCACTCGACGACCTCCACCCTGTGCTCGACCTCGACGCCAGCCCTGGCGAAGAGTATCCCCACGGGGCAGGTCTTCCACGTCAGCTCCCACGCCCTCTCGACCCTCTCCTTGGGCTCCTTGGTCTTGACCTTCAAAGTGATGGTGCACTTCTCTATGGTTGCCTCGCCCTTCTCCGCCTCAACGACGGCCTCGGCGCCCTCGAACTCCAGCCTCATCTTCTTAGCCACCATCGAGAATATCGTGGTGATGCAGCCAGCCAAGGCCATGACGGCTAGCTCGAGGGCGGTGGGGCCGGTGTCGGCGCCGCCGAGGCTCTCGGGGAGGTCGACGACGACGCTGTGCCTCCTGCCGTTGTCCAGCACCGACCTGAAGCCCTCGATCCACCTGCTCCTCGCCTTCATGGCCATGTCTTAAGCTATTGACAAAAGTATATATTAAGCTTATCAAGCTGGCCCAGCGAGGCGGGCACGCCCTCGGATCGGCCTAGGGCGCAGAGGCAGCGCGCCCCCGCTCGCCAAGCGCTCCCTAGATGTAGCCCTCGGCGACGAGGAGTTCTGCGATCAGGACTGCCGCCCCGGCTGCCCCCCTAACGGTGTTGCTCCCCAGCGCCAGGTACTTTAGCTCCCTGTCTGAGGCCTCGCTCCACCTGACCCTGCCGACGACGACGCTCATGCCCCTCCCCACGTCCCTATCGAGCCTGGGCTGCGGCCTGTCTAGCTCCGTCCTCACGACGACTGGGCGCTCGGGAGCCGTGGGGAGCCCTAGCTCCTGGGGCCTGCCCCTGAAGCGCCTCAGCACCTCGACAACCTCGTCTAGGCTGCTGGGCCTCTCGCGCAGCTCCACGAAGACGGCCTCGAGGTGCCCCTCCAGCACCGGCACCCTGTGGCACGAGGCCGCGACGCCTATCGGCAGCGGCTCAACGCCGTCGCCGCTGAGCTTGCCGAGTATCTTCCTCGTCTCCCTGTGCACCTTCTCCTCCTCCTCTTTGATGAAGGGCACTATGTTGTCCAGTATGTCCATCGAGTACACGCCCCTGTACCCGGCCCCGCTGAGGGCCTGCATCGTGGCCACCCTCACGCGCGCTATGCCGTACTCGTCGAGGAGCGGCTTTAGCGTCAGCGTGAGTATGGCGGTCGTGCAGTTCGGGTTCTTGGCCACGAAGCCCCTCCACCCGCGCCTCTCGCGCTGGGCCTCGACGAGCCTGAGGTGGTCCCAGTTGACCTCTGGGTTGACTAGCGGGACGTCGGGCTCCATCCTCAGGGGGCTAGCGTTCGACACGACGACCTTCCCCCTCCTCGCTAGCTCCACCTCCACGTCCCTAGCGACGCTGGACGGGAGCGCTGAGAACACCACGTCGACGTCCTTGACGCTCTCGTAGGACGTGCTCGCGACCCTGAGGTCGCAGACGCTCTCCGGGGGCCCGTCAGACCACACCCAGCGGACGGCCTCGCCGTACTTGAGCCCTACGCTCCGCTCTGAGGCCGTCAGCACCTCCAGCTCGAACCAGGGGTGGTCGTGGAGGAGCTGGACGAACCTCTGCCCAACGAGCCCCGTAGAGCCGAGCACGGCCACAGACAGCTTGTCGCCCACCTCAGCTCACCCCCATCATGCCAAGGATGGCCTCGTGGACCGTGGAGAGCACCTTCAAGTCCTCAGAGGGGGCTCGGGCCCTGATGAGTGCGTACTCCTCGAACACCTCGACCTCGGCCTCCAGCGAGGCCTCGTCGAGGATGGCCTCGACTAGGTGGGCCCCGTGGCCCACTGCGGCGACGAGGCTGCCAGCTAGAGCTACGGCCTTCAGCGGCGGGGGCACCCTCTTCGGCACAACCCTGGTTCCAGCGCCCTCAGGCCTCCCGACGAATATCTCGAGGCCGGGGTTGGCCTGGCGCACGGGCTCGAAGGTGAGCGGGTGGAACTTCTTGACCCCAAGCTTAGCCATGGCGCTGGCCTCAGCTAGGCTCACGGCTGGCACCGTCTTAGCTCGGCTGAGCAGCGCTGGGTCGCCGGTCATGACGCCGGGCACGTCGGTCAGCAGCCTCAGCTCGCTGGCGCCCATGGCGGACGCCACTAGCGACGCGGTGAGGTCGGAGCCGCCCCTGCCTAGCGTGGTGACCCTGCCGCCCCTAGTCACCCCAGTGAAGCCGGCCACGACGGGCACCACTCCGTCGTCCAGGAGCGGCCTCAGCGACGCGGGGATCGCTCTCAGGCACTCGTCGAGCACCGGGGTGGCGCGTCCGAAGAGCTCGTCCGTGATCACTCCAGCCTCGCCGCCGTCGAGGGCCCTGGCTGCCACCCCAGCCCTGGCGAGGGCGCCCTCCATGATCGCCACCGACATCCTCTCCCCGATCGAAAGGACGACGTCCGCAGCGGCCCTGTCGCCAGCCGCAGCGGCCCGGAGAGCGCTGCGAGCCTCCCGCGCGACCCTCAGCACGCGCTCAGACCTGCCCTCCCCGCCGCCCACGGCCTCGAGGGTGCTCAGGTGCTCGGCCACCAGGGCGCCTAGCGCGCCAGCGTCGCCGCGCGCCGCTATCTCTACAAGCCTGGACGTGACCCCCTTCATGGCGGAGACGACCACCACGACGTCGCTGAGGTCCAGTAGCTCCCTGACCACCTCGGCGGCCCTAACGTAGTCCCCGGCCCCCCTCAGGAGCGAGCCCCCAAACTTCACGACTATCACGGCCACCACCCCGCCAGCGAGAGCAGGTCCTCCAGGACGGCCTCGGCGGTCGGCCTGCCGCCAGCGCCCAGGCCTGAGATGAATATCCTGTTCTCGCCGGTCTCCACGTAGACCCCGTTGTACAGCCCCCTGACTCCCGCTAGCGGGTCGTCGGCCCTAACGTACTCCAGGCGGACCGAGGCCCTCGCCCCGCCATCGCTGAGCTCCAGCCTAGCCACGTACTTCGGGACCAGCCCGGCCCTGCGCCGCTCAGCTGCCTCCTCGAGGGGCGCGGACCTCAGGCTCTCGCGCTCCACGTCACCGACCCTCATGTCGACGCCCAGGGTGCACGCCAGTATGGCTAGCTTGGCCGCTGGGTCGAGCCCGTCGACGTCGAGGCTCGGGTCGGCCTCGGCCACGCCCTCCCCCTGGGCCCTCCTGAGGGCGTCGGCGAGGGGGAGGCCCAGCTCGTGCACGAGCGTCAGCACGTAGTTGGTCGTGGCGTTGAGCACGCCGTAAATCCTCCTCACGCTCCCCCTGAGCGAGGACACCAGGGGCACTAGCGGCGTCCCGCCCATGACCGTGGCCCTGTAGAGCACCCTCACGCCCCTCTCCCGCGCTCTCTCGAGCAGCTCGAGCCCCATCAGCGCTATCGGCGACTTGTTGGCGAGCACCACGTCAACGCCGCGCTCTATGGCCTCCAGGGTGTGGCCCAGCCCCGGCTCGCCGCTGTTGTAGTCGCTCGGGGTCAGCTCGACCAGGGCGTCGGCCTCGACCTCCCTGAGGACGGACACCGTCCCCACGCCGGGCTGCCCGTGCTCCGGGTGGCTGGAGACGCCCCCCCTCGGGGCCCGCAGGAGCTCCCGGAGGGCGCGCTCGCTCAGGCCCCGCTCGCTCAAGGCCGCCCCCCTCGAGTCTACGACGGCGACTACCGAGAGCCTCCTCAGCGCGCCCCTCTCCAGCATCAGCTCGACTAGGCTCCTGCCCACGGTGCCGAAGCCCGAGATGACGACCCTCATGGCCCTCTCACGCGCGATAGCTGGAGACCATAGAGCACCCTCTAATATAAAACTTTCCATACGCGCATGACTCAGAAATTACTATCAGTAATTACTGCAGAGGGCCGCAGGGCCTCCGCCGCCTAGGCTGGCGAGTTGGAGGCGGGGGCTTTCACTAAGCGCGGGAGTCTGGGGGCTATGCTTGGTGAGGGCCCCCCGTCACTTAAGTGCGCTCGGCGGGCCCCGGCGGGCCTCAGCGCGAAGGTGGCGCCTCAGGGCTCGCGGCGGAAAAGCTTATATTGGTTGGGGAGAGGAATGTAGTGGCCCCGGTCGTATAGCCTGGTCTAGTATATCGGCCTGTCGAGCCGAAGACCCGGGTTCGAATCCCGGCCGGGGCGCTCTTCTGGGAAGAGAAAGACCTCACGTGAAATTTCGAGTATAGTTACCTCTTCCCAGAATCACGGCACCAATTCATACTCTTTTACTGAAAGATACCCAGCGCAGCTGAGCACCCGAGCGGCCTGGGGGCCCGGGGCACCCATCCGCCGCCCCCCTCCTCGTACACCCTCAGCCGCTACCTCACCCCATCCCTGTTGCTCCTAGCTCCCACAGGACCCCCAGGGCGCCTCCCAGCCTCCCCCTCTTCCTCACTCTGAAGTTTGTGAACCACGAACCTGAGCGGCGCCTCCCTATCCCTTATCCAGAGCCCCCAGCAGTCACGCCTCAGCCTGCAGCGCCTGCCGCGCATCGCACATACCTCGTTCCTCCCGCGCTTCCTCCAGGGCGGCCACGAGCACTCGATGCCAAGGACCAGTAGCCTCCTGGCGAACTCCAGCTCCAAACTGCTGTTTGTCAGGCTCACCGCGACGATGAACTGCACCAGCCTCCTCCCCACGCCGTCCCCGTCGGAGAGCCCCTGCAGGAACTTGCGTGGCCAGGTCGGCCCCTCGAAGCTGCAGATCAGCTGATCGGGAATAGCCTCACCTAACTACTCGCCTCACAAGAGTAACAGAGACTTTAAAGTAGCTGGTCGAAGGCTACCCACCCCCTACCAATAATAACTGTAATATCCCAAGTCATGAGCTCCTCATCCCGCTGATGTAAATGTAGCGAAGTCTTGGCGACAGTTCTTCAAATAGGCATGGGCCATCCTTTTCTACATTTGTTCTAGGCTCGGAATATGTTATGTCGGGGTGCTTTTATTGTAATCTTGTCAGGTTGCTTTTGCTTAAGGCAGAAGTCGAAAGAGCACCAAAGAAATCTTCAGTAAACTTGCAGGAGAGGAAGTTAGTAAAACATGATAATGAAATTAATTAAGACTAAAATTGTGAGAAGTCGTAAGTAGAAATCGTTGCACATATGCATAAGAATATTCATAGTCTCCAGAGAGGACATATATGTCAAGTGCAAAGTTCTTGAGATTGAGGAATGGTGAGAAAATGAGTGAGGGAGCCATCATAGCAGGAAACGAGAGAGTTGATTTGAAAGCGGTGTTCTCATACTTACTAATGGTCTTTAGCGCCTCATGGTCCCTCATAGTGATCATTTACCTTCTTGGTGGACTGAGAACTATGGCAGCGCTAGGATTGTATGGCTTGATGATGATGCCTGCCATAAGTGCATTTCTGGTTAGGAAGTGGATTACAAAAGAAGGTTTTGAAAACTCCGGCTTGAAAATAGGAAGGAAAAAGTATTATTTCATCGCATGGCTGCTATCATTAACAGTCATTTATGCAACTTATGGAATAATTATTCTTGCGGGGTTTGGTAAAGTCTATCTGACAGAACAAGAATTAGTAAAGAGAATTGAGGAAATAAAGAAAACTCATGGAATTCAGTCTTCGATCTCAACTCCACCACATGGGATGAACTTAGTTGTTTTTCTAGCCTTACTCGCTATTGGAAACATTACTGTCTTCTTGATTCCAGCTACAATTCTTGGCTTTGGTGAAGAATTCGGATGGAGAAGTTACTTACTTCCAAAATTGTTGCCACTTGGAAGGCTCAAAGCTTTCTTAATTGTTGGTTTTATATGGTGGCTTTGGCATTTGCCACTTACCTTACTCACACAACCACCTGCTAAGTCAACAATTGAGATTGCTGTATTAAGTTTGTTAGGACTTGTTTCTGCTACTCTGATGGGAATAATTTTAGCGTGGCTTTTCTACGCGTCAGAAAGTATATTTCCTGCCGCCCTGGCTCATGCAACCTTTAATCAAGCTAATCAAGCATTAGTAATATTCGTAGGTTTTAATCCGTTAGCTTTTGACTTAGTTCTAACAATAATTCTCCTACTTATAGTTTTCATACTGCATAGACAAGGATACTTAGAGGTTGTAAAATGAACCATAAGCCTATGGATAGGCCTTTTCTAGGACGAATTAGACATTAACATGCCTGACGTAGCCCTGGGAGTCCCCCTCGCGCGGCTTGATCTCGCCCTCCTCCCACGTCACCGCAGCCATCCCCGCCACCAGTCTCACGTGGCGCCAGCGGGCATAGAAGCCCTGCGGGCCGGCAAAGGAAATAGGGGGGCTCCGCGAAGGATTACGTGGTGCGAGCGTGCTTAGGCCCCTGAGCAAGCTGCGCTCAGCCCTCGCGCGGCTAGCTGAGAGGCCGGTCGACAGGGCGCTCGTCGAGAAGGTGAACAGGCTCCTGGTCAGGGCCAGGCAGGAGCTCCACAGCCCCCCGGCCAGGTTCGAGGTCGAGGTCTCCAGCTCAGCCAGGAGGCTCAGGTTCAGGTACGCGAGGGGCGTCGGGAGGGTCGTGGTGCCCTCCTCCCTCCTGCGCGACGAGGGCTTCGACGAGGTGATGCTCTGGTTCTTCAGGCACGTCCTCAGCCACGTCCACTACTGCCCCTACGACATGAAGACCGCCTACGAGCTCCAGAAGCTCGCCTTCAGGGAGTGCGGCAGCTGGGATCTAGCCTACCTCTCGCTCTACTTCCTCTCCGAGCTCCAGGTGGACTTGATATACCTGCCCCTCAGGTACGGCCGCGCGCCCGAGCACCTCGAGTACAGGTTCAGGGAGAGCCCGCGCGGGCCCCACGAGGTCCTGTACTCGGCGTACAAGCGGGCGTACCCCCACATAGCGGTGTACAAGCTGGACCCACTCGTGGAGGACTACGGCAGGCAGCTCCTCCTGATAGTCACGAGGCTGAGGCCGTGGAGCGTGAAGGTTAGGATGATAGCCGCCCTCCTCTCGAGGCTGGCCCACCTGAAGCCAAGGATGTTCTCGGCCAAGCTCGTGAGGGCGGCCGTGAGGGAGGCCTTCATCCCCCTGAGGGAGGACGTGAGCAGGGAGGGGCTCAAGTCCATAGCCGAGGTCTACGGCGGCGTCAGGGACCTCGAGGCCGCCAGGAAGTTCTACGAGCAGTGGCTCGAGCCGAGGCTGGGCGAGGGCATCCCGAGGGAGGAGGTCGAGAGGGCCATGAGGCGCATCTCGCGCGAGCTGCGAGCCAGGGGCGGCAAGGCAGAGGGGCCTAAGGAGCCGGGCAGGGGGCTCGGCGAGGAGCCGGTGTTCCCGACGTCCCGCTCGAAGCCCCTGACCAAGCTCAGCAGGAGGGAGCACTCAGAGGCGCTGTGGAGGAGGGTGTGGCTCAGGGCTCGGGCTGAGCGCATACTGATGGGCTACGAGATGGTGGCCAAGATGGAGAGGCCCACGTGGACCGTGCTAGCCTACCCGGACGAGTGGCTGATAGAGGACGACATAGAGGAGCTGGACGTAGAGGCCAGCCTGGACGAGGGCAAGCTGAGGCCGGAGGTCAACACGCTGAGGTGGGTCAGGGTGCCCAGCAGGGCGGGGCACACGGTGTCGAGCGGGTACGCGCCGTCGGCGATAGTTGTCCTGGACTCGAGCATCAGCATGCAGCAGGGCCTCGTGAACGCGATGACGGCAGCCTTCATAGCCTACCTGAGCGCGAAGAGGGCTGGCGGCAACGTGGCGGTCATAAACTTCTCAACAAACTTCCTGGCTGGCGAGTGGCAGGCCGACGACGAGCTCAAGGAGCTAGTGCTGGCGTACAACCTGAGCGGCTACACCATACTGCCCGTGCACGAGATAGAGAGGCTGGTGAGCACGATCGGAGATAAGACCTTCATCGTGATAATCTCAGACTGCGGCTGGCAGAACCTGAGGGAGGCTCTGAGGAGGCTCGAGGCCCTCTCGCAGAGGGGACACCTGGTGACCATATTCCACATCTACGGGTGGAGGTACAGGAAGCACCTGGCCGCCATCTCCAGGAGCCCCCACGTTAACGTCATACACGTCGACGACCCGGAGAGGGACCTTGAGGGCCTAGTCCTCAGGGAGGCAGCCTCGGTCTACGCGCCCTACTACTCGACTGGCACCCTGTAGACCCCCCTGCCCACGTAGTGGGGCCTCCTGTAAGCCGGCCTCCTCCACCTCATCACCTTCGTGAGCAGCACGCCGGTTATGAAGCCGCCGATGTGGGCGAAGAACGCTATGCCCGAGCTGACGCCTATCAGGGCCCAGGTGCCAGCGTAGAGCTGGTAGAGGAACCAGAGGAAGATGAAGTAGTAAGCTGGCACCCTAACGACAGCGTAGCCAAACCACGTCGGGACCAGCACTCTGACCCTCACCCTCGGGTGGAGCAGCATGTAGGCCCCCAGCACCCCCGATATGGCGCCAGAGGCCCCGACCGCCGGGGCGAGCCAGTACGCCCTGTAGGGCGGCAGCGTCGCTATGTGGACGAGCGACGCCCCTATCCCGGAGAGCACGTAGAAGGCCACGTACCTGGCGTGGCCCAGCGAGTCCTCGACGTTGTCGCCGAATATGTAGAGGTACAGCATGTTCCCCAGCAGGTGGTCGACGCTCCCGTGCATGAACATCGAGGTAACGAACGTCCAGAGCCTCCTCCCGTTGACGACGTACCACGGGATCAGGCCGTACGTGTATATCGCTCTGATGAACTCCGCGTAGCCCTGAGCGAAGAAGTAGAAGAAGATCGCGGTGTTGGCGGCTATGAGGAAGTAGTTGACGTAGGGCTTGCGCAGCGGCCTGTACTCGTCGCCTAGCGGTATCATGGCCCCCGCCGCTCTCTTAGTGGCGCGCTGTCTAAAAATCTTACTCTGGCTAGTGGGGCGCTCGACGGCTCGGCGCTAGCTCAGCCACTCCGGCCATGAACTGGGCCCACTTGCCCTCGCCAGCCATGCAGTTCGCTAGGTAGGGCCTGGTCGCTACGTAGACAACGGCGCCACCGCCTAGCCTCCTAAGCAAAGCGGCTGGCCGCCCGTCGGGCCACGTGGCCAGGACCTCAGCGCGGCCGCTAGCCTCCACCACGGCCTTCCTCTCCCAGAAGCACTGAAGGGCCTCCCCCTCAGCCAGGGAGCCCACGCGCTTGCTCAGCCGCAGCGGCCACTCGCGCCACAGGGACTCCTCCCTGACGGCGCCGAAGAGCTTAGCCCTCTCCTCCGCTAGGCTCCGCCACCTCTCGCTCAGCAGCAGGTCACCGCTGCAGCCGACCAGGACGCCCCCGCTCTCGACATAGCTCTCAAGCTGAGCGATCGTCCCCTCCCTCAGGATGGGGGTGTGACCAAGGTACACGCAGCTGTAGCCCTCCAGGCCCCCCCTCCCCCGCTCGAGGTCCCTGTCGGTCACGAAGTCGACTGTGAGCCCGCAGTCCACGCGCAGCGTCACGTAGGCGTAGAGCAGAGGGAGCCACCCGTAGCTGAGTATCGAGTCGACGGAGGCTAGGATGGCGACGCGCCCCCGCCCCCTCCTCACCTCAGCACTCCTCAGGCGCTCGCACAGCTCCAGCATCTTGCTCCACCGCTCCGGGCACGCGCTCTTCATCGGCTGAGGGCCTAGGCTCACCCGCAGCCCCATCGCGTACCTGCAGTCTCTGGCGAACCAGCCGACGGCGTCGCAACCAGCATCCACCGCCTCCTCAGCCCACCTCTCGATCTGCTCTATGGTCGGGGCGTAGCCCAGCATTATCCTGTGCCCCTGCAGGATGGCCCACAGCGGCTTGTCCGTCAAGCACCTCAGGTACCTGACGTGGAGCCCGACGACGCCCTCCATCGCGCGCGGCATCAGGTGCCAGCCTGGGTATATGTCGACCATGACCACGTCGACTAGCTCGGAGAGCCTGTGGGCGTCGACGGGGTTGTCGGCCGAGGGGAACAGGGCCTTGGTGTGGAAGTTCACAGCCGTCGCAACGCCAGGGCTCACGGCCCTGCAGGCCTCAACGAGCCTCGATAGGTACTTGACGTACTTCTCAGAGACCCACTCGCAGTAAGCGATCGCGGTCTCGCGATCCCACCTGCCCCTCACCCTCCCAGCCTCGGGGAGCCTGCGCCCAGTCTCCTCCTCGAATAGGTCGTTGTACTTGTCCCTCACAGCCTCGGGAGTCAGGTCCCACCTGTTGTAGGGCTCGTCGTCCAGGTAGACGGCGTAGAGGCCCCTGGCGCCCCTAAGCCTCTCGAGCGCCCTCGAGACCACTCTAGCGTACGCCTCGACGACCTCTGGGTCTATGAAGAGGCCCGTGAAGAGCCCTTCGGGCACCCCGCCCCACACCCTCACGACGGACCTAATGCCGAACTCCTCGTAGGCCAGGTTTATCAGGTCGAGGGCCTCGCGAGCGACCCCCTCGTCGTCTGCTATGGCCTCGACGGTGTAGGGCGGGTTGAGCACTATGTAGTCAATGCCGTGCTCCGCCAGCTCCCTGAGCGCCTCCCTGTGCCCCGAGCGCTCCCAGTAGAACATGAACGTCTCCATGGTTAAGCTCGTGCTCTCCGCCATAAATATGGGTTGCCCCGAGCGAAGGGCATATAGCTCGCTGGCGATCTGTGGCCTCGGTGGCAGCGTGCTGGCAGACCGCGCTGAGGAGCCCCCGCTGGCGAGCGAGATCCGCGACCCGTCAGGCAGGTATCGGTGCGAGGCGCTCGTGGACCTCGGCTTCTACCCCAATTACTCCGTGGAGGTCGGGGACGTGGATGGTGACGGCCGCATGGAGGTGGCGGCCCTGTCCACGAGGGCAGACCTCCTCAAGGTGGTCGACCTCAGGGGGCGCGTGGTGCTGGAGCGGAGGCTGCGCAACTCAGGCTGCTGGGGCACTGCGACGCTGGCGCTAGCCGACGTTGACGGCGACGGCCGCGACGAGGTCATAGTGCCCGACGGCCCGCCCGGCGACGCCAGGGTCGTGGCCATCGACCAGGAGGGGGAGGTCGTCAGGGAGGCTAGGGTGCCCGGTGCTGTGGCCGACGACTACGGCCTCGCCGTGCCCCTCATCGCGGCCTTTGAGAGGGGGGACGGCTCCCTCGGCATCTGCGCCGCAGTGGCCGGGGGCCTGGTGCTCGCGCTAAACTCGGACTTCGAGCCCCTCTGGGAGATCAGGGGGCTCAGGAAGGACTTCGGGCACGAGCTCTACGTCGCGAAGGTGCCAGAGGGAGACTTAGTAGCCTTCGTGACCGTCGACCACATAAGGTACTCATCGCCGACGGTTGAGGGGGAGCTGCTGGTCGTTAGCTCGGAGGGCGAGCTGCTGATGAGGAAGAGGGTCAGGGACTTAATTGACGACACCCACTTCGACGACGTAGCGATCGCTGACTTCAGGGGGGCAGGGCGACTTGAGGTGCTGGTGGAGAAGGGGATCCTGATGGACATGGAGGGGAGGGTGATCTGGGATCGCTCAGCCCTCTTCGACCACGGGCAGTGGGTCGCTCACATGCCCAACCCACTCGGGCCAGGGCGGCTGGCCTTCATATCCGAGCTCTGGGGCTACGAGGGCAAGAGCAGGATGCTCGACCCGCATGGCAACACGCTCTGGACGCTCGGCAAGCGCAGGCACACAGCCATAGACCAGGCGGCCTACCCCGGCTACGTCGCGGCCCCCACCAGGGCCCACGCCATCGACTGGAGCGGCACCGGGGAGTACGAGGTGGTGCTGGGGGAGCAGATAGTCAAGCGGCGGGGGGCGCCGAGGCTCGACGTGACGCACGAGCTCAAGCTGTTCGTTTTCAGCCCACTGGGGGAGCTGCTGGCTGAGGTGCCCTTCGTGGACACGAGGCGCTCTGACTTCTTCTACAACGGCGAGGTGCGCTCGAGGGTGGCTGACGTAGACGGAGACGGCCGCCTCGAGTACGTCTTCCCCCGACAGGACGGGAGGGTCATGGTCATCGGGAGGTGGCCCTGAGGGGGGAATAGCTTTATATATGTAGCGCTGACTCTCATATACCACAAAGCCCTGACCCCCCTGGAGAGATGAGAGAACTCCTTGGCCTCGGGGTGGGACTGGGGAGGCACCTCATAATCGAGATGTACGAGTGCCGTCCTGAGCTACTTGACGATGTAGACTACCTCAGGGAGGTTCTCGTTGAGGCCGCGAAGGCCACCAGGAGCACGATCCTGTGGTTCAGGTTCCACAAGTTCTCCCCCCAGGGGGTCACGGGGATAGTCACGGTGGCTGAGTCCCACCTGTCGATACACACGTGGCCGGAGTACGGGTACGCGGCGGTGGACGTGTTCACGTGCGGGTCTCGCACGGACCCGTGGAGGGCCCTCGAGGTGATAAGGGAGGCCCTCAGGCCAGGCAGGGTCAGCGTGCTGGAGATAAGGAGGGGGATCCTCGTCGGGCCTCTGCTAGAGGAGGTTCAGGCCCAGAGGGCTTGAGCCGCTAGGCTGGCATGTATATCGGCTTCTCGTCGGTAGCCACGGAGCGCTCGCTCTCTATCAGCTCCAATAGGTAGCGGGGCAGCGTGAAGAGAGCCGCGTGGATCCTGGGCTCGTAGAATAGCAGCTCCCCCGAGACCCTGGAGAGTCTCCTCTCGATCTCGCCCTCTGTGAGCGACAGAGGGTCGTGCTTGTTGGACGCCATCGCGAAGCCCCAGGGAGTCACGAAGCTTGGCACGTAGGCGCTGTAGGGCCTCACGATGGGGAACACGCTCCTCAGCGTGCTGCATATTATCGCGAAGTTCCTCCTGCTGTAGTGCACTGAGGTGGCCTGCGTGACCATGACGCCGTCCTCGGACAGCCTGCTCCTGACGGCCTCGTAGAACTCCCTCGTGTACAGCCTGACGGACGGCGTGCCCGGGACGGGGTCCGTTAAGTCCACTATGGCAACGTCAAACGTTCGGTGGCACTCGGACAGGAACTCCCTGCCGTCCCTGAAGACCAGCCTCACCCTGGGGTCCTCGAAAGAGCCCCTGTGCCACTCGGGCAGGTACTTCATGCACAGCCTCACCACCTCCTCGTCCAGGTCCACCATGAAGACCTCCTCGACGCAGTCGTGCTTCAGCACCTCCCTGAGGGTGGCCCCCTCGCCCCCGCCGACTATCAGCACCCTCCTGGGCTCTGGGTGGGTGAGCATCGCCGGGTGCACGAGGGCCTCGTGGTATATCCACTCGTCGCTGAGGCTCGACTGGAGCTTGCCGTCCAGGAAGAGGCACTTGCCGTAGCCGTACAGCTCGACTATGTCGACCTGCTGGTACTTAGTCCTCCCGGAGTAGAGCACCCTCTTCACCGCGAAGGCGTGGCCCTCGTAGGGCGTCTGCCACTCGATCAGCCACTTCCACCACAGCCGCTGCTCGCTCAAGCCACCGCCCCACATTTCATGCGCCACACCGGGTATTTATGCGCTCTTCGCGCAGAGGGCAGCGGCACCTTTAAATCGCACCGGCCCGCAACTGCTACCGGGAACGTGGTCCTTCATGAGCAGCGCGCCTGACGTGGAGAGGGAGTACCTGAGCGAGGCTAGCTGGCTGGCGAGGGAGTCGGCTAACGCGCCCAGGTCGTACGGCGCCCTCGCTAGCTACCTCTTCAGCAGGGCCCTCGCCAGGCCCGACGTCCTCTCCCACTACCTGCCCCGCGAGGCCGTCAGGATGCACTTCAGGGGCGACA
>CAZCFI010000032.1:0-20048 GCA_964497915.1 uncultured Thermoproteales archaeon
GCGATCGACCCCGCTGGGCAGCGCGCCCTCGCTGTGAGGTCGAAGGCGATGGTGCTGGCCACGGGCGGCGCCTCAGGGCTTTTCCTGAGGAGCGACAACCCCGAGGGGACTACTGGCGACGGGCACGCGCTCGCGCTCAGGGCCGGGGCCGAGCTGGTCGACATGGAGTTCCAGATATTTTGCGTGACGCCCAAGCAGCTGTGCCAGATATTCAGCGACAACTTGGACGAGGAGAGCGTGCTCTCCAGCGCGGTGGCGCACTACACGTGCGGCGGAGTCAAGATAGACCCCTGGGGGCGCACCAGGGTCCCCGGCCTGTACGCAGCTGGCGAGGTCGCGGGCGGCGTCTTCGGCTCAGCTAGGCTGGGCGGCTCAGCCGTGGCCGACATCGTGGTGTTCGGGTGCAGGGCTGGCCTAAGTGCCACAGACGAGGCCAAGTCAGCGGAGCGCGTCGCTGACGCGTCCGACCAGGTGGCTGAGGAGGTGCGGGAGCTGGAGCGCCTCCTCAGGGCGAGAGGGCGCAGCCCTCAGGACCTGAAGGCCGAGCTGAGGTCGCTCATGTGGAGGGCTGTTGGGCCGGTAAGGGACGAGAAGAGGCTAAGGGAGGCTGTCAAGAGAGTTGGGGAGCTGAGGGAGGTCGCAGCCGAGCTCTCAGCGTCCAGCCTCGCTGAGCTGAGGGAGGCCGTGGAGGCGAGGCTCATGCTCGACGTAGCGGAGGCCATGGCCATCTCAGCGCTGGAGAGGAGGGAGAGCAGGGGCTCGCACTGGAGGATCGACTACCCCAGGCCCAGGAGGGGCTGGCTGAAGAACGTGTACGTGTCCGCGGGGCCCAGCGGCGAGCTAAGGGCCGAGCTCAGGGACGTCGAGCTCAGGAGGGCTAGGCCGAGGGGCCCCTTCAAGGTCGGGGACAGGCACGCCAGGTGCTACATAATAGTGTGACTCAGCCGCCGAGGAAGTCCTCGATCATCAGCGGCCTGAGGGGGCTCAGCACGTCCACGCCCGGCTCCGGCCTGCCGTTCCCGTTGACGTCGATCCAGAAGAGTATGGCGTAGTCCCCGGGAGTCACGTTCGTGAACGCGTACCTGCCGCCCCCCACCTCAACGGCCTCGGCGAGCGGGCTGTAGAGGTGGGTCTTGTGGTGCCTGAGCGTGTCCCCGTACCTGAAGAGGTAGCCCCTCACCACGTCGCCCTCCCCCAGCTCGCCGCGCACCCTCACGTCGCACAGCACCGTGTACCCGTCGACCTCCACGCTCGCGACCTCTATCCCCTCCACGCCCCTGCCGCCCAGCTCCCTGGGCAGCCTCAGCTCGACCCTGGTCACCTGCCCCGCCCTGACCAGCACGGGCTCGCCCCACATGAGGAGCCTCGGCCTCTCTCCCTCCTTGACCACTTCGTCGACGTAGAGATAGGCGACCCCAGGCGCCAGCTTGTCGAACCTGAAGCGTCCGTCCTCGCCGACCCTAACCCTCCTGCCCAGGAAGGGGGCAGCTGGAGGCTCCCCGTAAGACGGGGTGTTGCACTCCCTCTTAACGCCGACGTGCACCTCCCCCTCGCCGTCGTAGACGAGGCGCCCCTCCACCGAGCCCAGGTCCCTCTCCGGGTCGACGGGCCTGATGGGCTCGGCCCCGCTGCCGACTAGGGAGAGGAGGGCGTTTACCAGCACCCTGCCCCGAGAGGAGTCGAGGTAGGAGCCCCGCGCCTCGTACCTCACGTTCTCTATGGCCATGGCCTCTGACACGAAGTAGCCGAGGTAGTCGTTCGCCACGGTCACTAGGATGGGGTACTCGAACCCGCTCCTCTCCTGAAACGCTAGCCCCAGCTCGGCGGTGACCTCACCCGGAGCGGTGCACAGGCAGGCGTCACCCACGATCAGCGCCTGCACCCTGGCGTAGTAGCGCCCCCTTAAGAGCTCCCTAGCGACTTCAACGTAGCGCTCGGGGACCTCGCCCCTCTTGAGCTCCTCGCTGACCCTCCTCCTGACGCTCTCGAGGACGTCCTCCCGCAGGGTCAGGCCGACCTCGCCCCACCTGAACGTGAGCGAAGCCCTCGGCCTGGTCTCGACCCTGCTGACCAGGTCAACTACGGCCTCCCCCAGCTCCTCCACGAAGGCCCTCTTCCTGTCGATGAGCTTGCCGCCGCGGCGGTACGTCGCCAGCGCTGGCTGCAGGTCGCCCGCGGCGCCGAGTAGGAACATGGTGAAGACGTCCCTGAACTCGACGCGCGGGTACAGCTCGAACATCAGCTCCCTCTCTATCGTCGCCTCGACGTACTTCCTCACGTACTCGGGCCACTCCGGCCCTATCTTGCCCAGCCTGCTGCCGCCCCACGCCGTCGTGTGGGTGTTCGGGTGGGAGGGGAAGGAGAACACGACCCCCCTGAGGGCCCCGGACGAGTCGTCGATCCTCATGACGTAGAGCGTCGTGTCGACGGGGCCGTCGGGCCTCGCCCTGTTGACGTTGAGCCACGCGGGCAGCCTCGCCTTGCCGAAGCCTATCCGCGCCCTGAACATGGAGCCGAGCGCCTCCCGCACTGCCTCCACCGCCCTGTCCCTCACGAAGTCCCTCACCCTCTCGTCGCTGAGCCTGGGGTAGGAGTGGTTGTGGGTGGCGGCTATCGTGACGAGGTCGCCACTGATGCCGCACTCCGCCTCCACCGCGTCCCTGATGTAGTCGGCGGTCTCCCGCCTGAACCCTATGACGTCGCAGGCTATCAGCGCGGCCGTCGCGTCGCCGACCCTCAGGACGAGGGCCTTGCAGTATATGTTCCTGTTGTAGAACTCTGTGGTCGGGACCTGCTTCCCGTAGGGGAGGACGACGGGCCACGTCGGGGCTATCGAGACCGAGGCCAGGCCGACGCGCACCTCGCCCTCGCCCCTCACCTCACGCACGTTGCGGAGCTCCGGCATGGCGCCCCCGCTCAGCTCATAAGCCGCCAGCCTATTTAGCGGTTGCGCGGCTGAAGGCTTTATGAGCCTGGTGGCGGGACCCGCCGCTAAGGCGCGGCCAGCCCGCCCTGGGTCCCGTGACGGCGCAGCTAGGGGCACTCGGCGCCCTCGAGCACCGAGCAGCCTATGCGCTCCACGCCGCCCCTCCACCCGTCCCGCGCGTTGTAGTAGAGGAGGACCCTGCACGTGCCGTCGGGCTGGGGCTCGAACACCACGTCGAGCTGGTACACGAGCGCCCTCTTCCACCCGCTAGTCGGGTGGATTATCGGGTTGAACGGCGCGTCCTCCCACTCCAGGCCGTCGTCTGAGGCCATCAGCAGGATGGCGGACCTGCTCCTCCCCTCCCCATCCAGGTATATGCCGTTGTTGAAGCCGAGGTACTCGCCACGGTAGCGGTAGACCTTCAGCGCGCCAGCGCCCAGGTTTCTGTGCCTGTCGCGGGGGTCGGGCCTCAGCAGGGGGCCCCCAAGCCTCTCGAAGGGGCCCATCGGGTCGCTCGAGAACGCCACGCTCACGTACTTGGGCTCCTCGTACCCCGCGTCCTCGAGGAGGACGGTCCCGGCTGAGTAGTACAGCCATAGCTCGCCGCCCACTGGCACGGCGCACGGGTTCCTGGCCTCGGCCAGGGGGCCCTCCAGCTCCCAGGGCAGCTCAGGCCTGAGCACCTCGACGGGCTCAGACCACTCCCTGAGGTTCCTGCTCCTCCTCACGACGATGACCGTGCGGGGCTCGCTCTCGCGGATCAGGGCGTAGTACATGTACCAGTCGCCCCTCCACCTCAGCAGGAAGCACGTGGCCGCCCTCCAGCGCAGGGCCTCAGCCACCTCCCACCTCACGCCGTCGTCAGACACGAAGTGGTAGAGTACGCCTCTCCCCGTCGCGTACATGTGCCAGCGGCCGTCGTGCTCCCAGGGCGGCACTACCTGGGGGTCGCCTATGACGCTGCCTGGCTCCTCACCCTGGGGCGGGCTGACGAGGGGGTTCTGGGGCAGGTCCCTCCACCTGTCAGGCGTCCACGGGGGCACCCTGGGCAAGGGCCCTAACCCCGGAGCTCGCTCAGCTCCACTCTCCTGCCCTCCCTGACCGACCTGTGCATGGCGTATATCAGCTCCTGCGCCCTGAGGCCATCGAGCCCGCTTGGCTCGGGCTCCCCGCCCGACGCGACGCACTCGACGAAGTGCCTGAGCTCCTCCAGGTACATGTCCCTGCAGGGGAAGAGCTTACTCACGTACTCCCCGCGCCCCTTCAGGTACGCGACGGCCTCCGACCTCCACTTGAAGTAGGGGAACCGTATGTAGACCCTGGCGGAGCCCTCGGTGCCCTTGACCACGAGCCCCTCGTCCCAGTCGTCGGCCACCGGGCCAGCCAGCTGGAAGTAGCCCGTAGCGCCGCCCTCGTACTCGAGGATCGCGGTGAGCGCGTAGCTCTCCCCGCTCCCCTCAGCGTAGGACGCTGTCACGGCTCTCACCTCTCCTCCCACCCACCTGAGCAGGTCGGCGTGGTGCACGCCGTGGGTCAGCAGGAGGCTCAGGAGCCTGTCCTTAGCAAAGGCCCACGCCTCGCGGGGCGGCGGCGCCTTGGGCCTTATGAACTCGCCAGCGAGCCCCCTCACGTACTCCATGTGCACGACGGTGTCGTAGTACCAGGAGTTCACCAGGAACACGTCCCCCAGCGAGCCGCCCCGCGCTAGCCCCCTGACCCACCGGAGCGAGGGGTCGAACCTCTTCATGAAGCCAACCATGAGCTTAACGCCAGCCCTCCTGCAGGCCTCGACCATCTCCCTGCACTCCTCAATTGTCACGGCCATCGGCTTCTCGACGAAGACGTGCTTGCCAGCCCTAGCCGCGTCTACCGTGACCTTGGCGTGGGCGGCGTGCCACGTCGCGTTGACTACGGCGTCGACGTCCTCCCTCTCGAGGAGCTCGACGTGGCTCGTGTACCACCTATCGACGCCGAACTTGGAGGCGACGGCCCTGGCGACCTCTCCGTACAAGTCGCACACGGCGACCAGCTCGACTAGCCCCTCCCCCTCCAGCCTCTTGAGGGAGGGGATGTGGACTAGCTGGGCTATGCCCCCGCACCCGATCACAGCTACCCTGACCTTCCTCATGGTCGCTAGTAGCCTCACCGCTCACTTAACGGTTGCGCCCTTTCGCAGCTTGGCCCACCAGCCAGCTAGGGCGCCGAAGGCCTTGCTGACCTCGACGGCCGCCTCGCGCCACCTCCCCTCTTTTAGCAGTGACCTGGCCCTCTCGCCCCTCGCCTCAGCCTCAGCGACAGCCCCCTCGGGGGCGCCGCGCCTCCTGGCGAGCCTGAGGAGCTCGGCCAGCAGCTCGAGCCCGTGCTCCGGGTTGAGGGTCGCCACGAACTCGTGCAGGTTCACCAGCTCGAAGGCGCCGTCCCTCTCGAGCCTCTCGGCTAGCTCCCTCAGGGCCCTCAGGCCTTTGAAGTTCCCCGGCACGCAGATCACCAGGGCGTGCAGCGGCCTCCTGCCGTACACAGTGGCTATGGCCCTGAGCCACTCGTGCGCCTTGTCGACCTCGCCCTCGCTGAACTCAACTGTGCCTGGGACTATGGGCACCGGGGACCTGTCAGTGTAGTAGGGGAAGGCGTCCATGCCCCTGTACCCTATCTTCACAGCCAGCACCCCGAGCTCGCTCGCGTACCTGGGCAGGGACTCGCCGTCGAGGAACTCGCCCAGCACCTCGGTGAACGCCAGCCCAGCCCTCCGCAGGTACTCCCTGGACAGCTTAATGTGCTCTGCGGCGTAGCCGGGGTTGGCGCTCGGGTACCAGTAGCCAGCGCCGCTCGGGCCGGAGACGAACGCGTCGCGGCTGCTGGCCGTCTCGGCGTAGTACTTAGCCACTAGGGGCGCCAGGTCGGCGAGGAAGGGGGAGATGGTCCACGCCACGGGCACCCTCCCCCTCTCTGGGTCCTCCCAGAATCTCTTCATCATGAAGTCCCACTGAATGTTGTCGCCGTCGTTGAAGTAGAACGTGACGTACACCTTGTCGGGCCTGAGCCTGCTGAAGTCGACGGGGGGCAACCCGAACCTGGCCTCGGCCCTCAGGCCGGACCACGTGGTGAGGTTTGCTACCATGAGGGGGTTGCCCGTGGTCACCACCACGAACTTGCGCCGCTCAGACGCCAGCCTGACCGTGACGTGCTCCGTCCCCTCGTGCCACCCCAGGAGGGCCGAGCTGCTCGGCATGTCGTCCAGCAGCCTGCGGAAGAGCTCCCCCTCCTGGGGGTCAGTCGGGTTCAGGTAGTGGGCGAAGAGGCTCAGGGCTGTGACGTAGTCCCTCACGGCGACCTGCATGAGCCTGGGGTAGCCCTCGGGCCTCATGGGGGCGAGGAGCCTGCGCTCGCACTCCGGCCACAGCTCCTCGTAGGCCCACTCGTAGGCCTCCAGCTTGCTTCGGAACCTGCCCCTGAGGTCCTCCACGACCTCGAGGCCCAGCCCCCTGGCCCACTCGACGTCGCTGGGGTGCACGACCGCCAGCCTGTAGAGGCCGGCCATCGTCGTGGCAACGTTGAGGGTGTCCGGCACCTCCGGGTCGTAGACCACGCAGCCGTCAGCGCAGTCGGCCAGCTCCCTCGCTGCCTCGTCGAGGCTGGCTGGCCGCAGCTCCACGCCGACGCCCCTGACTACCTCAAGCCACTCAGCGTCGAGGTCGCTTAGCACGACGTAGAGCCTCGGCTCCTCCCTGCTCGCCAGGCCCTGGAGTGTGAGCAGCGCGAGGTGCCTGCGGTCGCTGGCTAGGTCGGTGCCCCTGAGGTCCACCACCGTGAGCTCGCTTGGCTCGGGGAACTCTGGGAAGACCCTCCCGCTAGGCCACCTGACGCCGGGCACGCTCACGAGACCCCCCTACAGGTATAAATGCAGTGCCACTTCGCGCCCGCTGTTCTAATCATTAGAACTGACCTTCAATAGCCCCCTTCGGCGTCGCCGCTGCCCGCCTCCCTCGGCGGCTAGGAGATCAAGCGGCGCGGATATAACCCTCGTCACAAGGCTTATATAGTCAAAGGTTGTAATGAGCAATACAAGGGGAGGCCCATGAAGTTGTTGCATTACATTAGCATAGCGTTAATCGTTGCAATACTAGTCGCCCCCGCGGCCCTATCGGCCGCTCCCCAGCGGGAGACTGTGATGCGCATCCTGCAGCCATGCGAGCCGCCACCACCGATGAGGACCTGGAACGCCTTCTACAGGTGCAGGCCTAACTACATGATCCTGGAGCCCCTGTTCTGGTACAGCAGGGGCGAGAGGAAGTTCTACCCGTGGCTGGCTGAGGAGTTCACCGAGGAGGACGCTGGCAAGTTCATAAAGGTCACGGTCAAGCTGCGCAAGGGCGTCGAGTGGAGCGACGGCAAGCCGTTCACCGCCTACGACGTCCTGACCACCTACTGGTGCCTCAAGCTGACCAGGTGGTGGCTGTGGAGGTACATCGACCACATAGAGGCCACTGACAACTACACCGTGATAATCTACGTCAAGAAGCCGCCCCACGTGATGTGGAAGTGGTTCATACTGGCTGGCCCCAGGATGGTCTCCTACACTCAGTACGGCCAGTTCGCCCCAGGCCTGAAGGTGCCCGGCAAGATACCCCTCGAGGGCGTCGACGAGGAGGAGCTGAGGAAGAAGCTGCTCGACTACAGGCCCGACAAGCTGATCGGCACCGGCCCGTACGTCTACGAGAGCTACACCGACACCGAGTGGATCTACAAGAAGAGGGAGGGCTACTGGGTCGAGAAGCTAGGCCTGTACTGGGGCGGCGCCAAGTTCGACAAGATCCACTGGTACAGGAGGATAAGCGACCCGGCCAGCTGGCCCCTGATAATGGCCAGGAAGTTCGACTACACCTGGACCGGCCTGTCCCCAGAGTGCTACAAGACCATGGCCAGGATGCCAGGCTACTGGACCCCGAAGGTGCCCTGGCTGCACGGCCACGCCCTGTACTTCAACTGCAGGAGGTACCCGCTCAACATAACTGAGGTCAGGTGGGCCATCGCCTACGCCATCAACAGGGACGAGTACTGCTCCGTGGCCATCGAGTGGGGTCCGGAGAGCGTCGTTAAGGCCGAGTGGCCAGTCTGCATCTCCCCGGCCGACGTCTACTACTGGCTCAGCAAGGACTGGCTGAACAAGTGGATCAACAAGTACGAGTACAACCCGCAGAAGGCCGAGGAGATACTGAAGAGCCTCGGCTTCACCAAGAAGGACGGCAAGTGGTACCTGCCTACCGGCGAGCAGTTCAAGCTCACCGTGCACGTGCCGGCTGGCTGGGCCGGCTGGGTGCCCGGCGCTGAGAACGTAGCCCATCAGCTGACGAAGTTCGGCATCGATACCACCGTGATCGAGCTCGACTGGGGCATGTGGGGCAAGACCATCAGGGAGAAGGGCGACTTCTGGCTGGCCATCGACTTCTGGACCTACGGCACGATGCACCCGTACGACAGCTACTGGAGGTTCTACTACAGCTACACCGTCGGCGTCGTTGGCCTCGGCTTCGACCCGATAGTCGAGGTGCCTGAGGGCGTCTCCAAGATCCACGGCAAGGTGAACGCCACCGAGCTCGCCATAAAGCTAGCTGAGTACAGGCCCGACGACCCCAACTGGCCAAAGGAGTACGTCAAGGCCCTGGCCTACATAACCAACCACTACCTGCCGGTGCTGCAGCTGCACGAGAAGGTCTGGTGCGGCACCGTCAACATCGAGCGCACCACCGGCTGGCCGATCGGCCAGGAGAAGCTGCTGGTCGAGATGGGCAACAACCCAGGCTTCGTCTACGGCTTCCTGATATGCTCCGGCATGGTCAAGCCGCCTGCCCCGGCCGCCCCGACCGTGCCGCCCGAGATACCTGAGATCGCCAAGGCCGTCGGCGAGATCAAGACCGCCGTCGGCGAGCTGAAGACCAGCATCGAGGAGGTGTCCTCCAAGGTCGCTGCCATCTCTGGGCAGCTCGGCACCCTCAGCGCCGCCGTGGCCATCGAGGGCATCGTCATAATAATCCTGGCCATAGGGCTGGTGCTAGCCGTCAGGAGGAGGCCGAGCTGAGGCCCTTCTTTAAAAACACAGCTTTTTATTTTTCACCTAGCCCTTGCGGGGACCTCGAGCTCCTTCTTGACCTCCCTCCTGACCTCCCACGTGACCAGCAGCAGGAAGATCAGCGAGAGGCCCAGCGCGAGCACGTCGACCACGAACTCCGCAGAGTCCCTCCTCAGCCACGGCAGGGGCATGAGGGCCATCACTACCAGCAAAACGGCTATGTTGAAGGCCACCCTGCCGACCCTCGGGTGCATGACTCAGTATTGGCTCAGGCCGTAATTAGGCTTTGGGGCAGCTGGGCATTAGTTTCGCGCAGCTCTCAGCGGAGCGGACTTATCTGAGAACCTTACATTTCCACTGGGGGAACTGAAGGAATTAAGTTTCCTCTAATAACATAGAGTGGAAGTAAGTGGGTGGGAGGGTGGTGCTACCCGTAGAGGTGTGGGAGCGGGTGAAGGCGGCTGAAGTCGGGAGCAACATAGCTGAGCTCAGGGGGTGGGCGAGGGAGCGCGTGGGGCCCAGGTACCGCTACATGCCCACGGTGTACGAGGTGTGCTCTCCCTGCCCCACCCATAGGGACGTCTACCTGAGGAGGGTGGTGGGCTACAGGGTGGAGCCTTCCAGGGCCATGGCCTGCGGGGCAGCCCTGCACGACGCGTTCCTCGAGCCCCTCAGGCACTTGAGCGAGATCGAGAGGTCCTTGGGCTCAGCCGTGGAGGCCCTCGGTAGGCTTAAGTGCAGGGTTCTAAGGAGGGTGCCGAGGGACCTCAGGCGCGCGGCGAGCGCGCTCTTCGACGTGGGCTCAGCACTAGCCCTCAAGTGGGCCGTCGACGAGAGGAAGCTGCCGGTGCTCGTCGAGCCGTACGTCGAGGCGAGCTCGATAGGGATGGCTGACGGCGTGAGGCCCGACCTCGTCGTCGGGCTGATACCGGTGGACTTCGTGGTGAGCCAGGGGAACGGCCTCTACCTCGAGAGGAAGAGGCTGGCCGTCACGGCCTACGGCATGGCGATAGAGTCGATGACCGGCAACCCCGTCGACTACGGGGTCGTGGCCGTCGTGAGGCTCGAGAGGCTGCCGCGCGTGGGCTGGAGGGTCGTCCAGCTCACCGACGAGCTGAGGTCCAGGGTGCTGGAGGAGAGGGACGAGGTGGCCAGGATAGCGGAGCACGGCGAGGACCCAGGCCTCCCGCCCTCCTGCCCGAGGAGCTGCCCGTGGAGGTCGGTGTGCCGTGAGGACGCTCTTCATATGTGAGCCGGGCTGCAGGATAGTCGTCAGGAGGGGCGTCGTGACGGTGCTGAGGAGGGAGGGCAGGCCCATAGAGCTCTCGCCAGCCCTGTACGACCAGGTCGTCATAGCGACGTCGAGGGCTTCAGTGACCTCGAAGGCGCTCAGGCTCATGGCGGCGCACGGCATAGACCTGGTGGTGCTGGACGCCAGGGGGGACCCGGTGGGCAGGCTGTACCCCCTCGTGATCAACAGGACCGTGGAGGCTAGGAGGGCTCAGTACGAGGCCATGGTGAGCGGGCGGGGCCTGCAGGCCGCGAAGAGGATCGTGGAGGCCAAGATAAGGAACCAAGCGGCGGTGCTTAAGTACTTCGCCAAGGCTAGGGGGAGGCCGGAGCTGAGGGAGGAGGCCTATGGCCTCGAGGTGGCCGCCGACAGGGTGAGGGAGATGCCGAGCCCCACGCCGGAGAAGCTGATGGAGGAGGAGGCGTGGGCTGCTAGGAGGTACTGGCAGCTGGTGGCCACGCTCCTGCCTGAGGACTACGGCTTCCACGGCAGGGACCAGTCGTCGCCAGACCCCTTCAACATGATGCTAAACTACGGGTACGGGATACTGTACTACGTCGTGGAGAGGGCCCTGCTCCTCGTGGGCCTCGACCCCTACGGCGGATTCATGCACAGGGAGAGGAGCGGCAAGCGCACGCTCGTATTCGACTTCATAGAGCAGTTCAGGCCTGTGGCCGTGGACAAGCCGCTCGTGGCCGCGGCCCACAGAATCAAGCCGGACCTGTTCAACGGCCTGCTATCGTACGACACGAGGAAGAGGGTCGCCGCCGAGGTCCTGGAGAACCTCAGCAGGCCGCACGCGTACAGGGGCAGGAGGGTGCCACTGGAGCAGATCGTAGTGCTCGAGGCGAGGGAGCTGGCGAGGTTCCTCAGGGGCGTGGAGCCCGAGTACAGAGGGTACCACGCGTGGTGGTGACATGCACCTGGTGGTCGTGTACGACATATCGGACGACAGGGCGAGGCTGAGGGTCGCCGACAGGCTGAAGTGCCTGGGCTTGGTCAGGGTGCAGAGGAGCGCGTTCGTGGGCAGGGGCGGCTCGGGGCTGGCGAGGGACGTGGCGAGGGCCACCTCCAGGCTCATCGACCACGGGAGGGACAGCGTCATAGTCTTCATAGTCCCCGACAGGTCCGTGAGGCACGCCATAGTGCTGGGCACCCCGTGGGGGGACCTGAGGGATGTACCGGTCAGGGTACTATAGGTACGCGGAGTCCGGGTACCTGCCGATAACGCTGCTCAAGGAGTTCGTGTACTGCCCCAGGCTGGCCTACCTGGAGCTGTTCACGGGCTACTCCTACGTCACGGACTCCATGGAGAGGGGCAGGGAGGTGACGGTGGACTACGCGATGGGCGCGGCCAGGGGGCTGAGGAGGCCGAGGGTCCAGCAGTACGTGAGGAGCAGGAGCCTGAGGCTGTACGGCGTGGCCGACCTGGTGGGCGAGGTGGAGGGCGGGCTAGCGGTGTACGAGTTCAAGCCGCTCAGCCAGGTGTCGAGGAGGAGCCTCTGGGGCAGGCACAGGCACTTCCTGGTGCAGGCCGTGGCCTACGCCATGGCGGCTGAGGAGACGCTCAGGCGCCCAGCGGCCGCCGTCTACATCGTGGGGGCTGGCGGCGCCGTGATGGTCAGGCCGACGCCCTCGCTGAGGGAGGTGGTGAGGGGGTACTCTAAGAGGCTCCACGAGATGGTCGAGAGGGAGCTGGAGCCCGAGCCCGTGAGGACGCAGAAGTGCGGCTACTGCAGGATGAGGAGGGTGTGCAGGCCCTAGTTAGCCAGCCCGCTTCAGCAGCTCCCTCACGCTCATCACCTTAAGCCTCTTAGCTGCTGCAGGGTCCACGTTCTCAAGCGCCTGAATGAGCGCCTCGACTCTCCTCATGGTCTCGCTGTCCTCCGTAACTATCCGTAACTCAGTGTAGCCCGACGACAGGCGATTGGCGACTGGCACTATCAAGTGGACGTCCCGATCCACCTCTCTCCTAGCTCCCCCCGCCTCTCCGAGCTCCACCTCGAACACCTTATTGATCATCTCGACAAGCCTCCTGCTGCGGAGGAGCCTCCTCCTCTCGTCCTCGTACTTGAACTCCTTAACTCGCAGTGCTCGAGGCGCGTAGGCTACAATGCCAGCCCTGCGCAGCAGCTCAGCTAGCGCTCCGCGAGACGGCCTAAGCGTCTTGCCGTCGAGCGGTACCTCCTCAGGCTTAGAGCTGGCCCTAACGACTGCTAGCAGCTCGCTGCTGACCTCGTCCCTAAGGAACTCCCTAACGATCGCCTTGGTCTCTGGCCTGCTGAGCGCTAGCCACATCTCTTTGAGCGAGGAGACGTCAAATACCACTAGGCTCCTCATGGAGCCGCCTCGAACATGAGCTTGATTACTCTATCGACCTTGCCAGCCTCTATGAAGTCCTCAGTGACCTTGCAGCTCCTCGCCTTAACGGAGATCCCGGACTCTGTCACCTCGGGCAAGAACTCGTATACGCGGACGGTGCTGGGATTGACGAGCTCGTCCCCGCGCTCTAGACGCACCTGCAGGTATTGCAGCATGAGGTCCTCCCTGTGAGTTGTCACCACGACAGAGCCGCCAACTTCGAGCACGGGCCTGTAGAGCTCTAGCAGCATGAACGCCGCTATGCTGTCAAGCGAGACCTCAGGCTCGTCCAGGTACACCACTGGCGTTAGCCCCACGCCCTTAGCGAGGTAGATGGCGCAGTGGGCTAGCAAGTAGTGCGAGACTAGGGACCTGAGGCCCTTACTAAACAGACTTTGGGGGACGGTTAGGTCGCCAACCCTGAGCGCTAGCTCACCTCTCCGCTTGATGAGAGCCACCTTGTCACCAACTCGCCTCAAGTCCTCTGCTAGCTCGCCTCCTAAGCCTCGCGCGCATGTTAGCTCGGAGTACGCCACGAGCTTGTTTAGAGCCTCGCCGAGCTTAGAGGCGGCGTCGCATGCGGCGATCTGGTACTCCCTAGCTATCCTTCTAACCAGCTCAAGCGAGGGGGGAAGCGGCCCTCCTCCAGCTAACACAGAGCGATGGAGCGTGTAAGGGTTGAGGCACTTGAGCCCTATGAGCCCACCCAACTCTCGCCTTAGCCGGACGTTGCACTCGCTGAGCCTTGACATCGGTAGCGGGACGGACGCGGTGACATCACTCTCCGCTCCGTTAAAGCCTAGCTTAAGCTCGACCGATAGCTCACCTCGCTCCTCGGGAAAAATAGCTTCCCTAAGCTCTGAGGCGCTGAGCGCCCCTAAGTTCAGCGCCTCAGAGAACTCAGCCACGAATGCGACCAACGCTAAGTACCTGAGAGCCCTACCCTCTGGGCTCAGAGCAGGGTAGGCCTCACTCAGCAACGTGTGACGGCCCAGAGCGTCGGGCGACGGCGCTCCCTCTAACGAGGCCAGGTCGAGGGGGTCGTACTCACTAATCAGGCTGAGAGCCAGGTCCGCTGGGCAGCTAGCGCCAAGGTGCTCGGCGAGGTCGTCAGACTGTAGCACGCAGTTGGCGAACAGGTACGAGGCTATAGCAGTGCCCAGCAGGCTCTTCCCCGTAAGGTTGGGCCCTATGAACACGACCACTCCTGGAACTGGCACCTCTACCTCCGAGTTCATTACGGGTCCGCAGCTGGCCACGCTGACCCTCACGGTTCCGCTCAAAAGGCCCCCCTAAGAGAAGACAGTCGCACCTGCCGTAATAAATATTGTGACAGAAAATTGTGACAGTTACTACACGACGCCCAGGCCCTTGAGTAGCTGGTCTACGCACGTGAAGTAGAGGCTCCTCGCACCGCCCCTGCGAATCACCGACACCCACTTGTCAGCCACCATGACGAGCCCAGCTAATACCCTGCACCTGTGGAGGGACGCTGCGTCGTCGAGCAGCCCGCCTCCAGCTAAGCGCGGGCTCGCCCTTGCGAGGACCGTGGCCACGGGCCCACCGCCTAGCTGGCGCGCCCGCAGCCCCCTCTCAAACTCAGCCGCCCCTCTACTGAGCATCTCAGCCGCGTCCTCCTCGCTGACTCCCCACCTGAGCAGCAGTCTAGCGAGCACTCGAGCCGCCCTCTCCTCGTACCTGACCCCGATACCCCTCCTTCTAATAGCTGCGTACAGCGCCCTCACCCTGGTGCCCGGCGCCTCGTAGGCCTGCATGTGGAATAGCACGGCGTGGACCACCGCGTACCTATCCTCCTCTCTTAGTCCAAGCTTCGCGCAGACCTCGAGGGCCACGAAGCTTGAGGCCACCTCGTGAGCTAAGTACTTGAGCTGGCTCACCCGGTACAGCGTCAGGGCCTTGCCTATGTCGTGCAAGGCGCCAGCGAGGTAAGCGAGCTCCTTGAGCTCGGGCGCTAGGCGCGCCGCTAGAGCCTCCGACAGCCTGCCCACCTCTCTCAGGTGGGTCTCTAACTCCTCCCCCCTACCCGCCATCAGCCTCAAGGCGCCACCTCCGCTAGACCAGCCCTACCTCTGGGTCATAGGCCTCAGGCCTGACCAGGTACCCCCTGAACTCGAGCCTCACCCCACTCCTCCCCCACTCCCTCTTAGCCAGCTTGGCTAGGTAAGCGTGGCCAGTTAGAGGGCGCCTCAGCGCCAGCTCAAAGGTGCGCACAGGGACTGCTACCTCGAGCTCTCCGACCTCCTCATCGCCAGGCGTTGACGCGTAGAACAGCGCAACGACGCAGCCGTCTCTGACCTCGAGCCACTCGCGCCACTTCCTAGCTAGCAGGTCGTGCGAGACGTCGACCACGTCCTCCCCAGACTCAGAGCGCACCACCAGCCTGGCGAGGCTCGACGACCTGACCACGGAGCCCATCCACCTCTCCTCGAAGTCCTCAAGCAAGTCGCGGAGGCAGGCCCCGAGGGCTGTCAGCCTCACATAGTTCGAGCTCAGCATGCCTCTTAGCTCTCTGGCTATCAGGTCGAGCTCGGTCAGCTCAACGCTAGCCTGGTCGTAGACTTCCAGCAGCACCCTGTAGGCGGTGTCCCTGGTGACACCATACCTCCAGTCGAGCGCGCGCTCGCCGCTAGGGCACGTCCTCGCTAGCAGCTCGGCCGTTAGGTCAACGACGTCAGCGGGGTACACGGCTTTAGCGCTCAGCAGGGAGGGCTCAGAGACGTCGATGACCACGAGCCCCTCCCCCGCCTCTATGTGCCTGGCCCACCTGAGCACCCTGCCAGCCCTCTGTATGAGAGACTCGGGAGTCGCGACTTCACTCACCATGCAGTCGAAGCTGAGGTCGGCACCAGCCTCGAGGACTTGCGTGGACACTACCACTAGCTCCCTGCCCTCCTCAAGGGCCCTCTTAATCGCGCTAAGCCTCCTCTCCCTGTCCGCCCTGCCGAGCCTGCCGTGAACGAGCATCACCCTCTCGCCCAGCTTGCTGGTCAGCACTTTATACACGCCAACGGCCCTGGGGACAGTGTTGCAGTAGACGACGGTGGCTCCGTGCCCCTCAGCTGCGGCCTCAGTTGCTACGCGCGTGAGTCCCTCCTTGGTAACTCTAGTGGACACCCTGCTGAGGTACTCCTCGGCCTGTGCTCTCAGCTCAGGGACTAGCTCGAGGGGCCGCTCCACGACCCTGCCCCCGAGCGCCTCCCTGTACTTGCTGACGAGGTAGCTGCCGCCCACCACCACTACCGGGACTCCCGGCGGGCATATCGCCTGCAGCACTCTAGGAGCCACGGTCGCGCTGGCGTAGAGGAGCGGAACCCCAATCTCAGTGAAGTACTCGGTCACCGCCCTCAGGAACGCGAAGGACTTGAGCTGGTCCTCGGCGGCGCTTCCGTAGGCGAGCTCGTCGGCCCTGGCCAACACGTGAACCTCGTCGAACATGTTGAGCGAGAGGGCGATGGCCGCGTAGCTGACATCTGAGTGCACGCGAGCCCTCGCTAGCTCGGGGACGGCCGAGAGAAGTAGGGTCAGGGAGTAGCTGTCATAGGTGGTCACGCAGTACACGCTCAGCAGGTAGGGATTCTTGTGCGCCAGAGCGCCATTTACGCGTATGTCGACGCCAGCCTGGTAGCCGACAAGCGCATCAGCTCTGCTGCAGCCGAGCCGCTCGTAAGCTGCCCTGACCACGTCTGAGACCACGGCCCTGAGCGGCAGGCAGTGCACCACCTTGCCCCAGCGCTCCACCTCCCCCCAGTTGCGCACGAGCAGTGTGCTCTTCCCAAAGCCAGTGGGGGCTATCAGCACCGCTCTTCCGCGCTCGCGCAGTAGCGCCAGCACCTCTCGCTGAAGCTCGTCGCGGCTAAGCCCGCCTGACCGAGCTGACGAGCCGCTCAATCCCATCACGCGGCTACGCCGCAGAGCTCCCTGAGCGTGCTCATGACGCTCCTGATGTCCCCCCTCACCTGCTCAGCCTCCGCGGGAGCGCCCACGGCCTCGCGCCACCCCCGCACGCTAGCGCTCACACCTGACGCCAGGCTGGAGGTGAAGTCTCCCTCCCTCAGCAGCCTGCACACGTAGTACACGCTGTCGAGGGCGGCCTTAAGGTTCCCGTCCAGCACAGCGTAGCTGACCCTCTTCAGCGCGGCCCTGGCCTCAGCTATGGCGGGAATGCTTAGCTCCATCCCGGCCTGGAGCCTGTCAAGCCTCGCCAGGCCGACTAGTGCGTGAGCTAGCGAGTTGGCTAGGGCGAGCCTCTGCTGAGCCTCCTCGAATATGGAGCGCATGGAGGCGTCGAGCACGAACACCTGTTGGAGCGGGATGGAGAACTCCAGAGTCTTGAGGAACCGCCTCCCCGTAGCCGAGACCACGTGGAACTTGACCTGGACGGGCTCTAAGCCTCGGAGGGCGAGTAACTCCTCCACGGACGAGTAGAGCCTGAAGAGCACGGCGAGCCTGACCGCGTCGAAGTCCTCAGCGTACGTGCCGATCCCCGACCTCCTGAGCCACCTGACCACGCGCCTCACGTGGCCCAGTACGAGGCCGAGCCTGGGCCCGGGGAGTCTCGGCCCCAGCCTCACGTCGATGGTCCAGAGCAGCCTTCGCTCCTGCCTGCGTTCTACCTCCATCGCGACCTCGCACATCATCGTCGCCAGGAGCGTCAGCGCGAACACGGGCAGGGTGCCCTCAACGCTAGTTAAGCCTATGGAGGGCCTACCCTTGGTCAAGTCGCGCAGCAGGCCGAACCTGCCGGTCTCGTAGAAGGCCTCCGTCCTAACTATCGAGGGCAGCTTCACTCGCCCCTCCCCTATCCTTATGGTGAACGAGCCAGCCTCCTCAGCCACGACCTGGCAGCTCTCGATAGAGAGGTCGCTAGCGAGGTCCCCCTGCTCCAGCAGCTCGAGCATCAGCTCAGCCACCGCGCGCCTCGCCTCTCTGCCCCTGCCGCCCGGCAGGGAGACGCCAGCTTTGGAGAGCACGTACCCGTCGGTGCCCGGAGCCACCCCCCGGATGAGCGGGACGCCGCCCACCTCCGTCATGAAGTTAAGCCTTTGCTTGAAGAGCCGCGCGGCGGCTCTCGTCAGGTCGCGCACCTCGAGCTCAGCGTAGGGCAGGCCCTTGGACGGGTCGTAGCCGAACCTCACGTCTGCTACCGCTGAGGCGGCGAGCTCTGCGTAGAGCGTCTTGAAGATCGCCCCTCCCAGCGGCATTGGCAGCACGACGAACCTACCCAACGCCCGCACCCCCTGGCAGCACGTATGCCTCCCCATCCTCGTCAGCGGCGATCAGCGAGGCTGGCGACGGCCTGACCCTGACTGGCCTGAGGGGGATGACGAAGTCGGCCGCGTGCTTGCTCACGTCCCTCACGACCATCAGGTTGTACCACTCGCGCGAGGGCACGAAGAGGCTAGCGACGGCGTGCGGGCCATCGACGCGCTCAGCGAGGCTACTGGGGAAGGCGTAGGCCGTCTCCACCTCCTCAGCGCTCGCGGGGCGCGCGCCCACCACCCGCACATCCTGCACTGAGACCACGCTCTCGCGGGACCCGACCCTCGTGATGAGCCACGCTGCCCTCTCGACGTCGCTGGCGACGTCGTCCCTGGCGGCGAAGTAGGCGACCGTCACCTCGAGCGAGGGCGAGTACACCTTGCCGTGGGGCTGGACCCCCCACAGGTAGGGGGACCCCGGGTAGATGTTCCCCCTCCTGACGCCGAGAACCAGAGACACCTTGCTGAGGTCCATGGTCTCGACGAGGCCCAGGTTGGGCTCGAGCTCGCTCTCCACCCTGTAGGTGACCCAGCTGCAGTACTCGAGGGCCCTCACCGCTGAGCTGTAGAAGTGGACGGGGACCTTAGCCCTCCTCCCGCGCCTCCTCCGGCTGCCTCTGCCAACCTCCACCCGCACTACCTCGGGCAGCCCCTTGAGCTTGGCTAGCCCGTAGGCCAGGGCGCCGAGCAGCGAGGTGGGCGTCAGGTAGAGCGTCGAGGGCTGGGCAGCGGTGTAGGCTGGCCACCTGCTGATGAAGCCCCAGTGGAACTTCAGCTTAGCCTTGACCACCTTCATGGCCCGCCACTCTGGGCGCCAGCTAGCCGAGCCACTCAGCGACCCTGCCCTTGACCCTCTCCACGAGCTCGAGGACGGTGGGCGCCACCTCGACGCCCTCGACCTGGCCGTAGCCGACTAAGTACACGTCGGTGCTGAAGTAGGCCTTGAACTTCTCAGCCCTCGCGGCGGTCTCGCTAGCGAAGCCCGCCGAGGCTGGGGGCGAGACCACGAACGGGTACGTCCTGGAGACGGCGGCGAGCACCGCGTCGTACTCCACTACTGGGCTGAACCTGCTGAGCTTGGCGCCGAAGAGCTTGCTGTCGAGCATGAGGGCTAGCGCGTCGAGGGCGCACTCGACCCTCTCCCTGAGCTCGTCCCCCTCGACGACGGGCTCAACCCTAATCATGCTTGTCTTCCCTATCCCGTCCACGTCCAGGTTGAAGGTGAGCGAGTAGACCGCTGAGCCTACCTCGACGTAGTACGGCATCTGAGCCTGCTCGGCCACCTGCTGCGCCTTGGGGGCGTGCCTGACGTGGAACTGGGGCTCGAGGGCCACCTTCTCAATGGCGTCGAGCGCTGGCACCATGTAGCCGGTGGAGAACCTCGAGGTCCTCTTAACGGGGGTCGGGCGCCCAGGGTAGAGGAAGCCGCCCACGTCCTCGACCACGCAGTTGGCGACTATCGCCCTCTCGACCTCGTGCGGGTCGTAGCCGTCCTTGGCCTTCACCAGCTCCCTGAGCCTGGCCTCCCAGTCCCTGGAGCCGAAAAGCTCAGCCTGGCAGTGCTTGACGAACTCCCCGTGCTCGCAGTACTCGCATAGGGGCAGCCCCCTCGCCTTGGCCAGCTGGGCTAGCCAGACCTGGTAGGCGTGAGCGACGCTCTCGCCGCTGACGACGGGGACCCAGCGCAGCACGTACCTCACGACCCTCCTGCCGCCCTCCTGCGACTCAGACTTGTAGACGATCGCGGCCTTCCTATGCCTGGTCACGTTGCCCACGCTCTCGACCATGTTGAGGGCCTCGACGTTCACCACGACCCTAATCCCGACGCTCACGAACACCACGGCGACCACCCCCCTAGGCCAGGGCCCTTATGGCTATCCTGCGCGCTATCTCGAGGCCGGCGACTAAGTCCTCGTCGAGCTTCCTCAGCAGCCACTTGACGCTCTCCTCGCGGGCGACGTGAGGCCTGACCGTCCTCTCGTCCTGGCAGAGGAACTCGCCAGCGCTCCTCGATATCCTGAGGGCCTCGTAGAGCGTCACCTCGACGACCTCCTTGCTCGTGGCGTTGGCCAGCCTATCGGCGAACGAGGGGAGGCCGCACCAGACGAACCTCCTTATCATGTC
>CAZCFI010000033.1:0-19919 GCA_964497915.1 uncultured Thermoproteales archaeon
GCCCCACCCCCACCTCCTCTGCCAGGGGCGTAGCAAAAATTCATAAAAATCTTCCTTTTTGATCACTCCCCCATAACCTCGACAACGACCCTCCTGTAGCTCCTAGGCCCGTCGAGCTCCAGCAGGAATATGTTCTGCCACGTGCCCCTGACCAGCCTCCCATCCCTCACAGGGAAGATCCTGGACGAGGAGATGAAGGCTGATGCCAAGTGGGCTGCGGCGTTGTCGTCTATTAGGTTGTGCTTCCACCTGCCGTCCCTCGGGTAGTCCTCCCTGACCTTGGCCACTATGTCGTCCATGAGGCCCCTCTCGTGCTCGTTCACCACGATGGCGGCTGTGGCGTGGGGGGCGTAGACGAGGCACATGCCGTTCTTAACTCCGCTCTCAGCGACGGCCTCCTCGACCTCCCGAGTTATGTCGACGAGCTCCACGCTCTTGCTGGTCCTCAGCGTTATGTCCTTGAAGTGCACCTTCACCCGCCTCACCCACTAGACCTTAGCGCTGAGGAGAATTAAGCTATGCCCTCCGCACCCTACTCACACGACGACCTCCCTGAGGCCAGACTCGGACTCGCTGTCAGCCACCAAGACCCTCCACCTAAGCCTCCTGCCCTCCACGCTCACGCCTATCCTAACGAGGGGGCCGCTGGCCATGGCCTCCACCGCCTCGGCCTCCACGAGCGCCCAGTCGGGCGAGCTTAGGTCCAGGAGCAGGCACAGGGACCTGACGGCGGAGGCCACAAGCGCCCTCACCGTAAGGTTGGAGATGCCCATCCTCCTAGCCGCCGCCAGTCTGCTAAAGCAGGCCCTAACGGCTGGGGGCGCGCCGAGGGAGATGAGGGCCTCATCGATCTCAGCGTCTGACCTGGGGATGTCGCCCAGCTTGATCAGGCAGAGCCGCTGGGCTGCCTGCCTGAGCGAGCGGTGGAGCCAGTAGGCGCTCTCGGAGAGGTACCCCCTTAGGTAGCTCTCCGCTGCTATGCACAGAGCGGACAGGGAGGCCCTGAGTAACGCCTCCGCTGTGCGCTCGTTCAAGGTCACGCCGACCTCCCTGAGCAGGCCGGCCAAGGTCCCGTCGTCGTAGAGGATGAGGGAGTCGCGGGCCACCTGCCAGCCTAGAGGGTGCCCGCTCCTGAGCAGGTCTGCTAGGTCGCCGGGCCTCAGGTAGGACACGCTGAGCCTCAGGCCCGTGGCCGAGAGCCTGCGCAGCAGCTCGTACCTCTCGGCAGGCCCTGGCCTGCTGTCGACTATCGCTATCACGTCGACGTCGCTAAGCCCGTCCACGTAGTCGTCGGGCCTTGAGGCCTCGCCGACGACCGCCACGCTGTGCAGGCCGCTGCCCAACACGCCCCTCAGGGCGCTGAGCACGCCGCTGAGCGCGTCGCTTAGTCGGCCGCCGCCCCCAGCTGCCCTAGCCACAGTACTCACCTACCGATAAGCTTAATTATAGGCTTCCCTCAACGAAAATCACGAACTGTTTTGAAGTGCATGGTGTCCTCATGGCTTCAGCGAGTGGCAAGGTGTTCAAGGAGTTCTACAAGGTCATCGAGAACTTCGGCTACGCCGCGATAGTCTACGACAGGGCCACCGGCAGGCTGGAGTACCTGGTGATAGAGCCCGAGCTGACGGAGGAGGAGAGGGAGGCTCTCGAGAGGATCAAGAGGTACATCGTGGAGACGAGCGAGCCTGACCTGAGCATACTCAACGACAGGGAGGCCATGGAGGAGTACATCAAGGAGCGGTTCGAGGAGATACTGAAGAAGTACAAGGTAAGGGTGAAGCCGGAGTCCAAGGACAAGCTGATCTACTACCTCATCAGGGACCTCCTCGGCTACGGCGAGCTCGAGGTAATGATGAGGGACCCGAACATCGAGGATATAAGCTGCGACGGCGTCGGGCTGCCGGTCTACGTGTGGCACAGGCGCTACGAGTCCCTCCCGTCCAACGTCGTCTACAGGACGAGCGAGGACCTCATGAGGACCCTCAACAGGCTAGCTTACAAGGCTGGCAAGCAGATATCAGTGGCCTTCCCGATAGTCGAGGGCGCGCTGCCGGAGGGATACAGGATCCACCTGACGCTAAGCGAGGTCTCGAGGAGGGGCGGCACGTTCACGATCAGGAAGTTCAGGGAGGAGCCGTTCACAGTCATAGACCTCATAAAGTTCAAGACGCTGTCGCCGCTCCTAGCCGCCTACCTCTGGCTCCTAGTCGACCTCAAGAGGAGCATCATGATACTGGGCGTCACTGGCTCCGGCAAGACGACCACGCTCAATGCGGTCGCCATGCTCATCAGGCCCGAGGCTAAGATCGTGACCATCGAGGACACCCCCGAGATAAACCTGCCGCACGAGAACTGGATACCACTGGTCACCAGGCCGTCACACGAGAGGTGGAGGATGGACGTCACGCTCTACGAGCTCCTGAGAACCGCCCTGAGGCAGAGGCCGGACTACATAATCGTGGGCGAGATAAGGGGTGAGGAGGCGTACACGCTCTTCCAGGCCATAGCCAGCGTGTCGCGCGACACGCCGGTGCTGCTCTACAGCCCCAGTGAGGGCAGGGTCGTGCTGAGGGCGATAGGGGACTTCGCCGACGAGGCCTACAGCGACGGCGGGTCTGACGAGCCAAGGGCCGTGAGCGGGGACTGGAGGGTCCTAACCCTCGACGGGGGCGAGGTCGCGTTCAGGCCCGTGCGCTACGTCCTCAGGCACAGGGCCAGCGAGCTATATGAGGTGAAGCACAGCGGCGGGGGCGCGATCCTGGCTACAGGCTCGCACAGCGTATTCGTGCTAGGCGACGACTTCGGCGTCGTCGAGAAGAGGGTGGACGAGCTTGAGGTCGGCGACCTCCTCGTGACCTTCTGCGCCCCAGTCCTAAGCTCGCCGCGCAGGCTAGCAGTCATCGACCTCGTAGACCTCCTGAGGGACTGCGATGGCGTCGAGGTCACGCTGGACGGCAAGCGCCTGAGCGTGAGGGAGTACTTGACCAGCGAGGCTGACCCCAAGCGCAGGGTGAGGGCCCGGGTCCGGCTGGGGCGCGAGGAGCTACCAGCGCTGCTGGAGGTCGACGAGGGCTTAGCCGCGCTGCTGGGGTGCTACCTAGCGCGCGGCAAGGTCGAGGGCAGCATGATCGTGCTGAGCGGGCTGCCGAGCGCTGCGCTCGCTAAGGTGTCTGAGCTCTTGAGGAGGCTCGGCGTGAGGCACGCTCAGGCTAGCGGTGGGCTGGTGGTGGAGTCGAGGCTACTGGCCGAGGCCCTGCGGAGGCTAGCCAGCCACGGCGTCCCGGAGCAGCTCTGGATGGCTGAGAGGGGGGTCGTGGAGAGCTTCATAGACTCCGTCCTCCACGCTCGCGGGGGCCTGAGCGAGGAGCTGCGCGCCCAGGTCGTCTGGCTGGCGAGGCTGCACGGCGTGCCGCTGAGGCTCGACGGCGACGGCTTCGCCAGGGAGGGGGGCGACCTAGTACTAGCTGAGCCGGTCAGGCGGCTGCTGGTGGAGGTGGCGGCGGCTGGCAGGGTAGCTGAGGCGTCCAAGGCCCTGAAGCTCCTCGGCAGCGACGAGCTCGTCGAGCGCGAGAGGGCAGTCGCAGCCCTCAGGGTCGCGGAGGAGCTGCTGGGCCCGAGCGAGGCTGGCCTGGCCTCGAGGCTGAGGGCCCTGATAGAGGGCGGCGTCTCGTTCTACAGGGTCACGGAGGTCAGGCGCGTCCCCTACGAGGGGTACGTGTACGACGTGTCGGTGCCTGGCAGCGAGGCCTTCTTCGGCGGCGACGTGCCGGTGCTCCTCCACAACACGGGGCACGCTGGCCTATCGACGATGCACGCCGAGAACGTCCACTACGCGATAAGGAGGCTAGAGACGAGGCCCATGAACGTGCCCAGGGAGCTCATACCGATGATGAACGTCTTCGTTGAGATAGCTAGGATCGAGAGGCAGGGCAGGATATTCAGGAGGATAGTGGGCGTCTACGAGACGCTGGGCCTAGACCCAGAGACTGGGGACGTGAAGCTCCACCAGGTCTTCAAGTGGGACCCCGTGCTAGACAGGGTAGAGTTCACCGGCAAGAGCTACCTCCTGGAGAGGGTGTCGGAGATGGGTATATACATCGTGGGCGACGTGATGGAGGAGCTGAGGGCGAGGGAGGCCATACTCAGGAGGCTGGCTGAGCTAGACGTAAGGTCCTTCAAGGACGTGGCCAGGGTCATCAGGGACTACTACTACAGGCCCGAGAGCGTGAAGAGGAGGTTCATGGTGGGGGTCAGCTGATGGGCAGGCCCACGGGCCTGAGGGCGCGCCTCAGGTCCACGGTCGAGGGCATGGTGGCGGAGCTCAGCGACGTGTACAGGAGGGCGCTGATACCGACGCCATTCGAGGTCTACATGTCCAGGTCGGTGACCGCGACGGTGGCGTCGTTCGTCGCCTCCGCAGCCGCACTGACTCTGCTGTTCAGAGCCGCGCTGGGGTTCCCGTGGGTGGGCGCCATAGCGCTGGGGGTTACAGCTGGGGCGGCCGTCGCCTCCACAGTGCTCCTAGCCCTGGTGTACTACCCGTACCACGTGGCCAAGAGCAGGGGGGAGGCTATAAGGTCGCGCCTGATCTACACCCTGAGCTACATGGCCGCCATAGCGGCGGCCGGCGTCATCCCTGAGAGGATATTTGAGAGGGTGGCTGAGATCGACCCGTCGAGGGAGGTCAGGCGGGAGGCCCTCAGGATACTCAGGGACGTCAAGATGCTCGGCTACGACACCATAGCGGCGCTGAAGAACAGGATGGACACCGCGCCCTCGCCAGCCCTCCAGGAGTTCTACTCGGGGCTCAGGAACGTCATAGTCACGGGGGGCGACCTGCGCGAGTACCTCTCGTTCTACCTGAGGAGGCTCTTCAAGGAGAGGTCGGAGGAGCTCGCCAGGCTGACGAGCGCCCTGGCCACGGTCTCGGAGATATACATCACGCTGCTTGTGGCTGGCCCGATAATAGCCATCGTGATGCTGTCGATCATGGACATCGTCGGGGGGAGGGTGTTCGACCTGCCGCCGACGCTGCTGATGCTCATGTTCATCTTCCTCTTCATACCCTTCTCGGCGCTAGCCATACTGATCATCGTCGACATGATCATGTCCAGGGTGTGAGCCTTGTACGTGAAGCTGACCAGGCGCAACAAGATGATAATCGCCGCCATAACGGTCGCCGTAGTGGCCCCACTGGCGGCCCTCCTAGCCGTCGAGTGCGCTAGGGCTGCCAGGGAGGGCAAGCTGTTCGAGGTGCCCGCCACACCCCTAGTCATACCGCTTGATAGGAGGCTCAACGTGCTGATCGCGGTCACGATAATCGCCGCCCTCGCTCCGTACACGGCAGTGGTTGTCATGAACGCCAGCTACGTCTCGAAGATAGAGAGGGACCTGCCGCTGTTCTTCAGGGAGCTCGCCGAGACCGTCAGGTCTGGCGTCCCGCTGGTCAGGGCTGTGGAGGAGATCTCAGCCAGGGGCGCGGGCCCCCTCAGGCGGGAGATGAGGAGGGTCGTCTTCAGGTCTGCCCTGGGAGAGCCCTTCGAGGAGTCGCTGAGGAGCTTCGCAGAGAGGGTTGACGTGTACAGCACGAAGGTGGTTTCCGTCATACTAAGCGAGGCGTACACCAGCGGGGCCAGGGTCGTAGACGTCCTCGAGACGGCTGGCGACGTGTACAGCATGCTGCTGGCGTTCGAGCTCGAGAGGAGGTCTAAGATAGCGCCATACGCGTGGACCATATACATATCCCTCATACTGTTCCTGGCGATCTCAGCCGTCCTCACCGAGATATTCTTCAAGCCCCTCAGCTTATTTGCCGCCGGGATACCATTCGTGAGGGGCCTCCTGAAGCCGGAGGTCTATGAGGTGGTGTTCTACTACGCCTCGCTGATGGAGTCCTTCTTCGGTGGGCTGATAGTGGGCAAGATGAGAACGGGCAGGGTCTCGCGGGGCCTGATACACTCGATAATACTCATGGCGATAGCGGTGACCTTCTACGGGGCGGTGCTGCCGCTAGTCTCCGAGCTAGTCTCAGTTCCCCTCCCCAAGACCTGACGCTCGCCCGCCCCCTCAGAGACTAGCTTCTTGATCGCCTCTGGAAGCTCTAAGAGCTTCTTGTACATCACGACGCTAAAGTTCTTAGCGTCGTTGCCGAGCGTCGGCAGGTTCCTGCTCAAGTCCTCCGGGACGGCTAGCAGTATCTTCATGTCGCTGAGGTCGATGATCTTCCCGAAGCTGACGGCGAACACCTTGAACGCGTCCTGCTCCTTAGTGCCCGGGGGTATAATGTCTATCCCCACCCTCGTATTGTCTCTGACGGCCACTATGTCAAATGCGTGGATTATCCCGCTCCTACCAGTGATCGTGTCGTCCCTCAGCTCGAAGCCCATCTCAGCGAGGGCGGAGCTGAGGAGCTCCTTGGCTATCTCCCTGACTATCGAGTGCACCTTGCTCATATCAACGGTGTATTTATATATGGGGACGTAGCGCGCCTCGAGGACGTCGAACTCGTGGCCGCACTTCAGGCACTTGTGCCTGATGAGGGGCTGGTCGAACCTGGCCTTACAGCCAGCGCACTCCAGCACGCGCCCCATGACAGTGTAGCTCCCTTCCTCTAGCGCCTCGCCACACTTCGGGCAGATCAGCCTGTCGTCCTCCCTCTTGAAGTCTCGGTTCGTGCCTATGAAGCCGCACGTCCTGTGCGAGATGAGGGAGAGCTTCTCTACGTTGAAGGAGCCGCAAAAGGGGCAGTAGTACTTCGTGGCCACCTCGAACGAGCCGCACTTAGGGCACGCCACGGCTCTCGTGACCAGCTCCCTCCTCAGGAAGCCCTCGTTGGAGAGCTCCTCCAGGAGTCTCTGCTGGAGCTCCCTGTTTACTGTCACGCTCCTCAGGAGGTCGGGGTAGGAGACTCCGGTCGTGAGCGAGAACGAGGGGGAGATCGACTTTATGCCGCTATCTAGCAGGAATGCCAGAAGTCGATACTTGACACGCCTGTGCAACCCAGCATCAAAATTGGGCCTGGGGGCATTTGACATGCTCTCTTCAGATATAGTCTCTGAGGGCCTTATAAAAATAGCACTCTTATATAGCTCCCGCAAAACCATGCTTATAAGCGGGGTGCTTGGCTTGGCCGAGGCGATGATAGACATTCACACCCACATAGGCGTCGTGAGGTCGTGGTCCAGGTACCTCTTCGGCCGCATCGTCGTTACGCTGGAGGACCTGCTAGGCTACATGGACGCGGTCGGCGTTAGCGCCGCTGCCCTGCTACCGCTCCCCGGCCCCTCAAGGGCGGGCAGCAGGATAGCTAGCACGGAGCGCGTGCTGAGGGCGGCTGAGAGGTGCCCAGGCAGGGTCGTGCCCTTCTGCGCGGTGGACCCAAGGGCCCCTAACGCTGAGGACCTGGTCAAGAGGTACGTGAGGAGGGGCTGTAGGGGCTTCGGGGAGTACAAGGTGGAGATGAGGGTGGATCACCCCCTCTCCGTCAGGCTCTATAAGCTGTGCGCTGAGCTTGCAATTCCCGTGCTGATACACATGGACAGCAAGTACAACCCAGACGTGCGCGGCCTCATCAGGGTGCTCGAGGAGGTGCCAGATGCGAAATTCATAATGCACGGCCCCGGCTGGTGGAAGCACATCTCAGCCGTGGTCGAGGAGGGGGTCGAGTACCCGTCGGGCAGGGTCGTGCCCGGCGGCATGGTCGAGAGGATTATGAGCGAGCACGAGAACGTCTACGCGGACATCTCCGCCTTCTCAGGCCTGAACGCCCTCAGGAGAGATCCCGAGTACGCTAAGCGGTTCCTAGAGAGGTTCTCCGGCAGAGTCCTCTACGGCACCGACTTCCCATGCGTGGGCGAGGCTGGCAACCAGTACGGTCCTAACCGCGAGCACCTCGACCTGCTGCTGAGCCTAGGCCTTAGCAAGCAGGCCCTAGAGCGCATACTCTACAGGAACGCCGCCGAGCTCCTGGGCGTCGAGTGAGCCTAAGCGGCCTCGCTGAGGGCCCTGAACAGGTCGCTGAGCCTCTCGTAGGCCATCTTGAAGACTCTGTACTGCCTCTCGTAGGCCTCGACGTTCTCCCTGATGGGCTTGACGGTCTCGCTCACCTGCAGCCACTCCTCTATGACCTCGTACTTCTCGAGGACGCCAGTGCCCACCCCCGCCAGCAGAGCGTCGCCCAGCGGGGCACCCTCAGCCCTCGCTAGGTACTGGACCTCCATCCCGACCACGTCGGCGATTATCTGCCTCCACAGCGGGGACCTGGCCCCCCCATCGACCAGTATTATGCGCCTCAGCGGTATGCCCGCCTCGAGGGCTACCTCTATGGAGTACTTCACCGCGTAGGCGACGCCCTCTAGTATTGCCCTGAAGACGTGCGCCCGGGTGTGGTAGACGGTGAGCCCTATCAGAGTGCCCCTGACGTACTCGTCCCACCAGGGGGCCCTCTCGCCCACCATCATGTGCGGCAGGAATATCAGGCCGTCTGAGCCCGGCCTGACCTTGGAGGCCTCGAGGTCTAGGAGCTGGTAGGCGCTGACGCCGAGCACCTTCGAGGCCTCCCTCTCGTACAGCCCTAGCTGATCCCTGAACCACCTGACGCAGTAGCCAGCGGTGGTGATGCCGGCGAACGAGTACACCTTCCTGTCGTCGTAGGCGACGTAGGGGTAGTTCACGAGCCTCCTCGACAGCCTGAGCTCGTCCTGGATGAAGCCGTTACACATGGAGGTCCCGAGCATGGACGCCAGGTCGCCGTCCCTCAGCGCCCCCACGCTGAGGGCCGAGACCGGCGCGTCTATCCCGCCAGCGCACACGGGGGTGCCCTTGGGCAGCCCCGTCAGCTTGGAGCCCTCCTCATGGACCTCCCCGACGACGTCCTTCGACATGCACAGCCTCTCAGGGAATATCTCAGGCGGGAAGCCGAGGGCCTCCATCATCTCGTGCGACCACTGCCTCTTGCGGATGTCGTAGACGCCAGCGAAGTTGCCAGCCGACGAGTGGTCGATGGCGACCTCGCCCGTCAGCCTGTATATGCAGTAGGCGTTGGGCGTCAGCATGAGGCGCACTCTCTCCCACACGTTGGGCTCGTTCCTCTTGACCCACAGCAGCTTCACGTAGCCGTAGTAGGGGTCGATCGTGTTGCCCGAGACCTTGAAGACCTCGTCCTCGCCCACGTTCTCCCTTATCCACTTAGCCTCCTCAACTGCCCTCCTGTCGGCCCAGATGATGACTGGCCTGAGGACCCTCATCCCCTCGTCTAGCAGGACGCCAGCGCCACCGTAGAGCCCGCTGATGCAGACGCCAGCCACCTCCCTCGGGTTCACCCTCGACCTCTCCAGAACCTCCCTTATCGTCCTGCAGACCGCGTCGAACCACACCTCTGGCCACTGCTCAGCCCAGCCAGGCCTGGGCGTCATCACTCCGTACTCGACGAAGGCCGAGGCTAGGACCCTGCCCTCGAGGTCGACGAGGACGGACTTGGTTCCTAGCGTGCCTATGTCGGTTCCGATCAGGTAGCTCAAGCCAATCACCGCTTACAGTTAGGCCCCTGGGCTTAAAATATGTGTGGCCAGCCACGCCCGCCTACTTGCTGAGCTTCTTAACCCTCTTGGAGCCGCAGTAGGGGCACCTGACCTCCCCCTCCGCCTCCTCGGGGCTCAGGCTGAAGAAGCCGCCCCTCCCGCGCTTGGCGCAGTCCCTGCACTGGAACCTCACCTTGCCCACTAGGGCCCACCCCCTCGCCCCCCCTCGTAGTACGACTCCGGGTCTATAAATGGCTCGTCCCACTTGATCTCGAGCTCGGCGCGCCTGCTGGCTGACTTCAGGGCCATGAGCACGTTCTTCAGCGCTATGTAGCCGTCGACTAGGCTCACGAAGGGCTGGCTCCTTCCCTTCACCACGTCTATGAAGTGCCTGTCCTCGACCAGCAGAGGCTCGCTATCGCGCCTAAAGAGCAGCCTCCTGATCCTCACGTCCTCCGCCCTGTAGGCGGCAAGTATGTCCACGAAGTCCCTCATGGCCCTGTGCTCGGTGGCTCCCCTCTCTATCATGTAGGTCTGGAGTATGTAGTCGAAGGAGATGCTGGCCTCCCTAGTTTGGATGAGCAGCGACCTCTTCTTAAACGTCGGGCGGGCCACGTAGCTCGCCCTGATGCTGGCCACAGTCTCAGCCCCGTTGTCGAAGGTGTAGAGGGCGTCGACCTCCACCTCGTGCTCGAACTCGGGCAAGTGCTTTACCACGGCGAACACCGACTTCGTGAAGCTCTCGAGTAGGAACGAGGCCACGTCGACGTCGTGCACCATCAGGTCGTGCCCGACGCCCAGGTTCAGGCTCCTCCCCCTGGCGGGGCCCGGCCCGACCCTCTGAGCGCTGAGGTAAACGACCTCGTCGCCGCCCCTAGCCATCTCAGCGAGCTCCTCCTTGAGCGAGATGAGGCCCTGGTTGAACCTCTCGATGTGCCCGACTAAGACCCTCCTCCCGTGAGCCTCAGCGAGCCTGACCAGCTCCGCAGCCTCCTCGAGCGTCGCCGCCACGGGCTTCTCTATGAGCAGGTCTGCCTCAGGCAGCAGCTCAGCGGCCACCTTGTAGTGGTAGAGCGTGGGGACCGCTACCACGGCCCCGTCCGGCTTGCACTCCGACAGCATCTCCCCGACGCTGCCGTAGTACCTCTCGACGCCGTACTCACGGGCGACGGCCCTAGCGGCGTCGCGCCTCACGTCGCAGACGACGACCTCGTCGACGCGGCCCTCGCTCTCCAACTGCTTGAGCACCCTGACGTGATTCCTGCCCCACCTGCCGACGCCCACGACAGCTACTATCAATCCGCGCACCCGCCTGCAGAGCTGCGCTGCAACTTCTAGAGCCCCAAGCTCTCATTTATCTCCTTCTGGTACTCCTCGACCCGCAGCTCCTCCACGTCCTTGACCTTGACGGGCCTGCCCAGCACCGAGGACTCATAGATGGCCAGCGGGATGGCCATGTCCTTGTAGGCCTCCTCGCCGTCGACCTCAGGCCGCCTACGCTCGGTCACGGCCAGGTAGAAGTCGTAGAGCTCGGTGGCGAACGTGTCCGTGATGCCCCTCGGGAACATCCTCTCGCGCTCCTCGTCGCTCAGGGAGGACATCATCTCGCGCACGAGGGCCCGCATCGGCGTGCTGACGACCCTGTCGTCCTCCACCTGGACGTGAAGGCCCTCCTGGTCGACGCACCCCTTAGACCCGTACACCACTCTGGCCCAGAGCCTCCTGCCCCGGGCCGCCGCGGTCCACAGCCACTGCGCGAGCACGTCTCCGTACTTAATTATGGCCATCGCCGAGTCGTCGACCGTCAGCCGCTGCCCCCCTCGCACTGGCTCGTAGAGCTTGACCACCCCACACACCTCCTCAGCCTCCCGGCCCAGGTGATACCTGTCTAGGTCGGCGAGGTGCACCCCGCCGTCGAAGAGCCAGCTCCCGCCAGCCGCCAGCTTGTCCCCCCTCCACCCCGGCGCCTGCCCGCTCCAGCCGGCGCAGTACCAGACCACCATGCGGGGCTCGCCTATGAGCCCCTTCTCGATGCACCACTTCGCCGCCCTGTTCTCAGGTCTCCTCCTGTAGTTCTCGGCGACGGCTAGGACCCTGCCGTGCCTCCTAGCCGCGTCTAGTATCAGCCTAGCAGCCCTCATGGTCACTGCTAGGGGCTTCTCTATGATCACGTCGAGCCCGCTCGAGAGGCAGAAGCTGGCGATAACGTGGTGGCTCCTGTGGTCCGTGCATATGTCGACCGCGTCTAAGTCCTCGCCAGCGACCATCTCCTCGTAGCTCGTGTAGACCGCTGGCTTAGAGCCCTGGAAGCCCCTGACCACGCTGGCGGCTCTCCTGGCTCTCTCCTCGACCAAGTCGCAGACGGCCACTACGTCGAACGCCTCAATCCCTCTGAGCTTAAGCTCAGCGTAGCCGCGCAGGTGAGCCTCGGATATGCCGCCGCACCCTATCAGCCCGATCCTCAGCGGGGGCGCCATGACGTTTGCACCCCCCCAGTGGATATTTAATGGTTGCTCGGCATCCTTAATAGGGAGCCTAGGCGTACTACCACCGTGCCCCCCTTCGTGCTCAGGTTCAGGAGGTTCGCGGTCGCCGCGGACGACGAGGTGGCGGCTGAGGTCGGCGCCAGGGTGCTGAGGAGGGGCGGGAACGTAGTCGACGCAGTCGTCGCCTCAGCCCTCGCCCTCTGCGTGACTAGGGTGGACTGCTGCGGGCTCGGCGGCTACGGCGGCTTCATGGTGGTCAGCATGGAGAGCACAGGCGAGGTCGCGGTCGTCGACTTCAACACCAGGGCGCCGAGGGCCGCCCACGAGAGAGTCTACAGGTTCGTCGAGGAGCACGTGGAGGGGTGGAGGACCGCCGACCGCGAGAATGAGCAGGGCCTGAGGTCCATATCGGTCCCGGCAGTTCTGGCCGGGCTGGTGAGAGCTTCGGAGGAGCTTGGCACTGTAGACGTGAGCGACGCCGTGAGTGCTGCGGCCAGGCTAGCGAGGAGCGGCTTGACGGTCGACAGGAGGTTAAGCTCAGCCATCGCCGAGAGCGCTGGGAAGGTGGGGAGGGATAGGCACGCGTCGGCGCTGTTCCTGGTGGGGGGCAGCGCCCCGCCCCCCGGGCGCGTGCTGAGCCTGCGGGGGCTAGCGAGGCTCCTGGAGGGGCTGGCGATGGACCCGTACGACCTATACGCAGGCGACGCTGGCGAGTCGCTGGGCGCCTACGTGGAGGAGGGGGGCGGCCTGCTGACGTTCGACGACCTGCAGAGGTACTCGCCAGCGGTGTCAAGCCCGCTGAGCTACGAGGTCGACGAGCGCGCCGTGCTTGTGCCGCGCGACTGCTCTGGGGGCCTGACGGCCCTGCAGGTGCTGGGGGCCTGCTCCCTGGTCGGAGAGGGGGTGGCCGACGTGCTCGAGGCAGCGGAGGACGTGGTCAGCGCGCTGAGGAGCGCGTGGGCCGTCCGGCTGTCACGCCTCGGCGACCCGGACTACGTGAGCGTCCCCTACGCCTCCCTCCTGTCAGAGAGAGCCCTGCGCTCCCTAGTGGAGGGGGCTCAGGCCCCTCCCCTCCCGGGCCTTCCCTCGGGGGCCTCGGCGAGCGCAGTCGCCGTGACCAGCGACGGCGACGCTGCGGCGCTGTCGCTATCGCTGGGGGCGCCCTTTGGGTCAGGGGTCGTGGTGCCTGGCTTAGACCTGCTGATGAACGACGGGATGGCCCTCTTCGACCCGAGGCCCGGCAGGCCAAACTCGATAGCCCCCGGCAAGCGCCCCCTCAGCAACCTGTGCCCAGCCATTGTGCTCAGGGAGGGCGTCGCCGAGTCAGCCCTGAGCGTCGCTGGGGGGAGGGCCGCCGTGAGCCTGACCGGCATCGCCCTGGCGAGGCACCTCATGTGCGGGCAGCCTCTCTGGCGGTCGCTGGCGGCACCGCGGCTCCACGCCGTCCACTCGGGGCCGGTCTTCATAGACGAGGGGGTCAGCGCTGAGGTTGAGAGGAGGCTCAGGGCCGCCGGTCACGCCGTCAGGAGGCTGAGGAGGGTCGGGGGCCCGGCAGTTGCTGCCTCGGTGGACGAGTCTGGGAGGGTCATCGCCGCGAGCGACGCAGCCCCGCCAGCGGGGGGCTAAGCCGCGGGCTCGCTCTCGGCGAGCTCCCTGTCGAGCTCCCTGAGGAACTCCTCCATGAACTCGTGCCTCCTCTCGGCCATCCTCCTAGCCGGCTCGGTGAACAGCATGTCCTTGAGCCTGAGGAGCTTCTCGTGGAAGTGGGCCACGCTCTCCCTCAGCCCCCTGCCCGTCGCGCCTGACGTCATGAAGCAGCGCGCCACCCCCACCGCGCCCATGGCGTCGAGCTTGTCCGCGTCCGACAGTATCCTGCCCTCCACGCTCCTCGGCTCGCTGCCGAGGGAGAAGCTGTGCCCGACGATGGCCTCGCAGACCCTGTCCACGACCTCGCCGCTGACCCCCAGCTCGGCCAGCAGCTGCCTGGCGATGCGAGCGCTGGCGAGCGCGTGGTGCTCAGCCCCGCCGCAGGCCCTGCCTATGTCGTGCAGGAGGGCTGCCAGCCTGAGGACGAAGGGGTCCACCCGCACTCCCCTCTCGGCGCACTCAGCCGCTATCCTGAGCGCTAGCCCGTAGACCCTTAGCGTATGCTCCAGCCCGTGGGCGGCGACCCCGCCCAACCTCTCGCGGACGAAGTCGAGCACTCTCGAGACCACCTCGTCCTCACGCGTCCCCAAGCCTAGCACCCCCCGGGCTCCGCGACCTGAGCGCCCTAGCCGCGTTAGCCAGGGACAGGGCAGCAGCGGCGCAGTTGAGGGCTAGGAACACCGGGTCCCCGAGGCAGCAAGCGTAAGCCGCCAGCAGTGCTGAGCCGATGCCGTAGAGCAGGGACAGCCTGAGCGGAGGGACCTCCCTGAGCGAGAGGGCCCAGCCAGCCACTATGAAGCACATCCCCAGGACTCCGATGGCATAGCTCATGGCCATCACAGGGGGACGGCCACGGGGCTAGAGTCCGTGGACACCTCCTTGAACTCCCTGAGCCTCGCCTCAACGTGGGCTGGCAGCGACATCAGCTCTCGGTGGCGCTCGGGCCTATAGTACTTGGTCACCAGCCCCCTCTCCCCGTACCTGCGCTCCACCTCGCTCGCGCTCACTGAGGAGGGATCCACGGAGTTGGAGCCCATGACGAACGACCACTGGTCCGAGAACGACGGCACGAACGCCGAGTACGCCACCGCGTGCTTGAACGCCGCTGAGACCGCGTTGTATATCCTGGCGAACTGGTCGAAGTAGAGGTAGACTGAGAGTGCCTGGGTCACGAAGACCCCAGGCTCTGACAGCCTCCGGGAGGCCGCCTCGTAGAACTCCCGCGTGTACAGGAACGAGGACTGGCCCCAGGGGTCCGTCACGTCAGCTATGATCACGTCGAAGCGCCCCCCGCCCTCCTCGACGAACCTCCTCCCGTCCGTGAAGACGAACCTCACCCTAGAGTCGTCGAAGGCCCCCTGCGGCACCTCCGGCAGGTACTCTCTAGCGCACTCGACGACTTTAGGGTCCAGCTCGACCACCGTCACCTCCTCGACGCAGTCGTGCTTCAGCACCTCCCTCAGAGCCCCCCCGTCGCCCCCGCCGACTATCAGCACCCTCCTGGGCTCTGGGTGGGTGAGCATCGCCGGGTGCACGAGGGCCTCGTGGTATATCCACTCGTCAGCCGTCGCCACCTGCAGCTTGCGGTCCAGGTAGAGCATCTTCCCAAAGGTCGGGTTCTCCACTACCTCTATCAGCTGGTAGTCGCTCCTCCCCGAGAACAGGACTCTGCTTATGTAGGTCACGAACAATACGTCCCTAGTAAGCCTCTCGACGTAGACTAGGCGCCCGTCCACCTCAGTCAGCCCCTCAGCTAAGGACAGCTGCATAGTACGGAATTTCCCCCCACGACGTTAAATTGGTTTCTGAGGCTCACTCGAGCTCTGTGGCCACGTGGTAGAGGTCCTGCCTAGCGTCCCTCAGGAGCGGCTGCTTGTGGACGAGCCCCCTGCTCATGAGTATCGAGAGGGCGTGCCTGACGGTCCTGGGGGGCAGGAGCGTCTTCGCGATTATGTCCTTCTGGGTCAGGGGGCCCTCGTACTCCAGGATCTTGAGGATTAGCTTAGCGCTCGGCGGCATGTCCATTAGCTCCTTGGCCAGCATGACCTTCTTTGCTATCCTCCTGGCGGTGTCCGAGCCCCTCGACAGCCTGACGAACAGGGCAGGCCTCTCGGCCCTCCTTATCACGACGCGGTCCTCCACCTTGAACCTGTGGGAGCCGTCCACCACCACCTCACAGTCGCAGCGGCTGCTCACCTCCCTGATCTCGATGACTGAGTCCTCGGAGACGACGAGGGGCCTCCTCGTTAGGTCGAGGGAGTTGACGGAGACGACCACGAACGCCCTGGAGGAGGGGAGGAGTATGGGCCCGCCAGCTGAGAGCGCGTACGCCGTCGAGCCCGTGGGGGTGGCGACTATCACCCCGTCGCTGTAGTCCCTCCACACGACCTCGTCGTCAACCACTAGCGTGTGCTCCATCAGCGTGGCGCTCCTGGACGGGAAGACCGCCACCTCGTTCAGGGCGCACGGCACGCCCTCGCTCGAGCCGTCGAGGCTGACGCTAAGCCTGGAGACCTCAGCCACGTGGTACTCACCCGCGCCGAGCTTCTCGACCACTGACTCGACCTCGCCCACCCCAGCCTCCATGAGGAACGTGCTGTTGCCTGAGACGCTGAGCCCGAGCACGGGCACCACCCTCTCCCTCATCGCGTGCGAGACCGCGAGCACGTCCCTGTCCTCGCCCACCACGACCACCAGGTCGAAGCCCTCCAGTTGGTCCTCGGAGAGCCTGCCGTGGGCCACATCGTAGCTCACGCCGTAGCTCTCCAGGACCCTGCCGATGGCGTCGGCCAGCTTGCCGCTAGGCTTGCCGAAGTAAAGAAGCAGCCTGGGGCCCGCGCCCCTCACTTCGCCTCCCTCTTGAGGAGCTCGGCGTACTCCTCGGGCTTCAGCAGCTCGTCGACCTCCTCAGGCTTGGCTATCTCGACCACCAGCAGCCACCCGCGGCCGTAGGGGTCCTCGTTTATCAGGCTAGTGTTGGAGATGACCTCCTCGTTCACCTCGATGACCCTACCTGACAGCGGGGCGTAGAGGTCCTCAGCCGCCTTGATGGACTCGACGACGCCGTAGCTCTCCCCCCTAACCAGCTCGTCGTCGACGCTGGGCAGCTCTATGTACACGACGTCCTTGAGCTTGCGCTGGGCGTAGTCGGTGATGCCGATCCTAGCCCTGTCGCCCTCCACCTTGACCCAGTGGTGCTTATCCGTGTACAGCAGGCCCTTGGGGATCCTGTACTCGCCGACCTTGATCTCGCTCATGCCCGTCACCACGCAGCTGTGTCATTAGAAGTCATGCTAAGCTGATATAAGCTTTAAACTCGGCGCTACGCATACCCTCAGGGGTCAGCCCGCATGACTCTAAGGGGGTTGGTGGTCGGGCACCTAGTCCTGGACTACGTCGTGCGGGGGGGCGTGGTGAGGAGGGCCCTGGGCGGCACGGCGGCCTACTCGGGCGTGGCGGCTAGGAGGTACGGGGCTGAGGTGGCGCTCGTGTCCAAGGTCGGCCCCGACTTCCCCGAGGAGTACCTCCTGTTCCTGGCGCGGAGCGGGCTGGACCTAACGCACGTGAGGCTGGCCAAGCTCAGGAGCACCAGCTTCAAGCTGGTGTACGAGGACGGGGAGAGGAGGCTCTACTTGGTCTCGCGCTGCGACCCCATAACCCCCGACGACCTCCCCAGCCGCCTAGACTACGACTTCGTGCACGTCGGGCCCGTGGCGGGGGAGGTCCCCCTGGAGTCTCTGAGGGCCCTGAGGGAGGGCTGCGCGGGCCTGATATCCCTGGACCTCCAGGGCTACGTCAGGGCGCTGGAGGGGGGCCTTGTCACTTACCGCAGGAGCGCTGACGCGCTGGAGGCCGTGCGCTACGCAGACATAGTCCACGGCGACGAGCGCGAGGTCGCAGCCCTGGCTGAGCCTGGGCAGGGCCTGAGCGACCTGGCGTCGTCGCTGCTCGAGTTGGGGGTTAAGGTGCTCCTCATAACCATGGGGGAGAGCGGCTCCTACGTGGTCTCGCGCGACGCCCGCCTGTACGTGCCAGCCGCCGAGCCGCGGAGGGTTGCCGACCCCACCGGCGCTGGCGACGTGTACACGGCGATCTTCGCAGCCCACTACGCGGCGACGCAAGACGTCGAGGAGTCGGCGGCCATGGCAGCGGCCGCGGCCTCCCTGCTGGTCGAGGAGCCCGGCCTCTCCGGCCTGGGGACCTACGTGGAGATCGCGGAGCGGGCCAGGCGCGTGCGTAAGCGCATCAGGGAGGCGGATGTGTGAGCGCCGCCTAGACGAGGGGAGCGCCGCAGTAGGGGCACCGCCTCACGCCCGGCAGGAGCGCGGCCTTGCAGTGGGGGCAGACCCTGTAGAGGCTGCTCGGGATCACGACCCTCCTCCTGGCCCTGGTCGCCGTCGCGAAGAGGGACCAGACTGCCACGAGGGCGAGGGCGATTAGCGTGAAGTGGACTAGCCACAGGTACGGGGCCCTCCTGGGCGAGGTCGCGATGACGAAGCCCCACTTATCGAAGCGGCCTACCAAGTCCTCGCCAGCCCCGTAGCTCAGTGCGTCGACAACCTGCTCTATGCCCGTCACCCTCCTGTGCTGAGCCAGCCTGTCCAGCACCTTAGCGTAATATTCGAGCCCCCCGTACTCCTCGCCTAAGCTGTAGATCACGTAGAACGATATGGCGTAGAACGTCCCCGTCCCGTATATCGTGCGGGCCGCCCAGTTCTGGACGACTCCATACCTCTCCCCGTACCTCCTCCTGAACTCCTCCACGGCCGCTAGGTACCTGTCCCTGATGTCCGTGACGTTGCCGTAGCCCAGCTCCAGGCAGATCTTGTAGGCCACGTAGTCGGCCATGCCCTCGTGGAACCACCTGAGGTTGTTGGTGGCTGGCACGCCCAGCTTGCCCAGCAGTATGTGGACCAGCTCGTGCACCATCGTGTGCTCAGCATAGCCCCTCATGAACCTCGTGAGGGCTAGGTTGAGGTACACGGTGCCCCTCTCGATGTACTTGGATATGTCCTCCGTGGTCACGTAGCCCAGCGTAGTTATCGTCCTGCCCGGCAGGTAGAACTCCACCTTCACCTCCTCGACCTTGACGGACCTGAACAGCTTGAGGAGGTAGGGCATTGCCTCCCCGTACATCTCGATGACCCTCCTGGCGAAGTTCGACTTGTATATGACTGGCACCTTGACGCTTATCACGACACCCGACGCCGCTCCCCTGACAACGACGGTGGGTACTGGAGTTCTAATCCTGTATATGATTAAGACTCTAGTGATCTCGCTATCGCCGACCCTCGTTAAGTCAAAGTAGAAGCCCGACGCGTTCTGCTCGTAGGGGGCCGGAGCGGTCTCAATAACGTCCCTCACGTCCTCCAGCACCACCCTGACCACGCACGGGCTCCCCTCGGGGACCCTTATCATCGGGCTGAGGAACCACGCCTTGCTGCCTATGATCAGCGAAGCGTAGGGGAACGGGTACTCTATCGTCACGACGGACACGTCCCTGGAGGAGAAGCTGAAGTACACATCGTCGTAGAACACCGAATAAGTTCTATTCTCGCGCCCCCACTCCACGCGCCCCCTGACTACGCTGTACTCGTACTGCCCCTTGCTGGGCAGGGTTATCCAGGCGACGCCGACCCCCCGAGCCACGATCCTGATCTTGACGACCCCGTAGCCAGTCCCGTTGACGAAGATCTCGTAGAGGTACCTCACGTTCTCGTAGGAGCTGCCGCACGAGACTGGCTGAAGCTGGTGAGCGATGGGGAGGGCTGGCAGTAGCGCCAGGCAGATCGCCCAGAGGGCGCGGAGCCGAGGCTGGCCTTGAGCCCCCTGCCTCACGGTTTTCTCAGGGCGCGCCTGAGTAAAAAGCTTGCCGCTCGCCTCGGCCAGGCCTCAGCGGGGCGCGCTCCAGGGCCTGCTGAGGCTCCGGTGAGCGAGGCGGAGCGCAGGTGGGGGTGAAGCTCTACTCCCTCCCCGCCTCCCTCCTCCATTGATCGCTAAGATGCAGGTAGCTGCGAATCTTGGAGTGCGCCAGTCGCTGCTACCTCCGCGCTGGCTCGCCCTCCTCCGCCTCCTGCCCACCCTGCTAGGGGTCATGAGGGCTCGAGCGGCCGCGAGGAGGCCGATGAAGCTCTCTCAGCTGTCTCTGCCGTCGAGGCGCCTGAGCGCCATGGGAGGGCGTAGCCGCTGACCACCGGCCCAGCCTCTGAGAGTTGGGGGGCTTGAGGAGATGCCCTCTCAATTCTCTTTTTATCGAGAGATTTGAGAC
>CAZCFI010000034.1:0-17998 GCA_964497915.1 uncultured Thermoproteales archaeon
TGGCGGAGGCGCTGAACTGCATCGAGAGGGCTAGGAGGCTGTCCCCGCCTAAAGGCGAGGTCGAGGCCTCCGCGCTAAGGTGGGAGCTCTACGCGTCGCTGCAGAACGTCCTCGACGCCGCGGCCATGGCTGTCGCGGAGCTAGGCCTGAGGAAGCCCAGCTCCTATTCCAAGCTGGGCGAGCCCCTCCTCGAGGCGGGCCTCATCAGCCGGGAGTCGTGCGACGGCATCAGGCTGATGGCGCTGACCAGGAGCGTCCTGGCGCACGCCTACCGGAGGCTGTCGGCCGAGGACCTGGGCAGGATCGTGAGGGAGGTCCTGCCCAGGGCTGAGGGAGTGGTCAGGGAGCTGGCAGAGGCCTTGGAGGGGAGGGGCGTTGACCCGCCGACCCTAGAGGGCAGACTGGTGGAGGTCGCCAGGGTCCTTGAGGGGCGCGGCGTGAGGCTGGCGTACCTCTTCGGCAGCAGGGCTAGGGGCGCTGAGAGGGAGGACAGCGACTACGACATCGCGGTACTGTTCGGCAGGGAGGGCGTCACAGTGGTGGATGAGGTCAGGCTGTCGCTAGAGGTCGCTCAGGCGCTAGGGGTGCCGGCGGACAGAGTGGACCTGGTGTCGCTGGACAGCGCTGACCCGCTGCTCGTGGCCAGGGTGCTGAGGGAGGGTGTGCCCATCTACGCGGCGAGCGAGGAGGACAGGAGGAGGTGGGAGAGGGAGAAGTACCTGGAGGTCCTGCGCGCGACGGACCTGTACGCGGTCTACGCCTCGAGGGCGCTCTCCAGAGCGCCGCGCAGCCCTCCGCCTCTCAATCGCGAGAGCTACGATGGCTCCTCCTCAGAGCCAGCATCGGGCGGGAGGCTTCGAAGGGGGCGTTGAGGAGGGGCGCTGCAGCGGTAGAGATTGAGAAAAAGATATTAGCTTCTCGCGCCCATGGCTAAGCTAGGTGGCGTGCGTGCCTGAGAGAAACTGGCTAGTCTACTTCAAAGTGGGCTTGATAGTAGCGATAGCGGGTGGCCTGTTGGAAGTCATAGGTGACGTCACCTCGCTGGGGACCCTCGGGTGGGCCCTCGGGATAGCCTACAGGCACGTGCCCGGAGGGGCTCGGGTGACGATAGCGATGCCGCCAATAATCCCCACGCTCTTCATATGCTCGCTGCTTTTCGACGCCGTCGTCCTGATGCTCTCTGTGAGCCTCTACGGGAAGTGGAGCCAGATCAAGACTAGGGAGGAGGCTGAGGAAGTATACTCTCAGCTCATAATATTGATCATTATCGCCGTGCTGGCCCTGAACTTAATCGCGCTGGTGGGAGCTGTGATTGCGGTTTACGGCGTCCTCTCCGAGTTCCCCGGACTAAAGTTCAGGTTCCCCACCTCGCGCCCTCCCAAGGAGGGGGGTTCGAGGCCCATCTCGCCGAGCGAGGCCTATGAGAGGCTCCTCGCGACGTACAGGGGGGTCTACGGTGCGGGTGTCGCCGACAAGCTGCTAAAGGGCGAGATTGAGAAGTTGATGAGAGGGGGGCTGAGCGAGGAGGAGGCTGTGATGGCCCTGTACGAGAAGGTGTTTTCGCTGAGGTCGCCGCACCCTAAGGCTAACGTTTCGTGAGCTGATTTCGGCCCCCTAGCCCAGCAGGCTTGTCCTCGTGCCTCCCTAGTAGCTCGCTGCACGCTGCCCCAAAGTCTCCGTGCGCTTAGCTGGCTGCGGCTCTCAGGGGTCACGATGATTCCCCCCGCCCACTCTAGCTCGCTCCTCAACTCGCCTAATTGCGCGGTCAGGTTATCGACTCGAGACTCAGGGTCTCGACTTAATCTGTTAACCTGCCGCAGCTCCCCTTCCCCACGACAGCGGCAACCCCACGCACGATCAGCCCTTCTCTGATGGCAGAGTGAACCCCCTTGCTTTGCGTCCGCCATAGGCCCCATCTGCTGCGACCCCCCATCCATTTCAAGCTGCTTCTTGGTGAAAAGGAGCGCGCCGCGTGCTCCCTCTAGCTGGCTGTTTAGTCAATAATCAAGCCTTTATGATCACTATTTCGCAGTAAGGATCGCCCTTAGCTATGCACTTGACCTCAAAGCTCTTAACTTGGCTTACATCAACTCCGAACATCGCACTGATCCAGCCCGCCAATAGCCCCCTTACGAAGTGGGAGGACGGCCCCTCCTCAAAGAGCTCGCATTCAAAGCTATCGTAAACTTTGACTACGGCCCCATCGGCCCTCAAATTGACGTTGAGCCTCCCCAGCCCTAGGCAGCCAAACATACCTCTTAAAATTTTGACCAACTCATCCCAGTCCGAGCCCAACGCTTCAGCGTGGGCCTCGCATAGGTGCCTCCCTATCTCAGCTCCTATGTAGTAGAGGATGGCACTGTAGCCAGAGCCGAGTTTTTCACTTAATCTCTTTATAAGGGCCTCGTAAAAACTTTTTGAGAGTATTATAGCTCTCTTGCCTAAGAACGTCACAGGGAAGAAAAAGTCAACGATCTTCTCCTCACTGACTATCACAACGTCTCTGCCTCTCAGCTCGTGAACCAACTCTCTGAGGTCCTCAGCTATTACGGCTATGCAGTCGTCAAGCATCTGGATAAAGCTGACCCTATGTCGGGAGAGGGTTGCTAGTATTTCTCTGAGCTCCTCTCTCCTAGTCAATTTAATTACTAAGCAGGGAAGCGGTAGCTTGATGGGGGGCCCTATCTCACGAGGAATTCTCATCTTCCTCGCCCGATCGGAATCGCTCATTTATAACCCTATATTATTTCATCGTTTAAACGCCTTGCTCTCGTAGCTGATATGTGACAACACTCGGTGATTACAGACCAGTCCACCTAGACTTTGCAGGTTTCTTACCTTTCTGACATTGCCTCAATAGTCCTCGGCAATGGACTACAATCAGTTATATTATGCTAGTAATCTTTCAGGTCTCTCGTAGATGTTAGTAATATGGTACGTGCAATTGTCTGAGTATGCTTGGGGGATCGTCCCAGATAGAGTAAGTGGCAGTTGGGTTAAGGAGTTCTAGCATCTTAGGGTGTGCGTTTAAAAATTTAATTTTTTATTCACTTTTTAACATTTTTATGAATTCCTCTAGTGGGATTCCGTTGATTTGCTCGTAGTCTGTCCCTCTCAGTATACTTAACATCGGAGTGTCCTCGGATAGGTAATAAAGAGCCGAGTACACTTTACCGTTCATGACTCTAAATCTGCCGAAAAAGAAGTAGTAAGCGTAGCATCCGTTAATGGGGTCGTTAGTGGGCTTCAAGAACAGTACTACCCTCTCACCAATCTTGAACAGAGGATCCTCCCTAACCTGAATCACCGTGGGTCTAAACCATGAGGCGTAGGAGCGCACTATTAACGGCCACCTACCCCCTAGTTGCCTCACCAAGACCCTCTCGCCCTCGACTCTCCCTTTAATCACCGCTTCAATCTCGACCTCTGATATAGTGTAAGGCGTTGACGGAGCGACACCCCCTAAGGGAACTCCCTCGCGACATACTGTAACAACTACGTCCTTGCTCCTCTGAGTATAGTACCATTGACGCACCACTCTACCGATTATAGCTACATCGCACTCCTCATAGGCTTCCTTAAATGACCTATAAACAAAGGGTAAGCTTATGCATATATCGCCACTAAGCCTGCGTGGCTTCTGTACAACAGACGATTTATAAGCTCCCTGCCTCAAAGACGCCAACGTCGGTAGAACCATAGCTCCAGCGAAAGCCCCTAAAATCATTATAGTGATGCAAATTATAGAATGGCTACCGAACTTCACTGCGACCCCCTTAGGTGCGATTTATTCTATCAACCCCATCCTATATATAGGTCCTGGTGGCATGGGACGCTGCAGTGCAATGAAGCAATAAATGACTACCTTAAGACGTGCGGCTCTCCTCCCTCCCCAAGCGCCTTCTATAAAGTAGTGAAAGATGACCCCTCTGTGTGAGGTGCAAATGGAGGGCAGGACTGCCCCAGCAAGGGGTGCGAGCGATCATGCGCCCTTGACGAGCCTAAGAGACTGGGCCTAGTGAGTCCTGGGGGTTTGGCAAACTAAAAATATCGACGTCTATGAGGGTCTATCAAACCTGGACCACTGCCCGCGAACCACCTAGCGGCATAGAGCACCTTGTTAGTCTTTCACATATCTCTGCTGGCGCTGCACGATGCGTCAGCGCTTCATTACTAGGCATCGAATTTCAAATGGATCGACCTTGACGTTAATTGCCCCGGACCTAGCGTTCAAGGCTCCTCCGAGGAGGTCCTCCACCTCGGAGAAGCCCCTCACGTCAACGCGCTCAACTATGGTTTCAGGGGTCATGTTGAAGAGGAACCAGGCTTCGCACCCTTCACCGACGCGCCGGCGACGGGGGAGCCTGCCGCAGAGCTCCGGCTTAACTCCAGCTGCGCTCAGCACGGCCAGTAGGAACGCTTGCGTGGCGCGATCCTCAAAGGCCGTGTACGCGTGGCCGAGTAGGGTCCCCACGAGGTACGCTCTCCCCCTCCCGAAGCAGTTGACCACGCCAGCGACTTGATCCTCATAGAACAGAATGGGCGTAGACCCCTTCACCCTGAACGTCTCCACGATTAGGCTTGGGAGGACGCTGTGCCCCGCGAGCGGCCCGGCGCCCCTGAGGCGCCTAGCGGCTCGAATCTGACCGTAGATGAGCTCGCGCGGGGTCCAGCGAGGCGGCTGCCTGGGCTCGTGGCAGAGTCGCACTGTGTGGTGCTCCACGCCGAAGAGCTCCTCAGCGCTAGGAGCTAGCTCCCCCGGCCTAGCGAAGCCGTAGCGGTCGTGGCGGCCAGGGCACGCCTCCGAGAGCAGCACGCCCCCCGAAGCAACGTACCTCCTCAGCAGCTCGAACACGTCGTCGCTCATGGCCAGCGGGAAGGGCAGGATGACCACCTTGTACCTACTTAGCTCTTCCAAGGTCACCTCATTAGCCTCAACGAAGTCGACCCACACTCCAGCGTCCCACAGCATCTTGTAGATGCCGCGGATGGTGTAGGACAGGTGCTCGTCCAGGTTCTCCCCATAGACGCCCCTAGCCTGCATGAAGTGCCAGAGGTCTTCGTTGATGAATATGGCTACATCGGCTTGGGGGACGCGGCCGCGGGAGAAGAGGTCTGCGTGGCGGTTTATGGCTTTGGCGAGGCGCCCAGCCTCTTCGGCGCGAGGGGTGCTGTCTCCGCGGGAGTCTAGCAAGCCGAAGCTGTAGGCTTCCGCCCAGAAGAACTCCGCCCTAAGGTTCCAGAAGTACAGCTCTTGGACCCCCGAGGATAGCGCCGCGAGCACCCAGCGCCGTATGTCCTCGGGAGACGGTGGGGGGCTCAGCCACCCCTTCGGCCCGCCTTGGAACTCAGCTGCCGCGATTCGCTTCTTGGGCCCAGCGGCGCACCTTATGTAGTCGTACCTCAGCGTTATCGATAGAACTTCTTGCCTTATGCACTCCTCGCGAGAGACAGGCTGCCCTGGGGCTGGGAACTTGGCGTCCCACCTGTGGAAGGCTCCAGACGGATAGCACGAGCTGCCAAAGACGTCCACCTCCTTCGCCCACCTCCACTCGACCCCCCTCCCCGGCGTGACTCCGCCGACGTGGGCGAATATGGGGCGCTTCTTGGGGTCGTTCGCCCTGATGGTCTCAGCCTTCCAGCGCAGGTGGCGCGGCACGTACACGTCGTCCATGAAGTACTTCCAGTCGATGTAGGACGGCACGCGGTCAAACAGGCGCGGCGGCTCCACCTCCTCCCAGTCGCCATAGCCCGTGCCCCACACCCTATTGAGCGTGTCTAGGTCGCCGTACTTCTCCTTCAGCCACTCCCTGAAGGCCGCTAGGGTGTACGGGCAGTAGCAGAAGCCGAGCGTCGAGGGGCGCGTCATCGAGGGGTGCAGGGGCCAAAACCCGATCTCCTGGTTGATGTTCCACTCGATGATGTTGTCGTAGCGGCTGAGCCTCTGAACCAGCTTGGCTAGGAAGCGAGTGGCCGCCTCCCTCGCGCCGGGGTGATCCCAGCACGGCCCAGGCTTTCCGTCGTAGGGAAATCGGTACTGCGTGGGGTCCTCGTGCTTGTCTCCCGTGCTGTAGACCATGCGACAGTCAGGGTACTTCCTCCAAAGCCACGCTGGGGCCTGCTCCAGGGTCACGCAGAAGTGCACGTAGAGCCCCAGCCTCTCAGCCTCCTCTAACAGCGCCTCTATCTTGCTCAGGTCGATGTGCCCCTCCACCCTCTCATCCAAGCACCAGTGCTCCTGGAATCTGAGCGCATTGAATCCTAGGCGCTTGGCGACGTGCATGTCGTGGATCAGCTCATCTAGCGGCCTAGAGGGCTCGAAGTAGAACTGAGGGCCCATCGGAAAGACAGAATTCTTGGGCGGCATCCCCACCACCTCTAAGGCCGACAGCCTCTCGCGGCAGGAGGGCTTTAATAAGCTTTTAGCTTTGCGGCGCGCGGATCTCGCGCTCACTTTCGTGGCAGAGGGTTGGGGGGGCGCCGCCCCCGCGCCTCCGCATCAGCAGAGGCGCGTAGCGCTAGCCTAGGGTGCCCTTCCTCGGCTAACTCAGTCCCTCCTCGGGCGCGTGGCGAGTGCGCGCCTGTCAGAATCTAGCTCTCCGATGGCGGCTTCCGCGCGACAGCTCCTCTAGGGCCATCTTAGCTATGCCGTAGAGGGGGCTTAGGTCTATTTGCGGAGACGGGGCCACCCTCTTCAAGCTGCGGACCCCCCTCAACTCCCTCATCAACGGACCCTTGAACAGGTCGAACGCCTTCGAGATGCGGCCACCGAACACTATGCAGTCGGGTTTGAACTCCATGGCTATCGGCCTTAGGCACCTGCCTAGGATGCGGCCCACCTCCTCGAAGACCCTGAGGCTATTCCTGTCCCCGCGGAGGCCCCTGAGCGCTATCTCCCTCACGTCTAGCTCCTCGCCGGTCAGCTCCTTGTACCTCCTTATGATGCCCCTCCTCGAGACCCTATCCTCGAGTATGCCCCCCTCGTAGGGCAGATTCCACAACCACCCCTCTGGAGGCACCCCCGGGCCCTCAGTCACTATGCGGCCGTTCACCATAAAGGCTGAGCCTAGGCCCATGCCCAACGTTATGCCGATGACCCTCTTGCACCCCCTAGCGGCTCCCCTCCAGGCCTCCCCGACGACGAAGGCCCATGAGTCAAGCTTGAAGACTATGGGGAGCCCCTCCTCCAAGCCTAGGCGCTGAGCTATCACCTCCCTCAGGCTCAGGCCGTAGAGGGAGGAGAACTTGTGCCTCATGAGGCTAACGCCCCTCTCAAGGTCGAAGGGGCCTGGCACAGCCAGGCCTATGGCCCTCACCTCAAGCCCCCTCTCGCGCGCATCGCTCAGCCCCCCCTTCAGCAGGCCTATGAACGGCCCGAGTATCTCCTCCCTCCCGCCCATAGAGTTCACGGGGGTGGCTCTAAAGGTCCCCTCGACGTAGCGGCCCTCGGGGGTGATCAGCGCCAGCTTTATCGAGGTCCCTCCCACGTCGACGGCTAGGATGCACGCCTCCCTCAAGGCTCCCTACCTCGCAAACGCCTTAACCACCTTGCAGGGGCTCACCCCCATGTTTACGAGGAGGTACTCCCCGAAGCAGGCCGGGACTAGGGCGGTTTCGGAGAAGCGCAACTCCAGCCTCCTGCTAGGATCCGACTTCGACAGTATCAGGATGCGCTCCCCGCCCACTAGGGTGAGTATGTGGAACCTGCCGTCAGTGCTGTCGCTGATGCTCCTCAGGAACTCCAGCCTGTGGATCACTATGCGCAACTCGCCTAGCTCTCCGAGGAAGTACTCGGCCCAGGTGGGCCCAGACCTTATGGGCTTGGGCGTGGCCCTGAGGTGCTTGGAGACCCAGCTCGCTCGCTTCGCTGCGTCGAGAACCCTGAACGCGTGGTGTGAGTGTATTGGGCGCAGCTTTCCGTTCAAGTCTGGCCTCAGGTAGTCGTACAGGTGGAAGGTGTATAGGTCAGTGGTGTCGCTTATCTCCAGCACCACTTGATTGCGCCCAGAGGCATGAACGGTCCCAGCCGGTATCAGGAAGAGGTCCCCCTCCCTACTCCGGATGCTGTTCACGTACCGATTGTGGTCGAAGGGCACGCCCTTGGTCTCAGCCTCTATGACGGCTCTGCGGAACTCCTCTACGTCAGCTTCGTCCCTCAGCCCCAGGTACACCTTAGACCCAGGGCCTGTGGCTACGATGTAGTAGCTCTCGTTCTGCCCTATGGGCTCGTTGAAGTTCTCCTTGAGGTAGGAGAGGTCGCCGTGTACCTGTATCGCCATGTCCCCGCCCCCCATCGAGTCGTCGTAGTTCACTCTGATGGGGAAGTTCCCGCCGACCCTTTCATACGCCTCGAATCTCCCCATGACCCTATCTGGGTGCTCCCACAGGAGGTTGAGGAATGGCAGGTTCAGGACTACGTCTCCTAGCTTAACGAACAAGCTTTGATACGGTGCCATCACCTCGTAGGACCAGGCACAGTTTCTCATGGACTTAGGCAACCTCCTGACCTCCTTGAGCCACTGCCCTCCCCAGACCCCCTCCAAGTATATGGGCTTGAGCCTCAGGGGGTGCTCAGAGAGGATTAGCAGGAGCCTCTCGTAGGCGTCCCTGGGCAGCATGATTAGGTTCTCGGTGTCGTTGCCGTCTATGTAGAAGTCCATTCGCCTCAGCACCCTCCTCTTGTGCCTGTCTAGCACTGGAAAGTCGACGTAGTATAGGCGCTTCCCCGCGTACTCCCTACTCCTAGCCCTGCCCCCCAGGTTGCTGGCCAAGCCGCTTAGGACCCTCCTCCCCGCAACCTCCTTGGTCACGTCCACGTAGAGTACGAAGTCGTACAGGTCCGCAGTGAGCCTGTTGACCGCCCCGCAGCCGAAGCACACAAGCGCCTTGGACCTCTCCCTGCCGCGCTCAACCCTCTCCCTCAAAGCCTCTCCCTCGAGGAACGCCTCTATCTCCCCCTCGAACACTCGGCCGAAGTGCGGATCGCACGTTAGAGACGGCCTAACCATGTCCTCGATGTAGTCTAGGGGCTTGTAGAAGTCAGCTACGTCCAGCACCTCGAAGTCTAACCGCGAATCCCTGAGGGTGTCCTTGAGCCTGGAGATCAGAGGCCCCCACTCGACGCCTACGTACCCGTCGATGCCTACGGCGACCCCCGCCTCCCTCGCGGCAGCGCCCTCAATGAGGCTCCTGATGCGCTCGCACACCTCACCCAGTCCCGCCACGACGCGCTCTACGATCTCGCTGGGTACCTTGGGAGCATTGACAGCTCCCCTATCGTCATAGAAGCTAATCAAGACATAAGACATGTCTACTAGTAGCCGAGACACTCAAGATATGTCTTTCGAGCCGCCTCTCGCTTGAGGTCGCCGTGCGAGAGCGCTCTACGCAAGTGGCGGCCCAAAGGGGGCACCTTTGAGGGCGAAGATCGGACGCGCCTCTCGGCGCGAGGAGTCTTAGGGGGTCAGGCTTGATGGCGCCTCCGAGCGCTCAGCAGCGCGTTAGGCCTTTAGCTGGGAAAGGCTTATTTAACATGTTAATTAACATGTTAATACATGCCGCTGATGAGGCCTCCTCCAGAGTGGGGAGTGGAGCCCGTGCCGCGGGAGATGAGGGTGCTCAGGGGGCTGGACCTCTTCGTGCTGTGGTCGAGCCTAGGCGTTGGCTTGCTGGTGCTGCAGGCGGGGGCCCTGCTGGTGCCCTCGCTCACGTTCTACGAGGCGCTCGCAGTCTCGCTAGCGGGCTCCCTCCTGGGCAGCCTCCTGCTAGCGGCGGCCGGCGTGATGGGCAGCAAGTACGGCGTGCCCACGATGGTCTCGCTAAGGCCCGTCCTGGGCCTCAGGGGCTTCTACCTCCCAACCGCCCTGAATGTTGTGCAGCTAGTCGGGTGGACGGCCTTCGAGCTCATGATAATGGTCGAGGCCGCAGTCGGAGTCCTCGGAGAGTTCGCTGGCTGCTACACTAGGCTGCTGTGGCTCGCGGCGCTCACGGCCAGGTGCGCGCTCCTGGCCCTAGGGGGGCCGCTGGCCGTGGTGAGGGAGTGGCTCGAGCAGTTCGCCATCTGGCTCGTGTACGCCTCAACCCTCTGGATAACGCTACAGGTGCTGGCGAACCCCGAGCTGTCGTTGAGGGTGCTCTCCTCGAGCCCCACTCGCGAGCTCCCCGTGAGCCTCGCCCTCGACCTCGTGATAGCCATGCCCATCTCGTGGATGCCCCTAGCCTCCGACTACAGTAGGTTCGCCAGCTCGGCCAAGGGGGGGTTCCTCGGGACGCTCCTAGGCTACACGCTGGCTAACACCTGGTTCTACGCCTTGGGGGCTGCGCTGGCCCTGGGGACGGGGCGGGAGCTCGTGGTGTCGTCGATACTCCTGCTGTTCCTCGGGAACCTCGCAATCCTGCTGATAATCGTCGACGAGACGGACAACGCCTTCGCCGACACATGCTCGGCGGCGGTATCGCTTCAGAACGCCTTCCCGAGGGTCAGGCAGTGGAAGCTAGTGCTCGCCGTGGCGGCCCTCAGCGCAGCCCTGGCCTACTCAGTGCCCCTAGCCGAGTACGGGCACTTCCTCCTACTCATAGGCGCGCTCTTCGTGCCGCTCTTCGGAGCGGCCCTGGCTGACTACTTCGTAGTGAGGGGGGGCAGGTACGAGCTCAGGGAGTTCTACGAGGCGGCCCCCCCACTGAGGCCCGCGGCCCTGGCGTCGTGGGCCGTGGGCGCGGCCGTGTACTTCTCCATCGCGTACGCGCTCCCCGAGGTGGGGGCGAGCCTGCCCTCCCTGCTGGCGTCGTTCGGGCTGCACTCCTTGCTCGCGAGGGGTGGGAGGGTTGGTGTGGATCAGCGTTAGGGGCAGGGTGCCAGTGGCCCTGACGATCGCTGGCAGCGACTCGGGGGGAGGGGCGGGCATAGAGGCCGACCTCAAGACGTTCGCGGCCCTCGGGGTGCACGGCGCGGTGGCCCTGACCGCCGTAACGGCTCAGAGCACCGTGGCCGTCACGGGCGTCCAGGACGTAGAGCCGGAGCTCGTTGGAAGGCAGATAGACGCCGTCGCGGAGGACCTCGGAGTGGACGCGGCCAAGACGGGCATGCTTCACACGAGCGACATCATCAGGGTGGTGGCTGAGAGGGTCAGGCGCTACGGCTTCCCCCTGGTGGTGGACCCCGTGATGGTGGCCAAGAGCGGAGCGAGGCTCCTCAGGGAGGAGGCCATCGCGGCCCTGGTCGAGGAGCTGATCCCCCTCGCCACGGTGGTCACCCCCAACGCGATGGAGGCGGAGGTGCTATCGGGGGTCAGGGTGAGGAGCCTGGAGGGGCAGGTTGAGGCCGCGAGGAGGATAGCCGAGCTGGGCCCGAGGGCCGTCGTCGTGAAGGGAGGCCACCTCGGGGGGAGGCTAGCCGTAGACGTGCTCTACTACGAGGGCGAGGCCTACAGGTTCGAGGCGCCCAGGCTCGAGACCAAGACCACGCACGGGACGGGGTGCAGCTTCTCAGCCGCCATAGCGGCGGGGCTCGCCAAGGGCCTGGGGGTGATCGAGGCCGTGAGGCAGGCCAAGGAGCTGGTAACCGCCGCGGTCAAGTACGGGATACGGGTGGGCAGGGGGCACGGCCCCGTGAACCCGCTGGCGCTCCTCTACAAGGAGTCGGAGAGGTACAGGACGTGGAGGGAGGTGTTGGAGGCCGTGCGCATAATTGAGTCCTCGCCCGAGACCTACAGGCTGGTGCCCGAGGTGGGAATGAACGTCGCGATGGCGGTGCCCTACGCCGACGGGCCGCACGACGTGGTCGCCGTCCCCGGCAGGATTAGGAGGGCTGGCAGGAGGGTGGTCAGCGCCTGCCCGCCAGAGTTCGGGGGCTCAGATCACCTAGCCAGGTACATACTGACGGCGATGGAGTACGACTGCGAGGTCAGGGCGGCCGTGAACATCAGGCTCGACGAGAGGGCCCTAGCGCTACTCGAGGGCATGGGCCTCACGGTGTCGTCCTACGACAGGCGCGAGGAGCCCGAGGAGGTGAAGAGGGTCGAGGGCGCGACCATACCCTGGGGCGTCAGGGCGGCCGTTGAGAGGGCGGGCCGCCTCCCCGACGTGATATACCACACGGGCGACTGGGGCAAGGAGCCAATGATCGTGATACTGGGGAGGAGCGCCAAGGACCTAGCCAGGCTGGTGGTCAGACTCGCCGAGGGGCTAGCCGAGGGTGAGGGGCACGAGGGGGGCTAGCCTCAAGCTCTCGCTGGCAGCGCTACTGACGGCTGTGGGCGTCGCCGTCGCGCCATTCTTACACTTCCCGCTCCTCGCATTCAAGGCCTACCCTGGGCAGCACGCGGTGAACGCAGTGGCGGGGGTGCTGCTGGGCCCGTGGTGGGCTGCGGGGATAGCCGTGGCCGTGGGGGTCATCAGGATGGGGATGGGGGTCGGCACCATATACTCGATGCCCGGCGGAATCCCCGGGGCCCTTGTCGTCGGCCTCGCCTGCAGCCTCCTCAGGAGGGCCGGCTTCAAGAGGCCCGAGGTGGCAGCTCTCCTAGAGCCCCTAGGCACGGTGCTCATTGGCGGCACCCTGGCAGTGTACGTCGTGGCCCCCCTGGCCGGCCACGAGCGCATGGTCGGCGCCCTAGCGGCCGTGTGGGCCGCCTGGGCCGCGAGCTCCATCCCTGGGGCGCTGCTGGGGTTCGCAGTGCTGAGCGCGCTCAGGCGGGTGGGAGTGCTTGAGGCTGTCGGGGCGTGACCTGCTGGGCCGCAAGGTCCTCATCATAGGGGAGGTGGGCGCTGGCAAGACGAGGCTCACGGCCTCGCTGCTGGAGGAGCTCCTGCGCCTGGTGGGAGCGGCCGAGGTTACGGTCATAGACATGGCGCCGCCCAGATTCGCTGGCGCTGGCGGCAGGCTCCGAGACTACCTTAGCGCCGAGGGGCTACGCTACCTAGAGCCCGAGAGAGTAGTGCCGCCCAGGCTCGCTGGCAGGACGGCTGAGGAGGTCTTAGCGCACGCTAGGGCTAACTACGAGGCCCTTAGGCCCCTGGTCCTCGCGTACCTCCAGCGCCCCACCAGGGTGCTCGTGGTGAACGACCTCTCGATCTACCTACACGCGGGCCCCCTCGAGGACGTGCTGTCGTGCGCTAGGGCCGCCGAGACGTTCCTCGCCAACTCCTACTACGGCGAGTCCCTCGCTGACGACAAGGGGAGTGGGGTGAGCGAGAGGGAGAGGAGGCTGGTCGAGGAGCTGGCCAGGCACATGGACTTAGTGCTAAGAGTCCCGCCCCCTCCTGGCAGGCCTCCCGCCCTCAAGGTTCCTAGCGAGGGCGAAGGCGGAGGTCTCCTCCCTAACGTGAGAGAGGCGGCGTGCGAGGGGGAGAGATGGAAGCCTTTAAGGAGACCTTAGGAAACTCGGGCAGGGGACTTCGACGGAGAGGCTGAGACCGTTGAGGCCGCTCTCGCGGGCGGCAATGAGGGCTTCTTGCTGGTTGACGGCAAGAGCAGGAGGGTTCTGAGGAGGCACAGAGTAAGCCACGCCCAGTGCCTCTCCGTCGGGAACTACAGGCCGGGCCTCAGCGGCCTCCAGATATGGGTCGGGAATAGGTGGGGCAGCTTCGGCACCTTGAACCTATTCAACTGGAATGGTGGCAGGCTGTGCACGTTCGAGCCCGACAACGTAGGTCAGGGAGGACTTCCCGTGAACTGGTCTGGTAGGGGCGATGAGCCCCCCCTGATAACCTCATCGAGGGGGGCTGCGGGGCTGCACGACGGCCACGGGCGCGAGGTCGTCGCCTTTCAGGGCGAGCTCCTAGGCGCCCTCTACGCAAGCGGGGCGCCAGGGGTATTCGTGGGCGACGTCGTCAACGATAGGAGGGACGAGATAGCGTTCGCGGCTGACGGGACGATGTACATTTTAACTCAAGACAGGCCGTATCCCAAGGGCGAGGGGATCTACTCCCCGAGGAGGACGACCGAGAGATTTGGCCACCCGATAGTGTCCCTCCCAGGGTGGGCCGTTAATGAGGTTTGAGTGAGGCCCTGCCGCTCGGAATTAAGCAGTTTTTTCCCAGCGAGTTAATCGATTTATCCTCAAACTCGTGAGTGGTGCTGTGGGTGGTGCGATGCCCGACGCCTTCGCTCACTGCTTAGTTGGCGTCGTGGCTGGGCGGTGCGCCAACGGCGGCTGGAGGCTCTACCTGCTGGCCGTGGCGCTATCCACCTTGCCCGACTTAGACGGCCTGACCCCACTGCACAGGTCGCTGCTCCACTCGCTGCCGCTCCTCACGCCCATCTCGCTCGCAGCCTTCTTAGCGCTGAGGAGGAGCTACCCCACCAAGTCCGCCTCCCTCATAGCCTGCCTGCCGCTCCTCCACTGCTTAATGGACCTGCTCACCGGCGGCCCTCCCGTCAAGCTCTTCTACCCTATCTCCAGCGCGGGATTCCAGCTCGCGCACGCGGTTGACGCGCTCGTGGGGGCGCTCTTCTCGATCAGCCCCTACGCGTACTACCTAGAGGCGACGAGGGTGGACTTGGTGCTGCTGGCAATCACGCTCGCAATGGTCGCACTCAGCAATGCCGCGAGTGGCTCTGGGCGCAGGAGGCCGACCGCGCAGAGGGGAGCGGGGGCACCTGCGCCTCAAGGCCCCTAAGTCCACGACGCGCTCTAGCAGGGGCGCTGCCCATGAGGGTCGACCGCTGGCCTCGGTGGGGGCTAGCGCTCGTGCGGCGAGCCACTCTTAGTTAGAGCGACAGTGGGGGTTCGACAGGAGAAGTCAAGGTATATATGGGGGCTGTTCTCGCGGTGGTAGGGGCGGTCGTCCGTGAGAAAGGTGAAATTGGCCCTCATAGGGTGCGGCTGGGCCGCTAGGAGCCTGTACGAGCCAGCCTTCAGGTTCCTCAGGAGGGGGGAGCTGGTAGCCGTCATGGACGTGATCCCCTCGAGGGCTAAGCACTTGAAGGAATTTTATGGCGCTAAGAGGTACTACACGAGACTTAAAGAGGTAGTTAGCGACGACGAGATAGATGCCGTGGTAGTCTTGACGCCCCCCCATAAGCACCTGGAGCCGGTGGTCGCTGCCGCTGAGGCGGGAAAGCACGTCTACTGCGAGAAGCCCATGGCGCCCACCATTAGGGAGGCTGACATGATGATCGACGCGTGCAGGAGGAATGGGGTGAAGTTGATGATCGCTTTCATGAAGAGGTTCAATAGGTCATTCCGTAGAGTTAAGTCCTTAATAGATGAGGGTGAGCTTGGGCAAGTCTTTGAACTGAGAGCCGTATGGGACAACGCGAGGGTTTGGAAGTCCTCTCCAGACCAATACAGGCTGAAGCTGTACTCTGGTGGCGGATTTCTGCAGGAGGACGGGTCTCACCCGTTGGACGTCTGCCGCTGGTGGCTTGGAGACGTCGAGGAGGTCTCAGCCTACGTTTCCATAGTGGCTCCCGACCGCCACGAAACGGAGGACCTGGCGTGCGTAGTGATGAAGCATAAGAGTGGGGCTATAAGCACTTTGCACATAACTATGCTGACTCACATGATAGGGCAAGAGACTTATACGGTTTTTGGAACTGAGGGGACCTTAGAGATGAGGTGGATCTACCATAGCTCGAGGAGCCTCGAGCCAGCCATAATAAGGTTGTACCGCAATAGTCGCGAGATGATAGACTTGACCCCGAGGCCCGTAGCTTCTTGGGATCCTCTGGACGAGCTGCGAGAGAACTGGCAGTACCTAGTCGAATTGGAGCACTTCTGCGAGTGCATCCTTGAGGACAAAACTCCCTACTGCACTGGAGAGGACGGGCGCGCGGTAGTGGAGCTAGTTAATGCGGCGTACCTGTCTGCGTGGAAGGGAGTGAAGGTGAGGCTGCCGTTGAAGGAGGTGCCCGACTTCAGGGAGTTCTTCAAGGAGCTAAGGGCCAAGAGCCCCTGGTCGCTGGGGGACAAGGTGTGGCACAGCTGGTACTAGCGGGAGCTCGGCAGGGCGCTGGGCGTTAGGAGTCCCACCGACCTCCAGTTAAGCCGACCGCAGCCCCCGAGGCGCGCTACCAGCCCCCAGCAGGCTGGGCCGCAGCTTGGTAGCCTCGGCAAGGCTCAGCAAACTTTATCTACGGAGTGGAAGCACCGAGGTGGAACATGGGCCAGGCGGTCGTCAGGTTCGCGATACAAGGGGACATACACTCCTACCGCCACATACCCCCCTGCCACCAGATCTCTCGTTCGTACATGATCAAGCTGATCAACGACCTGCCTAAGGTCAAGGCTGACATGCTCTTCATACTTGGCGACTACGCTGACAGAGACTATCCAGTGGTCATGGAGCTGTCCAGGCTGTCGAGCGTCCCCATAATCTACCAGCACGGCGACCACGAATTCTTTGGGGACTGGACAGCTGGGCTCTACGCCCGCAACTACGAGGGCGAGAGGGTCGTGGGGGAGCCCTGCGACCCCCTAGCTTACATGTTCGGTAGCGCCCCTAGGTGCGAGGCGTGGACCGGGCTGCCGAGATTTTGGAGCTTCACGTTCAGGGGCGTTCACTTCATCCTGTCCTTCAATGGGAAGTTTGAGGTGTGGCCAGCTTGGTTCTTAAGGTGGCTGAGCAGGGTCCTGGATGAGCACAGAGACTTGACCACCGTCATCCTAGGCCACAGGCCCCTTTACGAGAGTGGCAGCTGCGCAGAGGCCGTGCGGGAGGTAATCAAGAGGAACGAGCAAGTCAAGCTCTACTGCTACGCCCACAGGCACGAGGGCGCCCGGCTGAGGTTCCTAGGGGGGACGTTGCAGGTCCCCGCAGAGTTGCTGGATGGATCTGCGGGGGAGCGAACCTATGAGGGGGGCTGGTACGTGCTCATCGAGATTTCGAGTTCTGGAATAGGGGTCTTGAGGCGGGACTTCTCTAAGTGCAAGACCGATCTAGTCTACTTCTACGAGACGGAGACCACCGTGAGGGACGCGGACGGCGCCCACGTCCACCTCCCCTACATAGTCCCAGATGGGGGCAGCTTCGACGTGCCAGCGCTGTGGCTAGAGAACGCGAGGGCGCGCGTCTGGTCGCTCAGCAGAGAGGAGGTCCTCCCAGACCCATTGCTGAGGAGGGGGTCGATGATTTGGAGGAGTTTGAGCGGGGCTGAGGTAAGCGTCGCGGAGACTGATGGGCTCAGGCTCTCCCTCCTGGGGATACGCCGCGCCATCAAGGTTAGGGTTAGAGGGGCTGCGGGCTCTCCGGACAGCCCCGTTAGGGTGTGCGAGGCGGTCATACCCGTAAAGTTCAACGTCAGGGGGTGCGGGGAGAGCGGGAGCGTCGATGGAGGGATGCTCTACGACCTCCTCTTAATAGCGCAAGTCCCCCCAGGGAGGAGGCTGAGACTCATAGCGGAGGGGATAACCCCAGCGGGCGATGTCGAGAGCCACCAGTACATCGACGTCACCGGGTGCGACGGGATCTCCTCTGCCGTACTCAAGGTTGGGCACCTCAAGATCGGCGACAAGTGGCGCTGGATGTCATTCCACACTGAGAGCGGCGAGGTCATGGTGAGGGCCAGGGGGCCGAGGAGGGCCAACAGGCTTAGAGTCTCCCTGGCGGTGCCGGAGCGCGTCAAGGAGGCGGAGTACTACTTCGTGCTACTCGTGTACCCGCACGAGGGGATGTACACCCTCGTCGATGAGGGGGTCAGCTCCAGCCGCAGGGTCGACTTGAGGATAGGCGGTAGGCGCTTCTACCTGGGAGACATAGGGCCGCGCGAGTTTAAGGAGGTCGACGTGGGGAGCTTGGCTGGCGGGAGCGAGGTCGCTGTGCGGTGCGACGGCAGCAAGTTGGTCATTGTGGAGCTGATAGGCGAGGCGCCCGCCATCTTCCAGCACTTGGTGTGCAAGGTCAGGAGGGCGGACGGCGAGTTCGTCGCGTACGAGCTCTCGAATTCGTCGAAGCTGATGCTGAGGAATCGAGCGTTCAGGGAGGTGGTGGGGAGGCCCTCCCTGATACCCTTTGGAGGGGTGAGGGTGAGGTACCCGCCGCAGCTAGCTTGAAGCTT
>CAZCFI010000034.1:18098-19293 GCA_964497915.1 uncultured Thermoproteales archaeon
TGCAGCGCAGGCCGAGCGCTCGGCTCCCAGCCCATAGGCCCTCGGGAGCATCCCTCAGCGGCCTTAGCTATTTAAGCTCGCGCGCCCCACTCACACACGAGTATGTCGAAGCTAGCTGGCCTGTTCAGGCGCAGGCGCATAGGCAAGATGAGGCTAGTCAGGGTGTATAGGATTGGGAGTAAGGGTGAGGGTGAGGCTAAGGCTTGGGAGCAGGAGCGTAGAGGCCTCAGCGCTCGTTAACAGCGGCTTCGAGACCGAGGAGCCCGAGATAGTGCTGCCGCCAGCGCTGGCCCAGGCCCTAGGGCTAGAGCCCTCCTCGGAGGTCTCCTCCTACAGCGTGGCGGGCGGGGGCCTGGCGTCCGCCTTCAGGGCCGCTCAGCCCGTGAGGGTGGAGCTAGTGGTTGATGACTGTGAGGCTGGGGAGGCTGAGGCGGTGGCCTCCATAATGCCTGGGGAGAGTGAGGTGATAATCAGCGACCGCTTGGCTCACGAGCTCGGGATAGTGATACTGGACCCGTACACGGGCGAGTGGTGCTTGAGGCGCGAGCTCGGGGCTAGGGCTCGGAGCAGCGCCAAGCCGGAGTACTGGGGGCCGTAGGCCTCGTAGCCTGCCAGCCCGTCGCAAGCTCTGGGAGCAGACCTCCAACGCCTGATGGACCCCGGCGCCCCTGAGAGTGAGGAGCGTGGACCAACGCAGCGCTGCTCAAGCGGCTCAGGGGAGCGGGGGTGAGCGAAAGCTGCTGACTGAGATTTGGGCCTTCTCCAGCCTCGCGCGAGGCTGGGGTGCGACGCACTGAGAGTCGTGAGGAGCTTCAAGCTCCTCCCCGAGTTCCGGTAGGTAATATAAGTTTTGTGTTTGCAAACCATACTGCACGAAGTGGCCATGAGAAAGCCAAACTTAAATAGGGTCAGCGGGAGAATACACTTGTGGTGAGTATGAGGTACAAGGTAATCCTGCTGGCACTAAAGGAGAGGCTCAAGGACCCGAGGCTCATCATAGCGCTGGCCGCTCTGGCACTCTCGCTGCTTGGGTGCCCCGTGCTGGCCGACGAGGACGACCCAGAGCTCCCAGGTGCTCCATACCCGAGCCCAGACCCCACGTGCTAAGGGGAGTGGCCAGTTTAGGGGCGCACTGAGAGCAAGCTTTTTCTCTAGTTCTCACCCCACATTATACATGATGAAGAACACAAAAAAT
>CAZCFI010000035.1:0-18594 GCA_964497915.1 uncultured Thermoproteales archaeon
ACGCCCGCCAACCATGTGCCCCGGCTGCCCCCACAGGGCCTCGTACTACTCCCTCAGGGTGGCCCTTAGGGAGGAGGGGCTCGAGGGCCGCGTCTTCGTCTCGGGCGACATTGGATGCTACACCCTGGGCTACTTCCCGCCATACGAGCTGATACACTCGACGCTGTGCATGGGCTCCAGCGTGGGCCTGGCGTGCGGTCTATCTCGCTTCACCGACGACCTGGTGGTGGCGGTAGTTGGGGACTCGACGTTCTTCCACGCAGCGCTAAGCGCGGTGGCGAACGCCGTCCACAACGGGGCGGCCTTCCTGCTAGTCGTGCTCGACAACGGCACGACGGCGATGACGGGCTTCCAGCCGCACCCCGGCTCAGAGCGCACAGCTATGGGCGAGGCTGGCAGGGGCATCGCGGTGGAGGACGTGCTCCGGGGGCTCGGGGTCGAACGCGTGGCGGTGGTGGACCCGTACAACGTGAGGAGGGCCGTCAGCGCGCTGAGGGAGGCCATCAGGGCCGTCAGAGCTGGCGAGCTGGCGGCCGTGGTGATGAGGAGGGCGTGCGTCATCTATGAGCTCCGCAGGAGGGGGGTGGCGCGCCTCAGCAGAGCCAGCTTTCAGGTGGACAGCGAGGCCTGCACGATGTGCATGGTGTGCGTGCGTGAGTTCGCGTGCCCGGCCATCCAGCTGAGGAGTGGGAGGGTAGTGATAGACGAGGGCCTGTGCACTGGGTGCGGCGTGTGCGTGCAGGTGTGCCCGGTTGGGGCGATAAGGCCGGTGGTGAGGAGCCGTGAGGCGCGGAGTTGACCTGGTCGTCGCTGGCGTGGGCGGGCAGGGCGTCCTGGCGCTCAGCAGAGTGATAGGCGTGGCCGCGCTGATGGAGGGCTACGACGTCAAGATCGCCGAGGTCCACGGCATGGCTCAGCGCGGGGGCTCGCTAGTGACGCACGTGAGGATAGGCGGCGCCGTGCTATCCCCCCTCGTACCGAGGTTCAGCGCCGACGTGCTGGTGTCGCTGGAGGCGCTAGAGGCGGCCAGGCACCTCGTCCTGCTGAAGCCAGGGGGGCTGCTGGTGACAGACGACTACGTCCTGCCGCCAGCGGGCCTCGGCGGCCGCGCCCCCGATGTGCTCAGCGCCATCAGGGACCTGGGCCGCTACCGCGTTGAGGTCGTTAGGGCGCGCGAGGTTGCGCTGAGGCTCGGCGAGGTGCGGGCGGCCAACATGGTGATGCTAGGCTTCCTAGTTAGCTGCTCAGCCATCCCCATCTCTAAGTCGTCGGCCGTTGAGGCCATGCGCTCCGAGCTCCCGACTAGGTACCTTGAGGTCAACCTCAGGGCTTTCGATGCAGGGTATGAGCTGGGTCGTAGAAAAGGATTTATCGAGCCCCAGGGAACAAGTTAGGGGGCAAGCCGGCGGCGGGCGCCGGGCGCGCCCGGCGACGGGCGTGCCTGAGGAAGCTCCGCCACTCAGCGGGCCCCGCGACCGCTGCAAAGCGGTAGGGCGAGAGCCCTGGCAACGGCACAGAAACGAGACCCCCTCCAGCGGATGGGCGTGACGCGACTGAGGGGGGCACCCCCGAGAAGCCCCCCGGCAACGGGGGGCGAGCTAACTCGCCGACGACGCTGGAGGGTCGGGTGAAACGGCCGACCCGCGGGGTGCAGGGCCAAACAGGGCCTGTGAGGCCCGCACGAGGCCCGGGTGGGCCCCAAGACGGATCCCGCTGAACAGAAGGCGGGCTACGACCGGCTTGCCCCCGTCGGGGGGATGGGCAAGCTGCTAGTTAACGTCGGGCTCGACGACTTCGACTCACCCGAGGGCGGATGCACCACCTACGTCGCGTCGCTGCTAGTTGAGCGCCTAGACCGCGAGCCCTGGGCCGAGTTCCTCGACTACCCCAGGCTCGTGAGGCTGAACCCCAACGTCCCGTTCAAGACTAGGGGCAACGGAGCAGTGTCGCTCGCGCTAGAGGTCGAGGAGGGCAGTCTCGACGATCTGCTGGGCATCCTCGCGGAGCTAGTGCTGGGCGACGAGTGGCTCGGGCACGGCAAGACGGACCCGGTGGCGGTCGCGCTAGTCGGCGAGCCCCCCCACTCGGTCAGGGTGCTCTACAGGAGGGCCCTCACCACCGTCGTTCCGCTCAGCCTAGCTGAGAGGTTAGCTAGGGCTGCGGGGGCGCTGGTGCTGAGGGCTAAGAGGGGCAGGGGCCTGGTGGGGGCCCTCGCGGCCGTTGGTGCCTCGCTGACGGACTACACGTTCGAGCTGCTGGCGTACAGGCGCAGGGAGATGTGGGGGGAGCCGAGGCGCATAGACCCCGAGTCCGTGGTCGAGTTCGACAGGCTGACCAGGGGGCTGACGTTCGGCAACGTTGACTACGAGACGGGCAGGGTCCTCGTGGCGCCCAGGGGGCCGGACCCTGTGCTCTTCGGCGTGCGGGGGGACGACCCCAGAGCGCTGCTCACGGCGCTCGACGTGATAAGGACTGGCGAGCCGGTGGATAGGTGGCTCATATTTAGGACCAACCAGGGCACTGACGCGCACCTGAGCCACATCAAGCCCGTGCGCGAGCTGAGGCCCTACGACTCAGTTGGCGTCCGCGGCGTCGTGGTGAGGGGCGCCGAGGTGGGGCCTGGGGGGCACGTGAGGTTCGTCGTGAGCGACGGGACGGGCGCAATCACCTGCATGGTGTACTCGGAGACCGGCCGCCTCAACAGGGCGGCTAGGCTCCTCAGGCCGGGAGACGAGGTGGAGGTCTGGGGCGGCGTGAGGCCGCCCTCCAGGCGCTACGAGATGTGCATAAACGTCGAGAGGCTCAGAGTGCTGAGCGCTAAGCCTGCTGTGCGCGAGGTCAACCCTCGGTGTCCAGCATGCGGGAGGAGGATGAAGTCGGCCGGGAGGGGCAAGGGCTACAAGTGCCCTAAGTGCGGCCTCAGGGCTAGGAGCCTCTCAAGGGTCTCAGTGGCGGTGCCCAGGCTGCTGGAGCCCGGCCTGTACGCTGCCTCCTCGAGGGCCTACAGGCACCTGACCAAGCCGCCCACGAGGGCGAGGGCGCGAGGCGCGCCTCTCATGGTCGCTCCCTGGCACGAGCCGTGAGAGCGTAAGGTTATTAAGAGCCCCGAGCTACTAGAGGGCGAGCGGATCCGGTGCGGCGGATGGCCAGGGTCACGGTCAGGGTGCTGGGCGGGGGGCAGGAGGTCGGCAGGTCAGCCATACTGCTGGAGATGGCGGAGCGTAGGGTGATGCTGGACTACGGCGCTATGCTCAGCGAGGAGGAGGGTGGGCCGCAATTCCCCCTGACGTACCCTCCGAAGCTCATCGACGCGCTCGTCATAACCCACGCCCACCTTGACCACTCTGGGGCGGCGCCCGTACTCTACGTCAGCGTGGCGCCCCCACTCTACACGACGAGCATGACGCTGTCGCTGAGCGAGATCCTGATAAGGGACTTCCTGAAGGTGTCCGGCTACTACCTCCCCTACGAGTTCGAGGAGTTTAAGAGGATGCGCGAGAGCGCTGTGATCGTCAGGTACGGTGAGGAGGTGCAGCTGGGGAGCCTGACCCTCAGGTTCACGAACGCGGGGCACATACCGGGGAGTGCGTCGGTGATGGTTAGCTCCGGGGACGCGTCGGTGCTGTACACCGGGGACTACAACACCAACGCGACGTGCCTCCTCTCCCCCGCCAGGCTAAGCGTGAAGGAGGCTGACATCATAATAACCGAGGGCACCTACGCTGCCTTCGACCACCCGAGCAGGGAGGCCGTCGAGAGGGAGTTCGTTGAGAGGGCCAGGGAGGTCATCGAAAACGGCGGCAAGGTGCTAGTGCCAGCGTTCGCGGTCGGGAGGGCTCAAGAGATAATGTGCGTGCTGGCGAGGCACGGGTTCGAGCACCCAGTCTACGTCGACGGCATGGCCAGGACGGTCAGCGACGCCCTCCTCGCCGAGTCCCACTTCCTCAGGGATCCCGCGCTCTTCGAGAGGGCCTACAGGATGGCGAGGATGGTAAGGGGTTGGGACGAGAGGAGGGAGGTGCTGAGGAGGCCCTGCCTGATAATCTCGCCAGCCGGCATGCTCAAGGGCGGCGCCTCGGTCTACTACCTAGAGCGCATCAACAGGGAGGACGGGAACGCGGTCTTCTTCGTCAGCTACCAGTCCAGGGGCACTCCCGGGAGGGAGATCCTCGAGGAAGGCACTTACACTGGTAAGGGGAGGCCCATCAGGGTGAGGGCGAGGGTCCACTGGTTCGACTTCTCCTCGCACTGCGGCAAGCGCGACCTCAGGAGGGTCTTGAGGGAGGCGGACCCAGCGGCTAAGGTCGTGATAGTCCACGCAGAGAGGGAGACTGGGGAGCTGCTAAAGAGGTTCTGTGAAAGGGAACTAGGGTTAGAGGCGTACTTCCCCAAGGTCGGCGAGGAGCTAGAACTGAGGGTTGGGTGACCCTGCGCTACACCTCAATGGTCTTGCACTTAAGCTGGCTCAGCACCTTCTCGGCCTCGTCCCTGGGGAGCTTCATGACGTAGAGCCTCCTCCTGAGCCTCAGCTTGAGCTTGACCTCGTCGCCGAGGCGCTTGACCCTGCACTCCCTGGCCACCTCAGCTAGCCTAAGGAACTCCTGGGTGTCGCTCACGGTCACCGGCATGGCGTTGTCAGTGTCGCCCTGGCCTTATATAAGCTTAGCCTCGGCCGCAGAACGAGGTGGGCCCGGGGGGACTCGAACCCCCGACCTCGGGGGCTGGCCTGGAGGCTCCCTCTCCCGCGTGTGAGGCGGGCATCCTAGCCGCTAGACCACGGGCCCTGCTGAATTCATACTCAATGTGAGCGCTATAAGCTTTTCCCTGGCTGACCTGCCACTCGCAGGTTGATCTTACCAACTCGTCGATACATGAGTGGTTGCCGCGAAGGCGCTAGCACGCGACTTTACTCTCAGCGCGCGGCTAAAGAGCTGTTATAGCTAACATGCACGAAGAGGAGTTATAGCAAGCCAGAACCTAACTTTAGTGGGAGAGCTCCTTGATCGTGGAGCTGATATGCGAGTGGAGGCGCGAGACACAGCTGAGGCGCGCCAGGCACCCCAGGGTGCTCTACGTGACTGACCTCGTCCGCTGCCCCCTGAAGCGGCGCTTCGAGATGCTCTTCCCCGAGCTGGCATCTCAGGATCTCATGGGCCCAGCTAGCGTGGCGGGGTCGTTGCTGCACTTGGGCATCGAGGGCGTCGTGGCCGAGTACGCCGTGAGGCGGGGCTACAGCGTTGAGGCCGAGGTGGAGGTGGCTAGGGTCGTGCGCCTGAGCGCTGGCGAGTACGTGCTTAGCGGGAGGCCCGACATAGTGCTCCGCGCAGAGAGCGAGCCCCCCACGGTGGTCGAGGTGAAGACGTCGCGCAGCGACGCCTCCATACCATACGAGCACCACGTCCTGCAGGCCCAGCTCTACGCCTGGATGCTCAGCGCTAAGGAGGCACTACTGGTATACGTCACCCCCGAGAGGATAGCCGAGTTCAGCTTAAGCGAGCTCGGCGCTCGCAGGCTGACCGAGGCTGACGTCGTGAGGCTAGCTGAGGAGACCGTCAGCGCCGCTAAGGCGCCCCGCTACGAGTGGGAGTGCAGGTACTGCAGGTACGCCGTCGTGTGCCCCAGGAAGGTGTCGGCTAGCCCCTGACCTCCCTCCAGACCCTCAGCAGCTCGTCCTCAACGTAGTCGCCGTACGACTCGCGAGACCCGTCCCTCCTCACCACCGTGAGCCCGCGGCCCTCTGAGACCTCGCCCACCACAGCGCACTCTAGCCCCAGCTCCCTCAGCCTCGACAGCGCCACCTCAGCGGTGGCCCTGGGCAGCGTCGCGAGCAGCACGCCGGAGCTTATGAGCCTAAGCGGGTCGACGCCCAGGGCCTCGCAGATGACCGCCGTCTCCCTCCGCACAGGGATCCTGTCCTCCCAGGCGGTTATGGAGACCCCCGACGCGTACGCTATCTCGGCCAGCCCCGCAATGACGCCGCCCTCCGTTGGGTCGTGCATCGAGTTGACCCCCAGCTTGGCGAGGAGCAGGGCCTCGCGGACGACGCTTATCTCGCGAACGAAGCCCTTGGCCCTCTCGATGACGTCCGGGGGGACGCCCCTCCTCCTCAGCTCTCCCTCGAAGTCTGACGCGAGTATCGAGGTTCCCTCTATGCCAGCGGCCTTCGTCATGAGCACCACGTCGCCGGGCTTGGCGCCGCTCGTGACCACGTACCTGCCCCCCTCACAGACGCCGATGGCCGTCATTGTCATCATTACCCTGTCCAGGCCGTAGGTGTACTCGGTGTGGCCGCCGACCACCATGGCCCCCACCTCCCTAGCGGCCTCGTCGACCTGCCTGGTGATCCTGTCCACTACGCCCTCGCCCGACCCGAACGGCAGGTATATGACCGGCAGGAGCCACCTCGGCCTAGCGCCTCTCACGGCGATGTCGTTGCAGGCCACGTGGACCGCGAGCCAGCCTATGTTCTCCACAGCTCCGGTGATCGGGTCGCAGTGGACCACGATGAGCTCGCCCCCCACCCTTATGATGGCCGCGTCCTCACCGTAGGCTGGCCCGACGAGCACGTCCGGGTCTCGGACACCCACTCGCGAGAACACGTACTTCCTCAGGAGCTCGGGGGGGAGCTTGAGGGACAAGCGACCACCCAGGAACCTAAGGCGGGAGAGCTTATAAGCTGTGGCTCACGGGGACCAGTTGGACTCGTCCTCCTCCCTCACGACCACGTCCTCGAGCTCGAGGCCCTCCTCGACCCTCCTGAACACCCACTTCCTGCTGCTGAAGAACCAGACAGCTATGACAGCCTCCCTGCGCTCGTACCTCTTGAAGGCGTCAAGGAACTTGAAGAGCTTGACCACCTGCTCCCTCGGGACCCTCACCCTCCCCTCGCTCGTCCCCTTGACCTCGAAGGCCACCACCCTCCCCTCCGCGTTGTTGACGAGGAACACGTCTGGCAGCGCCACGTTGGACTTGGGGCTCTGCCTGCTGCCGCTCACGGGCACCCTGAACACGTAGTTCCCGCTCTTGCTCCTCAGCAGCTTGACGAGCTTCCTCTCGACGTAGTAGCCCCTGCTCTTGCCCCTCGCCACCGAGCCGCCCTTACTCAACGCGCCCCACCCGGCTGGCCAGCAGGCCTAGGCGCCTCAGCGCCTTAGCCTTCTCGGCCTCGCCGACCTCTAGGGCCCTAACGACCTCCCCTAAGAAGGATATGGCCTCGTCCATGGCCCTGACGTCGACCGGGAACGGCACCCCATCCTTGCCGCCGAAGGCCAGCGCGTAGACGGCTGGGTCCCTCCAACTCACCTCGGCCCCGTAGATCAGCAGCGACACTAGGGCCAGCCCTCGGAGGGTCCTCGGCCCCAGCCCCCTGACCAGCAGCAGGTCCTCGAACCTCCTCGGCTCGAGCTCGTACGCCCGCTCGAGGGCCTCCCAGTTAAGCTCCTCCGGCATCCTGAGGTACTTGACTGACACGTTGGCCCTCACCCTGGCCACCTCGTCGCCGCTGATCCACGCCGTGAGCGGGGCTGTGCCCCTGAGCAGCTCGCGCACCGACGCGTACTGAGCCCTCACCCTCCTAGCGCCCTCCCGAACTAAGTCGAGGCACGCCGCCCGGGTCTCGCGGCTGGCCCTGGCCGTCAGGTCTAAGACAACTCTCTGGACCACGTCGCTCACGATGGACGAGTGAGGCTCCTCCACCATTGACCTGGCCGACTCACTGCTCCAGTGGTAGCGGCGGGCCACCCTGAGGTCGGGGCACATGCCCTGCTGGACCACCGCCCAGTCCCCATCCTCGGTCACGACCATCGCGTGGTGGTAGAGCTCGAACCCGTCCTGCAGGGCGGCGCTGTCAACCTTGGCCACGAGCCTGCTGACCCTCTTGAGCTCCTCGACTCTGGACGTGCTCCACGAGAACCTCAGCCCGGCCCTCTCGATGTCCTCAGGGGTGCAGCGGGCGGCCTTGCCCTTCCCGCCGCAGACGACCACGCCCAGCTCCCCCGAGCCGAGCGCGGACCTCAGGGCGGCTGTCACCACCGTTGTCAGCCCGGAGGAGTGCCAATCGAAGCCGAGCACGCAGCCGAGCGCCTGGAACCAGAACGGGTCCGAGAGCCTCCTCAGTAGCTCGCGCCTGCCGTACTCGCTGACTATGACTGCGCACACCTCCCTGGCCAGCTTGACCATTCTGGCCCAGAGCCAGCGCGGAACCCCTCCCGTGTGGAGGGGCAAGTCGGCCACGCCGGATACGCTCATCGGCTCACACGACAGATGCGATGGCACGCGCTTAAATTTGTATCGAGGAGGGGGCGGCGATCTGCCACAGAAAAAATTAAATTAATGACCTCGCCTGATTAGCATGTGCCCAGGTAGGGGTGGGTGTAATGAGACGACGCCGCTTAGGCCTGCTCTACGCGCTGGCGGCGCTTCTGGCCCTGGCGCTACTCCAGTCGGCCCTAGTGGCGCAAGTCAGGGCGCAGGAGTACTTGAAGGTTCACGGCTACGTATTCGACGAGGACGGTAGGCCTCTCAGCGGTGCCACAGTACTAGCATTCAACTACCACGGCGTCAGGGTGGAGAACGTAGCCACGACTGACGAGAGCGGGCACTACGAGATGACCGTCAAGGGCGGCGTCGGCTACATCATCTACGCCATACACTACGACGCCGAGAGGGGCATGATGGACTACGTGCCAGCCAAGCTCGACATCAAGGACATAGACGACGCCCTGGAGGTGAGGGCCAACTTCACGCTGTATAGGGCGGCCTACGTGCTGCTGGAGGGCGACATATACTACGTGGGAGGGGCAACTACGCGCGACCTCCGCCTATTCGTGCTGACCCCAGAGGGCAGGCCGGTCTCCGACGCGCTGCCAGCCGGGAGGGCTGAGGTCACGACGCTGATAGAGAAGGTCGAGAGGAGGGTCGAGCTGCTCTCGCGCTACGGGACGTTCCTCGACGTGACCCTCGCCTTCTACATAGCCGAGAGGCAGGGCGTCATACCCAAGGGCCTGCTGCACAAGAGGATAGGGCTGGTTCCCGCTGGGCGCGAGGTCGTGCTAAGAGTCGTCTCGACGGTCTTGGACAAGAGGGTGAGCGTCGAGGGGACCGCTAAGGAGTTCGTCTTCGACGTGTTCTCCCCCGACAACCCCAAGGTCTTCAGGCCCTTTGAGGCCCTCAGAATAGATCTGACGTGGGAGTCGCTGAGGAGGTCGGTCTCGTTAGTCATGGAGGACGTTAGGTACACCGAGAACCTGATGGGGAGGTACGAGGCCATGGGCTTCTACCTAGCTGCGGAGAGGGAGGAGTTGGCCAAGGCCACCACCTTGGTCGAGGAGGCCAAGGCCATCTTCGGGAGGGAGTCTCCCGACGCGGTCATGGATAGGCTCGAGAGGGCCTTCGTGATAGCTAGGAGGATAATCATAGCTAGGCTGCACTTCATGAGCTTGGTGGCCAAGGAGGGCGCCCTCATACTGCCGATGTTCATCTCAGCGTTCGCCGTCACGCTGGCCTTCTACTTCTTCGAGGAGAGCCGCAAGAAGCTGTACTTCTTCGTGATATTCTACGCGATCCTCATGACGGTGTTCGCCTTCTCGTACCCAGGCTTCTCGCTCATGGCCTCTGAGCCTGCGCTCCTCTTCGCCTCTATTGGGGCCGCCTTCGCCATCGTCCTAATATTGATCTTCGTGGTGCCCAGGTACGTCAGAGAGCCAGAGGTCCCGGGCAAGCTGAGCAGGGGGGCCCTAGTGGCAGTGACCTTCTCGATGGCCAAGAGGTACTCCAGGCTGAGGAAGTCGAGGACCATAATCACGGTGTTCTCGCTGGCAGCGCTGATATGGGCCTTCACCGTGCTGGCATCGATAGCGACCGTCTACGGGTACGTGGAGAGCACTGAGCCGTATAAGCCGCCCGTCGAGGGCATGCTCGCCATGAGAATCATAAATCAGACTAAGCTCATGCCGCTGGGCTACTACGACTACCTGTGGTTCCTGAACAGGTCTGGGGTCGCGCTAGTCTCGCCGAGGGTCTTCGCAAGCCCAATAGCCAACCTGACCCTAATAGTGAAGTCACCAGCCGGCAGGGTCGTGACGCTGAAGGGGGCGCTCGGGCTCTCGCCGGTCGAGGACGAGGTGACAGGAGTCTCGAGAATCATTAAGCGAGGCGACTTCGCCTCTATATCTGAGCTCAACGCCATAATGCTGCCCGAGGGCGTCGCAGCCAGGCTCGGCGTCAAGGTTGGAGACGAGGTGACGGTCTACTTCAGGATCCCCGGGCAGGCGAGCAGGGCGTTCAAGCTCAGAGTAGCGGCCATATTCTACCCAGAGAGGCTTGACATGATAAGAGACGTCAACAATGAGCCGATAAAGCCCGTGCTGTTCGTGAGGGGCAAGTACGCCTACGCCAACTCGACCGAGACGGCCATCATGAACTGGGAGTTCATGCTCCGCAGCATATTCCCTGACCCCAAGACCGGCCTGTCGTCAGTCGCTGGCATCTACAGGATATACGTGAGGTGCCACAACGCGACCACCATGAGGAAGCTGGCTAGGACCTTCATCGAGAGGAAGGGGCCAGACTACATAGTCTGGTTCGCCTACGGGGGCACGTGCTGGAAGGCGATGTTCGGCATGAAGAGCGAGAGCATCTTCGAGAGGCGGGAGAACGTTGCCTTCCTGATACCCATCGCCATAGTCGCCTTCAACGTGATAGTCAGCATGTACAGCATCGTCCACGAGAGGAGGAGGGAGATATACATCTTCAACGCCATAGGCTTCAACCCGCTCCAGGTGGCCATGATATTCTTGGCAGAGTCCATCGTGTACGGACTGCTCGGCGGCGGCATCGGGTACATCTCGGGCATAGTGACCTTCAGGGCCATGAGCGCTCACGCCGCTGAGATAGGCCTAATGGTGAGGGAGAAGCTCGAGTGGTACTGGAGCGTCATAACTGTTGTCATAGCCGTCTTAGTGTCCATGATATCGTCCTTCAAGCCAGCGCTCGACGCTGCCTTCAAGTACTCGCCAGCCATCGTGAGGAAGCACAAGATAGAGGCTGAGGAGCGCGAGAGGAGGGAGGAGGTGTTCCTGAGGACTACCACTGGGAAGAGCGTCGGCATACCAGTGAAGGTGGAGGAGGGCGAGGCGCCGATATTCTTCTCGTACCTGTACACGAGGCTCAAGGACCTAGCCGTCGGCTACACCGAGAGGACGGAGGAGATCGAGGAGGAGCCCGAGGAGGAGTACCCAGACGGCAGGAGGGTCAAGAGGTTCAAGTTCAAGTACATATTCACCGTCGACGACAAGAGGTACATCATAGACAACGAGATAGTTATGACGAAGCTGCCCAAGGCGGACTACTACACGATAGAGCTCACGAGCACGCCCGCCCACGGCATGCAGGTGCCGATGAAGTATATCGATAGGGTCGCGGTGGTGGTCAGGGACATAGCCAAGGGCTGGCTGAGCGAGAGGAGGAGGCTGCTGGGAGTGTAGCCATGCGCAGAGCGGAGCGCGCCGCGCTCGCTGCCGCGCTAGCCATCACAGCGCTCGCGGCACTGGCGCTGACTGCGGCTAACGCCGACCCTCGCCCCCCGAGGGACAGGTACACAATGAAGGTCGAGTTCTTTGAGCGCAACCTCACGGTAGTGGGGCACCTACTTCTCGAGCACGTGAACCGCCACCCCGTGGAGTTCAGGCAGCTCTACTTCCACATATACCCGAACGCCTTCAGGGCGCGCGGCGGGGGCATAAACGTGACCTCCGTAAGCGACGACGAAGGCCCGCTCCCCCATGCCGTCGAGGGCGTCGACGGCACGCTGCTGAGGGTGGCCTTGAGGAGGCCCCTCAGGCCCGGCGGAGCCCTGCGCCTCAAGATTTCGTTCGTGGTCAAGGTCCCCAGGTGCCAGGACAGGTTCGGCTACTGGGGCGGCGTGCTGGCGCTCGGGAACTGGTACCCCATACTGGCGGTGTACGACGAGGAGGGGGGCTGGCACCTCGACCCCTACTTCTGGCACGGCGAGTCCTTCCATTTTTACTTCGCTGACTACGACCTGTGGGTCGAGGTCGACGAGGGCTTCGTCCTCGCCTCAACGGGCGTGCTCGTCGAGACCAGGAGGCTCGGGGGCGGCAGGGTCCTCATGCACTGGGTCGCCACTAACGTGCGAGAGGTCGCCATGGCTGGGAGCAGGCGGTACAGGGTGGTGAGCACTGAGCTGTGGGGCATAAAGATATACTCCTACTTCCTGCCCGAGCACGAGCGCCAGGGGCTGTTCGCGCTAGAGGTCGCTAGGGCGGCCATAAGGGTGTACAGTGAGCACTTCGGCAGGTACCCGTACCCCGAGTTCAGGGTCTGCGAGACCTATGGGTGGTTCGGGGGCATGGAGTACCCCATGATAATCTTCATAACCAGCAGGCTCTACAGGCCCGGTGCCAGGGGCTCGCTCGAGATAGTCGTGGCCCACGAGGTCGCGCACCAGTGGTGGTACGCCACCTTGGCGAACGACGAGGCCAACGAGCCCTGGCTCGACGAGGCCTTCGCTGAGTACTCCCAGATCCTGTACGTTGAGTGGGTGCACGGGAGGGAGAGGGCCAGGAGCGCGTTCGACGCGTGGATAAGGGGGCCGTACGTGCGCTACCTGAGCAGGCGCGAGGACGCGCCGGCAGCTCTCTCAGTGTGGAACTACAGCAGTCCGTACGAGTACTACAACGCGGTCTACAACAAGGGCGCCTACGTGCTCCACATGCTGAGGCTGCTCATGGGCGACGAGAAGTTCTTCAGGCTGCTTAGGACGTGGTACGAGAGGTACAGGTTCAGGTTCGCGAGGATCAGGGACTTCATCAGAGTCGCTGAAGAGGTTTACGGGGGCGACCTGAGCTGGTTCTTCAACGCGTGGCTATTCTCCTCGGGCGTGCCCGAGTACAAGGTGCTATCGGCTGAGGCCAGCCCCCACCTGTCGGGGCACGTGGTCAGGGTGGTCGTGGCGCAGGTCGGAGGGGGCGGCATCAGGCCAGCGGCAGTCCCCGTCGTGGTGGTCACGGCGGAGGGCGAATACGAGTTTAGGGTGCTGGTGAACGGCACGGGGGTGCTGAGAGCAGTGGTGCCCGGCCTCCCGAGGTGGGTGGTCATCGACCCAGCGCATGAGGTGCTGAGGCTCGGCAACGTGGAGCGCGCGCCGGTCACGGTGGTGGCCGAGGAGGCGGAGAGCCTGCTGCCGTACGCCCTGCTAGCCGCCGCCTACGCAGCCCTAGCCGCACCCCTCGCGAGGGCCCTCAGGATGAGGGCGTAGACTGCCGTCATGAGGAGGGAGGCGAGCGAGTTGACGAGGTACCTCGGGGAGCTGTAGGGTATGAGCGTGAACACTACGTAGACCGGGTCTGAGGTCATCTCCACCACGCTGACGGCAACCTCAGCCGCCACCTGCGCTACGAAGGACCACGCTAGGACGCTGCCGACGGAGCTGGCAGTCGCTAGGGCCCCGACGATTATGCTGACGGTGGATAGGACGATGAACGTTCTCAGGTGGGCCGCCGCGCTCGCCAGCAGGCTGGCGTCTCTGAGGGCGACGTCCTGCGCCACGAGCAGCGCGTAGCTCAGGGCGGAGGTGCCGAAGCCCCTGCCGGCCCCGTAGACGGCGCTGATCCCCATGGATGAGCCGAGTAGCAGGCTCGTGAGGAGCACGTCTAGCACAGTGCCCCTAGGGTACAGCGAGCTGAAGGCGTAGAGCAGCGCTAGGTGCGCCGCGAGCGAGGCCGCGAAGCACGCCCTGCAGCCCTGCCCCCCACTCATGCGACCACTCGCAGACTCTCAGTACGCAAGCTTATATTAGCGTTGCAGCTCTGCCCCTTGCGGTGAGCTGTTGAAGAGGGTATTCGTGACGGGCAGCCCTGGGGTTGGGAAGAGCACCGTCGCTAGGGAGCTGGGCGCTAAGTACGGCGTCCCAGTGGTGGACATCGCCAAGGTCGCCGTTGAGAGGGGCTGCGTCGCCAGGTACGTGGACGAGCTCGAGACCTACGAGGTGGACGTGCCCAGCCTAGAGAGAGAGCTGGAGGAGCTGCTGCTAGGCATGAGGTCCTTCGTCGTCGAGGGGCACTTGGTGGAGGCCGTGCCCAGCTACCTGGTGGACCTTGTCGTGGTCCTACGCCTGCACCCGAGGTTACTTGAGGAGAGGCTGGTAGCTAGGGGACAGCCCCCCGAGAAGGTGAGGGAGAACGTACTGAGTGAGATACTCGACGTGTGCTTGGTGGCGTCGGTGGGGCGCTTCGGGGAGTCGAGGGTGCACGAGGTCGACACCACCGGGAGGTCCGTGGAGGAGGTAGTCGAGGAGGTCTCCAGGGTGGTCGAGGGAGTCATCAAGCCCAGGCACGGCTCGGTGGACTGGATCTCAGTCCTGGAGCGCGAGGGCCTACTCGACAGGTACCTCCTATAGGGCCTCCTCTATCTCAGCGGTGGCCTTGAGCATGTAGTCCTTCAGAGCCCAGCCGTACTCCTCCTTGAGCACCAGTATGGCGGCCTGAGGCGGTATTACCCCCCTCTCAGTTATGATCGCGTCTATGTACTCCGGCGGCGTGACGTCGAAGGCTGGGTTCCTCACCCTCACGTTCCTGCAGCTCCTGAGGAACTCCTCGGGCACCACCTCGAGCGGGCTCCTCTCCTCTATCTCTATCAGCTCGCCGACGACGGTCGTCGGGCTGAACTTGTACGTCTCGGCAGCCACGAAGAAGTTGACCCTCGCCTCCTTAGCGGCTAGGGCTATGAGGGACGTGCCTATCTTGTTCACCACAGCCCCGTTGGCCGCCACCGCGTCGGCGCCCACGAAGACCCTGTCGACCCTCTTCATGACTAGCCTGACGGCAGAGTCGGGTATCAGGGTCACCGGTACCCCCCTGTCCCTCAGCGTCTTGACGGTTATGTAGCCCTGGTACCTGGGCCTCGTCTCCGTCGCAAAGACCTCTATCTCCTTACCTTCCTCGTGGGCTCTGATGATTATCGACAGGGCAGCCGAGCTGTTGCAGTGGGTGAGTATGGTGTCTCCGTCCACGACTCGCCCAGCTCCTATCTCACCTATGCGCTTAGTAGCCGTTCTAGAGTACTCTATGAACTCGTCCGCTGACTTCACGGTAACGTTAATGAGCTCCCTTAAGTCAGCTCCAGAGTCATACGCCTTCATGACCCTGGACATCACGTAGGAGAGGGCGTTCGGGAGAGAGACAGCCGTAGGCCTAGTACTCCTGAGCACCTCCCTCACACCCTGGAGGTACTTGACGTAGCCCTCCCTATCGCCACCAGGGTAGAGCTGAGCGGCTAGCTTGAGCCCCCTAGCTGCTGCTTGAGCTATCCTGCTAGCGCCCCTAATCCTCATGCACCTGATGTCGTCGGCTATCCTCAAGACCTCCTCAGGGACTCTCACACGCCTCACCTAAGAGCTCCCTCACCGGGGTGAAACGGAAGGGCCAGCCATATATCTCCCTCAGCATGAAGGTCACGGCCTGGGGGGCTATGAGGCCCTTCTCAGTTATGATCGCGTCTATGTACTCCGGCGGCGTGACGTCAAACATTGGCACTTTAACGCCAAATCCCTCTCCCAGCCTCAGCCCGACCTCCTTGAGCTTATCCTCGGAGACCAGGCTCTCGGGCTTCTTCTCTAATAGCTCCACGAGCTCGCCGTATATCGTCTCAGGGCTGAACTTCATGGTGGGGGCGAGCACGAACACGTTAACGCGACCCTCAGAGGCCGCTAGGGCTATGAGGGACGTGCCAACCTTGCTGACTACAGCGCCGTTAGCAGCTATGGCCTCGGCCCCTATCGTGACCTTGTCGACCTCCTTCATGAGGTACCTTATGGCCGAGTCGACGAACAGCGTCACTCGCACTCCGTAGTCACTTAGCTCCTTAGCCGTGCGAAGTCCCTCAAGCCCCGGCCTAGACTCCGGGACGTAGACCTCCACCTCCTTGCCCTCATCCTTGGCTAGCTTCAGTGCCTTGAGTACGATGGTGCTGTATGAGTACGTCATTACGCAGTCGCCGCTCTCGATCCTGTTTACGGCCATCCTGGCTATGGTCTCATTGACCTCCTTGACCAACTTTATAGTGTCGCGGTAGTACCTCTCGAAAGCTTCCCGCACCCCATTCAGATCCCCCTCGGCTAGGCGGTCGCGCACGGCTAGTATCGCACCCCTTATCACGTTCATGAGGAGGGCATTGGCTGGCCTGGCCTCGAGGGCCTCTGAAAAGAAGTCCCTGAGGACGGCCTTGGCCTCGCCAACACTGCTAACTCGCCGAAGGCAGAGGAGCGCTGCCTCTAGCACGGATAAGGCGGCCTTAGTCGCGCTCTGTATCCTACCATACCGAATGGCCTCTAGAACTTCTCTGCAGCTGGCATCCAAGGGCGATGCCATTGCTATCTCCTCTCCCCCGCTCCCTTATAATAGTTGCTCCTCTTAGCCGCCCCTAGCCTCGAAGTTCCTGGGACAGAGCCTCCTGGCCTTTAGGCAGAGCTCGTCGGCCTCCTCGTAGTCCCCCCTCCTCCTGGCCTCAGCGCTAGCCCTGCAGAGCCTCGACTCCTCCTTGCACACCGGGAGCGGCCTCCTCTCGCATAGGGTTGAGATGAACTCGCACATCTCAGCTGCCTCCTTGTGCTTGCCCTCGCTCGCCAGCAGCCTGGCTATCTGGCAGAGCTCTAAGGCAAGCTGGCAGTAGAAGCGGGACACCGTAGTCTCGAGCTTAACAGCCAAGGGCTTCACCTAGAGCCGGTTAAGGGGCGCGCTGAGTCTACAGCGCGCTAGCACTTATTAAGCTTTCCCCCAGGTTAGCATCTCGGTGGGAGCGTGAAGAACTTTGTAATAGCTCACGGCGACGGCGACGGTGTCACGTCTGCAGCCCTAGCCCTCGCAGCGCTGGGCGAGGCGACGGTTTACTTCTCCCACCCGGCCGGGCTCTACGGGGACCTGAGGGACGTACTCGAGATGTCCAAGGGCAAGCTGAGGAGGCTCGTCATCTGTGACATAGCGATCTGCGAGAGGGCGCTCCCAGACCTCTTCGAGCTACTGTCGGAGCTGTCCAAGTCCTGCGAGGTCGTGTACATAGACCACCACCCCCCACCCCTTAAGGCGGGCCTCAGGGAGCTGCCAATAGAGGTCGTCCTCGGCTCCGAGGAGTGCACCGCCGAGCTGACGTTCAGGTACTTTGAGGACAGGTTGGACTGGGACATGAGCCGAGTCGCCCTGTACGGCGCCATATGCGACTACGCGACCACCACCGACTTCTTCAGGGAGGCCCTCAAGTACTGGGATCAGAGGACGATATTCTTCGAGAGCGGGGTGCTGGCCCAGGGCCTTGAGGGCAGCAGGGGGCAGTACGACTTCAAGCGCCACGTGGTCAAGCACCTCAGCGAGAACAGGCTCCCCAGCAGCCTCTCTGAGCTCCTAGTCAAGGCGCTGATACACACGGTCAGCGAGGAGGAGATGAGGAGGCAGCTCCCAGAGCTCGTCAGGGTTGTGGGCAGCGTGGCCTACGTCGTGAACCCGCCGGGCAGCGTGGCCCGCGCCGCCAACTACGCTAGGGCGATAGCCAGGAAGCCCGTGGGAGTGGCCGCTGAGGAGAAGGGGGACGTGATGGTCATGAGCGTGAGGACGTCCGAGGAGGCGATCGACCTGAACTCGATCCTAAGGAAGATCTGCGTCAGGCTCGGCGGCACGGGGGGAGGGCACAGGAGCGCGGCTGGGGCTAGGGTGCCCCGCGATAAGTTCCAAGAGTTCCTGGTAGAGCTCGATAAAGAAATTAATTTGTTGTTGCAGCGCTAGCCCTTTATGAACCTGTAGACCTTGGTGCCGCAGGTCGGGCACGTCCCGACCACAGCCCTCCTCCTATTCTTCAGGGTCACTATCTGGGCGTTGACTAGCTTCACCTTCTTTCGGCACTTAACGCAGAACCCCTCATACTCAGCGCTCATCGCCTTCACCTCTTTTTGCGATTTACTACTGAGCTCTACGTATATAAGCTAAGTGTTCCGGGCATGGCTGACCCCGCGGTTCTACTGGTTAGAACGTGGGCCGCCTCGCGCCCACTAGGTGGTCAACGCTAGACTAAAGTAGCTGACTATCGTGTGATGAGACGTGCGCGCCTACCCGGAGCGGCTGCCGAAGGTGAAGGTTCAGGCGATGGCTGTTGAGTGCCTGAGGCACTTGAAGTCGTTCTTCACGTACAGGGAGCTGTCCAAGGAGCTGGGCCTGCCCGAGGCCGTGCTGTGCAGGTACGTCAGGGGAGACATGGTGCCGGGGCCCGAGAGGGCCTGGCAGATAGTCTGCAGGGCCGCTGAGGCAGACCTCCTGGGCAGGCTCGTGGACAGAGTCCTAGTGCTGGACGAGTCTGGCGTAGTCAACATCTACTTCATAGCCTATGACAGGTCTATAGTCAGCCTAGCGGCCCAGAGGGCGCTCGTTGAGTTCCTCGACCTCGACGTAAGCAAGGTCCTGACGGCAGCGGTCAACGGCATTCCGCTGGCCGTGGCGGTCTCCAGCGCGCTTGACGTCGACGTGGCTGTGGCAAAGGGGACTAGGGACGCTGGGGTGGTGGACTACCTCGAGGCAGAGTACATGACCCCAAGCC
>CAZCFI010000036.1:0-18470 GCA_964497915.1 uncultured Thermoproteales archaeon
TGCTGGCCTCGCTGCCAGCCCTGCTAGTGACGCTAAGGAGGGGGGTCGGGGGGACGGCGGTCTACACGCTGGAGGTCGGGTGGCTCGGAGTCGCTGAGGAGGTCAGGTAGGTGCAGGCTACTTAAGGTGGGTGCGAAGCCGGTGGTTTGGGGAGGATGCTAGCGGAGACCCTATGCCTTACGATATCACTGCTCGTCTCGCTCTCCCGGCCAGATGGCGTCGATCCTAAAGTATGGCTATTACAGCGACCCATGACATCGGCAATCTTAGCCCGAACAGCGTGAGCACGGCCTTCCTTAGAGAGGGTACCAGGCGTGAGATGTCACTCAGAGCAAGTATGAGGTAAGGCAGCTTCGCTCGCACGCTTTTAACTGTTGCAGGGCGTAGATTAAGCGGTGCTGGCACCTCTCCAGCAATCTATGTCTTCAATTCCGCCAGCTCCCTCTATCTTGTTCGCTATCACTCTGTGCAGCTCTCTCGGAGCGTAAATGGGCCCGTACGACTCTATCGAGAGCACCACCTCGTCTAAGAGCTCTGGGGTGACCCCCCTCTCGACGACGAGGACGGCGTAGTTCTCTATCCTCAGCTTGCGACCCTCCTCCTTAGCCCTCTCTAGCCTCTCCCTCGTCAGTATGAGGGTGCCAGAGTAGTTCTCGAGCTCCTCGACCCACTCCTCCTCGACCTCGAGCCACCTCCTGGGGACCTCGCCCTCGTACCCGACGACGTTCCCGCACATCTCCTCCAGCCTGCCGTAGGCCAGCCTGACGAGCCTCTTGGGGACCACGATCGTGCCGACGCCCTTGAAGTAGAGGACCTTCCTCTTGAATAGCTCCTCGCCCACGTCCTCAGTGAAGATCACCGTCCCGATCCAGTTGAAGGCCACCCTATCGTGCCTCTCGAGCATCTCCCTGTCCACCACTAGCTTGGATATGTTGTTGAACACCTTGACCTTGGGCTCAGCGCCCAGGGCCTCAATCTCTGCGACGCCGCCCTCAGCCGCCCTTATGAGGCGGTAGGCTAAGCGCCCCAGCTCAGACAGCCTGTAGCGCCCGTCCTCGCCTCTCTCCAGCAGGTCCCTGAGCCTCCTCACGTGGAAGCCGAAGGTGCCCGTCTCCTCTATGCCGAGCCTCTCCATGAGCTCGGTGAACTGCATGGGCCCCTCCTCGGCCAGCAGCCTCACTATCCTCCTCCTGGTCTCGTGGGCTAGAGCCTGGAACACGTAGTTGAGGTCAGCCTCGCTAGCCATGCTCCCACGGCTTACATGACGCACTCCCCGGATTTAAAGGAACTGTAGACGACCTTCGAGTCAGCTCTGAGGCGAGCCGTCGAGAGCTCTCGACTCAGCCGGTGCGCTAGCCGCTATGCGGCATCGCAGAGCTTATGACCCCCGTCCCACTGAGAGTACACGGGTGCCTCCTTGCCCAGCAAGGGCGTTGGCGAGATGTACGACGAGTTATTAAGGTACTACTCGAGCGTCTCACTCGTGCCCAAGCGAGCCCTTGAGCGCGCCATCTCCGAGAGGGTCAGCGCTGGGATGACGCGCGAGGAGGCGATAGCCGACCTCTATAGGGAGCTGCTGGGGCCGAGGGCTAGCGGCGCAGCGGCTGCAGAGCCGGAGAGCCTAGAGGCGGCTTTGGCCGCGCTGAGGGCGAGGAGGAGGGGCCTAAGCCTAGTGCCCCTCGCGGTGGTGCTAGCGTTCATCGCCCTAATGCCCCTCTTTGTGGCGTCTCCAGGCGCGGCCTTCGCCCTCTTCGCCCTGCTGTCCGTGGTTAGCGTGGTCGTGAGCGCTGCTGCATCCCGCGCCAAGCTGAGGTGGGAGTTCAGCGAGGAGTTAGTGGTCGAAGGGGCAGGTGAGCGCTTGGGCGAGGTGCTGAGGGAGGTGCCTCACGTCTTCCAGGAGCTCACCCTCCAGAGCGCGACGTGTGAGCTAAGCGAGGGGGGCCTGTCCATGGCCCTGAGGCTGGAGAGGGTGGCCGCCGAGCGCGACTCGCCAGGCGCTAGGCTCGTCGACCTGGGCCCATTTAGGATCCAAGCCGAGTTCTCGAGGCGCGACGGAGACCTCGTCGTCAGGGTCAGGTACTCTGGCGAGCCCCCCGCTGCCCACGCCGACGTGGCGGCGGGGGAGTACGAGAGGGTCATAGTGGCTTTCAGGTCGGCGGTGAGGGAGGCGTGGGAGAGAGTGAGGCCCAAGAGAGCGGTCTCAATAGACTTCGTCGAGCTCGCCAGGCTGATAGCGTCGACAGGTGTAGTCGTCAAGGCGGTCAAGTGCCCCAACTGCGGGGGCAACGTCGACCTGCCAGAGAGCGGCGACGTGGTCAAGTGCCCGTACTGCGGCGCCACGATCAAGGCCATCGATGTCTACGAGATGGTCAAGGGCCTGCTGAGGGAGCTGAGGTGAGCGGCGCTTAAATCCCAGCGGAGGAGGTGAGGTGGTTAAGGCTCGCGTGGCTGGTGGCGGCAGCAGTCGCCGCTGTGGTCGCTGCGCTAGCCCTGGTGCTGGTGAGCAGGGGTGGCGGCGAGCTGGGCGGGGAGGTGGAGGAGGTGCTGAGGGAGGCTGAGGGGAGGGGCCTCAAGCCCGTGCCTAGGGGGCCCGTGCCCCTGAGGGGCAAGGCGTGCTGGGTCTGGGGCTCGACCTTCAGGGAGTACGGAGTCGACTACGTGCTCGACAGGATGGCGGAGCTGGGCATCAGGCACGCCTTCGTGCTGGTGAAGGGCGTCAGCGGCGAGGTGGTGAAGAGCGTGATCGCGGAGGTGCTGCCGAGGGCGCACGAGAGGGGCATCTACGTGCACGCCTGGGTCGTGTGCTTCGTCGACAGGAGCAGGCCCGGCGCCTCGCCGGACTCGTACGAGTACAGGAAGTACCTGCTTGAGGTCATCCTCGACTTCCTGACGCTGAACGCGTCGGGGCACTTCGTCGACGGGATTCACCTAGACTACGTGCGGTACGGCGGCTTCGCCAGCAACAAGTGGCAGCGCGTCTCGTCCTTCGTTAGGGAGGTTAGGGAGCTGATCGACAGGTTCGCGCCAGGGGCTGTCCTGAGCGTCGCCTCCAAGGCTGAGGCCTACGGCTCGAAGGCCGAGCTGTTGGAGAGCGCCCTCTTCTACGGCCAGAACTACGAGGACCTGGCCAAGTACGTTGACCTCTTCTGCCCAATGACGTACTACCTGGACTACAACGTGCCGCCCTCGCTAGTCGGCCTAGCGGCCAAGTGGGTCAAGGAGGCCACTGGCAGGGCCGTGTTCGCTGGCATCCAGCTGCACCCCAGCGAGCACCCGAGCACCAGGGGCAGGGAGCCCGAGCCGAGAGAGGTGGAGGGGTGCCTCAGGTCCTGCGCTGAGGGGGGCGCCGACGGCGTGGCGTTCTTCAGGTTCGGCATAGTGCTTGCGAAGTGGGGCAAGTACGCCGCCGTCATAAGGGGCTTCGAGCTGAGACCCTAGCCGAGGCAGTCCAAGATCGACAGCACGGCGTCGTGAATCGCTGGCCTCGCCTCAAGTATCATCTCGTTCTCCCTGCTCGGGTGAATTCTATTGGTTAGCATCACCACCGCGGCCTCCCTCTCCGGGTCGACGAATAGCGAGGTGCCCGTGAAGCCAGTGTGCCCGTAGGCCTTATCTGACATCAGCTCACCGCCCTGCCAGCCGTCCTCCCTAAGGGCCCACCCCAGCCCTCTGGCCGAGTTCAGCCCCCTGGTGTGGTTCTCCGTCATCAGCTCCACGGTGTCCGAGGACAGCACCCTAGCGCCCCTCAATGAGCCGCCGCTGAGCATCATGGAGGAGAAGCGGTAGAGGTCGAGCGCCGTCGAGAACAGGCCCGCGTGCCCAGAGACCCCGCCCATGAAGTACGCGTTCTCGTCGTGGACCTCGCCCCAGATCACCCTGCCCCTCCACTTGCATAGCTCGGTGGCGGCCGTCAGCTCCCTCAGCTTCGGGGGAGGGTTGTACATGGTCGACGACATCCCCAGTGGCTCCAGCACTGACTCCCTGAGGTAGGCGTCGAGCGGCACGCCGCTAGCGACCTCCACCACGCGCCCGAGCAGCATGAAGTTGAGGTCGCTGTAGACGACCCTGGCTCCGGCGCGTGCCTCGGGCTCCAGCTTAGCTATCACCCTAAACACCTCCTCAGGGCTCTCGCACATCCTGTAGAGGGGGGCCCAAGCTGGTAGCCCAGAGGTGTGCGTGAGGAGGTGCCAGAGGGTTATGCTCCTCTTCTCGCTGGCGCTTAGCTCAGGGACGTACTCGCAGACTCTGTCGTGTAGGTTCACCTTGCCCCTCTCCCACAGCGTCATGAGGGCGACTGCAACTATGGGCTTCGTGAGGGACGCTAGGTCGAACATCGTGTTCAGGCGCATCGGTAGCCTCTTGGGCGTGACGACGGCCATCCCGTAGGACATTAAATGTAGCACCTCGCCCGCCCTGCTGACTAGCAAAACAGCACCAGGGAAGGCCCCTGCACGCACGAACCTCAGCATTAGCTCATCGAGATCTCTCGACAGCGTCAGTGAGGCAGCGCTCACATTTCTTATATTTTTATTTATGACTTATAGGGATGTGTGCCGAGGAGGCGTGGTGATCGGCGTCGATGGCGGCGGCACGAAGACCGTGCTAGTCGTAGCCGACTTAGAGGGGCGCGTGCTGTCCGTCGGCGTCGGAGGCCCGTCTAATGTGGCGCTCGTCGGCGCGGCGGGGCTCGCTAAGTCAATCGGGGAGGCGTGGGGCGAGGCCCTCCGCCGCATGCCGACCTCGCCCCCTACAGCTGAGGTCTTGGTAGCGTGCTTAGCTGGCGCGGGTGGGCCCAGCCGGCGCGAGGTAGCAGTGAAGGCGCTCACGGCTCTGTGCAGCGAGTTGGGGCTCGCTAAGAGGGTCGTGGTAGAGCCCGATGCTATCGCCGTCCTCATGAGCGCCACCCTGGGGGGTCCTGGCGTGGTGGTAGTGGCTGGCACTGGCTCGATAGCGCTAGCAGTGGGCCCCAGTGGTGAGAGGGTCAGGGTGGGAGGCTGGGGGCACCTGATTGGCGACGAGGGGAGTGCATTTGACGTGGGGAGGGAGGCCATCAAGCTGGCCTTGCTGGCAGAGGAGGGGCTGGCCAGGTGCGCTGAGCTCGCCCACGCCGTGGCTGAGCACTTTGGCGTGAGGGAGGCTAGAGAGGTCGTCGACCTGATAGCGCTGGGCAGGGTGGGGGTGACCGAAGTCGCCTCGCTAGCCGAGGTCGTCGACGGGCTAGCTAGCAAGGGCTCGTGGGCTGCAAGGGTCATACTGGAGAGGGCGTCGGAGCGCTTGGCCTCGATGGCGTCGGCGGCTGCTAAGGCTCTGGCCCTGAGGAGGCCTCGCGTGGCCGTCTCCGGGGGGCTGTTCAAGAGCGAGTTAGTCCTAGCCCGCTTCAGGTCAGCCGTCGCTCGTGAGCTGCCGGGGGCGTCAGTCATAGTGCCGAGGCTGCCCCCAGTGGCAGGCGCGATCATCTACGCTTATAGAGAGCTGGGTGTACCTATCACTGGTGAGGTGCTGAGCCGCCTGTCGAGGGGGCTCGAGAGGCTTGGGAGAGTCTGAGGCTATCAGGGAGCTCGAGAGCCTGATATCGGAGCAGGTCAACCCGAGGACCGTGAACGTCGACAGGATGAGCGTCGAGGAGATACTCAGGGTCATAAACGACGAGGACAAGAAGGTGGCGCACGCCGTGGAGAAGGAGATACCCAACATCGCCAAGGCGGTGAGGGCCATTGTGAGGGCCCTCAGGTCGGGGGGCAGGGTCATATACGTGGGAGCGGGGACTAGCGGTAGGCTGGGGATAGTGGACCGCGCTGAGCTCATATCCACGTTCGGGATGGACAGGAGCAGAGTGATCGCAGTCTTGGCGGGGGGCACGAGGGCCGTCTTCGGCCCCTCAGAGATGGCTGAGGACTCCGAGGAGAACGGCATTAAGGCCATGAGGAGGCACAAGGTCGGCCCGCGGGACGTGGTGGTGGGCATATCGGCTAGCGGCCGCACCCCCTACGTCGTCGGGGCGCTCAAGGAGGCCAGGAGGAGGGGCGCCATCACGGTCGCGCTGACCGTCAACCCCAACGCCAGGATAGCGAGGTACGCCGATATCGTCATATGCCCCGTGGTGGGCCCCGAGGTGATAATGGGGTCCACGAGGATGAAGGCTGGCACGGCCCAGAAGATGGTTCTAACCATGATGAGCACGGCGGCCATGATAAAGCTCGGGAGGGTCAAGGGCAACCTGATGATAAGCCTGCTCCCGATAAGCACCAAGCTGAGGGAGAGGGCTAAGCGCATAGTCTCAATGCTGGCTGGCGTCGACTATGAGACGGCCGCCAGGTGCCTGGAGGCATCAGGCTATGACGTGCGAGCAGCTGTGGTGATGGCCAGGACTGGTGCCAGCTACGAGGAGGCCGTCGGCGCGCTGAGGAGGGCTGGCGGCGACATCGCTAAGGCCGCTGAGCTGCTAGCCCCTCCCTCGACCTCTTCCACTCGATGTAGTAGAGGAAGCTCTCTCTAACCGAGCTTATCAGGGATCTGACCTCAGACCTCACCAGGCTCAGGTCCCACTTGGACTCCACGGTCACGGTCACAGCGACCACGTCCCCCACCTCCAGCTCCACGGCGAGCCTAATGGGTATCGGCAGCCCGTGCCACGGCGACTTTAGGGAGCCCTCGTACGTGTACCTCACGCACCTCCCGCTAGCCTCCCTGCGCTGCCTCTCCAGGGACAGCCCGTACATCCTGTCGGACTGCAGCCTGCCGAACACGGATGAGAGGAACTCCTCCAGCAGCCTCAACTCCCCTGGCTGGAACTTGAATGGCAGCTGAACCGCGACTAGCCTCCTCTCCCTCCTCACGACTCTGGAGGCCCCGAGCTCGCCAGCTGCGCTCAGCAGGTAGCGCCCGCTCGGGACCACGAGCAGCACTGCTTTTAGCGTGGGCAGCGCGTACCCGAGCGCGGCGGTCAGCGAGCCTATGGCCAGGACTATGAACAGCTCGGTTAGCCCCAGCGTGCTCACGGGGGCTGAGCCTAGCACTGCCCTCGCTCCGAGCGTGTAGGCGAACGCCAAGATGAAGCCTACCACGCCGCCAGCGAGACCCACGGCGAGCCCCTCGAGGGCGAACATCGAGAGCAGGGCGGACGGGGTAGCTCCCAGGCTGCTCAGCACCTGGGCCTCCCTCCTCCTCTCGTACACACTCCCCAAGGCCGTGACGAATACCATCAGCGCGCCCATCGCGATGAGCGCCAGCTGCATCTCCCACGCGCCAGCCACCGAGAACTCGCCGTGTATCAAGGCCGAGCTGCGGGAGACTCCACCGGCAACGATCGTCACGTTGTAGGTCGTGCCCACGACCCTTATACCCCCCCTGCCGCCGTGGGCTGAGGGGTCGGAGAACTTGTGCACGTCTAGGCCAGCGGCCGCTAGGAACTCAGCCAGGGCCTCAGCCTCCTCGGGCCTCAGCACGAGCGACACCCTGACTACCCTGAAGAGGCCTAGGCGTTCCCTGCTGAGGGGCACGATTACGTCGACCTCGGAGTCGAGGAGGCGCCGCCCGTCGGCATCCCTGAGCTCGAGCGCGCACCTGAACACGCCAGCCACGGTGGCCCGAGAGCCGGCGACCTCAACTGTAGACCCCACTCCGACGCCTAACCGCGAGGCTAGCCCCTCGCTCAGCAGCACTCCTCGACCTAGGGTTGAGGAGTCGTACTCAGTTAGCGACGACGTCAGGGCGCAGTGGGCGGCTAGGAAGCTCACGTTGGCCACGGCAGCTGGAACCTCAACCTCGCGGCCATTAGCCTCCACCGCCACTCTGCCGTAGCCGACGCACGACGAGTCGCGCGACATGGAGAGCAGCCAGAGCGCCTCCCTCTCGCTGAAGTGGGCCCGGCGCGCTGAGACCGCCTCGCCGTAGAGATAGTTCACCGAGAGCTTCTCAACAACAACCGCCCCCTCGCTAGCGCCGCTGACCGGGGCTGAGGTCTCGAGCATTGCTCTGCTGAACCTCACGCTCACGTGAGACGCGGAGGCCGACGAGACGAGCGCGACTATGGCCAGGGCTAAGGCGAACCTCCTCCTTCTGCTACATATGCTCCTGACGGTTAGCTCCAGGACGCCCAGCCTAGAGACCACCCTGGGGAGGGCGAGGGCCACGGCCACGCCACCGACGAGCGACAGCAGGCCCAGCCTGAAGACGCGCATGCCCAGGGGCTCAGCGAACAGCGGGGAGGCCAGGCTGGTCGCGTAGAGGCGCAGGTACGAGTTGGCCGCGAGGAACGCGCCGCAGCACGACGCTAGGATGGCGGCGTAGGTGGCTCGCCAGCGCCGCTCCGACACCACCCTGGCTAGCAGGTGGGAGGAGAGGACCATGGCTAGCAGGAGTACTGGGGCCACGAAGTAGTTGCCGAGAACGTTTACGTACTTGCCCGACTCGACCAGGTAGCCTAGCAGCCTCAGGGCGGCGGTGGTCTCGTACGAGCCCACCTCAGCGTCACCAGCTCTGAAGTGCGCCTCGGACGACTCCAGCAGCCTGAGTAGGGCTGAGTAGCGACTCTCCATGTCAGCGTCCCACAGCTCGAACTGGAGGAGCCGTCCGCGTAGTTCCTCAGCCTCCCTCCTGATCATCGAGTGCACGGCAGATGCGATGACTGGCGTCAGATCCAAGACGGCAGCTCTCCCCTCGGTGGTAGGCAGGGGCGCCGACAACCTCAACCTGTACCACCTCACCACAGGGCCCATGGCGCTGTCAGCACGCACTGCCAGCCTAGCGACAAATTCCACTGACTTGGCGTCAGCTGGCAGGCACACCAACCCGCCGCTGGTGGACGGGATCCAGCTGTACTCGTAGAGCCTTACGTCGCTCCTGCCAGACGCCGGGTTCAGGCACACGAGCCTCGCCACCCGCCCCTCGGCTAGGCGCACCCTCAGCTCGTAGCGGCACACCCCCCTCTCAGCGTCGAGCTTAACCACCCTCGGCACGACCCTGGCCAGGGCCCTGTACCTCACGCCGCTTGGCCCGACCCTATCCATGACCCAGCGCAGGTGGCTGTAGGTGATGTCGCCGTCGACGCCCTCGAGGAACATGACCGACTTGAGCGCCACGCTGCGGAGCGCGAACCTCCTCAGCATGTAGTCAGCCGTGGCTCTCTTGGCCGTCCTGATGACTGCAGCTCCGCTTGAGTTGGTCATGAGCCTGAAGAGCCTCCCGTCTAGATTCAACTCGATGAACTCGCCCGCTAGCGGCCGGTAGGAGCCGCCCTCCCTGACCAAGACTGTGATGGCCACAGTCACGGACCAATGCCTGACCTCTCCCTGCCCGGCTGCGCTGAGGACCAGCGCCAGTAACGCTAGTAAGGCTAGCGCCGCCGCCTCCCTAAGCATTGCTGATCTCCGAGGAATAATGCCTTTAACGTGACTTATTTAGCCCACGCTGTTTAGTAAAGGCTCGTCTTGTGCAAAACTTATTAACCCTGCGTTTCTCCTAAGTCACTGTGACTAGCTATGAGTAGGAGACCCTTCTACACTTCGTTGTTGCTGGCGGTGGTGCTGGCCGCGGCGGCCGCGTCGGCAGCGCGCCCTGAAGCGCCTCTCAGCGACCAGCTGGCCAGAGGAATAGACCTAAGCAAGATAAAGGCCCACGTTAAGTACCTGTCATCGCTGAAGTCTAGGTGCGTGGGGTACCCTGGCTACTACGAGGCCATCAGCTACGTGGCTGAGGAGCTGGCGTCTTACGGGCTCAGGGTGTGGAATCAGTCGTTCACCGCTCCAGCGCCCATGGAGGAGGGGGCCTCGCTCGTGGTCTATAATGGCAGCGAGGCTGTAGAGATAGAGGTCCACATGGCCTACCCTAACTACCTCGTGGTCCCAGAGCGCGTCGAGGGGCTGGAGGGCGAGCTCATCTACGTCGGCCGGGGCCTCCTTAGGGACTTCGATGGCAAGGACGTCAAGGGCAAGATAGTCGTCATGGACGCCGCTAGCGGGAGCAACTGGCTAAATGCCATGAGCCTGGGGGCCAAGGCGGTAATCTTCGTCAACGTGGCTGGCGTGCTCGACAGGCTCGAGGCCCTGACGAAGCTAGCGATGGCACCGGTGAGGTTCCCGAGGTTCTTCGTTGTGGACAGGACTTCGTCAGTCCAGCTGATCAGGCTCGCGCTGAGGGGCTGCAGAGCCCGCCTTAGCGGCTCCATAGAGCTGAGGCCAGTGAGGGCGTACAACGTGATAGCGGAGCTCGAGGGCGAGGACCCGAGCCTAGTGGTAGTCTTGGGAGCCCACGTGGACTCTATCTCAGTGACCCCAGCCGTGGCGCCGGGCGCTGAGGACAGCATAGGCGTCGCTATACTGCTCGAGCTGGCCCGCCTCCTGTCGCGGGTCAGGCCAAGGTACACTGTCTGGTTCGTCGCCTTCTCGTCGCACTGGCAGGGCCTCCTGGGCCCCAGGATGTTCCTCGAGGAGAACTTCATGAAGGGGAGCGAGAGGAAGCTGCTGCTCACGGTGTGCTTCGACATCTCCTCTGGAGACAGCAAGGTCGTCCCATCGATAGGTGGCTTCTTCTACGCCCACAAGCACATAAACGTGCTGGCGAGGCACAGCCAGCTCGTATCGAAGCTGAGGGCCATACTCAAGGAGTTTGAGGCCAGGTACCCAGCTGACTACACCTCGGTGGTGTCCCAGGAGTACAAGGAGGGCGTCATCTTCAACGCTGACTACCCGTTCAAGGGCTTCGCCATACCGTTCATAATGGACGCTGAGCCGATGACGTTAGCTGGGACGATAGGGTTCACGCTGGTCACCTTTAAGGACTACAGGGTGCGGTTCTTCACCCCCTACGACACCTACGAGTCAGTGGACTGGGGCAACGTGATCCCCCAGGCTAGGTTCTGCGCTTTCGTGGTGGGCTCGCTCCTCTCGTCGTCCGTGAGCGAGATAACGCCGTCAGTGGTGAGCCCGACCAGGATAGAGATAATGCCCCAGGGCGGCTTCGGCTTCGCCGTGGCTGAGATCGAGGTGGTGAGGTACGACCCTAGGGTCCCCACGCTGTACAGCCCCGTCCCCAACTCAATCGTGAGCATCTACAAGGTCAGTGGCTGGTACGCTAAGTACGAGGCCTACAATCAGTATAATGTATTTGCTAGGATAATAGCGTTCGCTGACGAGCAGGGGAGGGCCGTAATATACGGCGTCCCCGTGTCGGCAGCAGCTGCTGGCAGGCTATACGTTGAGGCATTCAAGTTCGACGAGGAGACCGGCGCCCTGATATACGCCCCTGATGATGGGCCGAACGGCGCTGGCAGGTTCTCCCACATAGTGGAGGTCAAGTACCCGTACACCAGGGCCAGGACCGTCGTCTTCAAGTGCTCCGAGGTCATCATGACCGACGTGATGCTGCCGGACAAGCCCCACTCCCTCATAACCCTGAACTCCAAGTGCTCGCCGGTCACCCCGATACCGAACATAGAGTACGAGTGCCCCATGCCCGTGACCGTCAAGGTCCTGAGGGCTGTGTCCTTCGTAGAGCCGGAGTCCTACGGCAGCGCCTACGACCCGCTCAGCGGGGTGGTGGTGGCCTTCATCCCACCCGGCGAGAGAATCCAGCTGGTAGTGTCGCTCACAGGCCTGCAGCGCAAGGTCATGCTGATCCTGAACTCAACTGAGGAGAACCCTAGGGGCGAGGGCCTCATGAGCCGCGAGGCTGGCGAGCAGATGGTGATGCCGTTTGCCATCCTGGAGTACGTGGAGGCCCTCTACTGGCTCGCCAAGGAGAGGTACGAGAGAGTCGCCGCTTACGGCGTGATCGACCCAGTGCTGGAGAGGTACATGACCTCAGCTAGGGACGAGCTGGCAGAGGCCGTGAAGCACCTCGAGAGCAGGGAGTACTCCAAGGCCCACTCACTGCTGATGAAGGCCTGGAGCAGCTCTCTGAAGGCGTACGAGAGGTCTAAGTCGATAAACATGGACGCGACTAACAGCACCATACCGCTCCTCGTGCTCATCATACCGTTCGCCATACTGCTCGAGGCGCTAGTGCTGAGCCTAAAGGGGTATAAGAAGGTCACCGCGATGATATTGCTGGCCTTCGCCACCTTCATGGTCATAAGGGCTGTGCACCCAGGCTTCCAGATAGCCATAAGCCTGCCAGCGCTCGTGATAGGCGTCGTCCTGATAGTGATGCTTGCGCCGACCATATTCTTCCTGGTCACCGAGCTCTCTTACAGCATCGCTGAGGTGAGGAAGAGGGTTTTCGGCCTCCACTTCCTCGAGCGTGAGAGAGTCGGCCTGATGCTGTCGGCGATAAGCGTCGGCATACAGAACATGAGGAAGAGGCCGCTGAGGAGCATACTGACGTCAGTCGCGGTTATCCTGCTGGTGGCCCTGCTCATCGCCCTGACGTCCCTGCTGCCGCTAGTTGTCGTCAAGCCGATGGCTTACTCCGTCCCCGTGGAGATGACGGGCATCGTGGTGAGGGGGCCGCACTACGAGCCGCTCTCAGTGCGGTTCGTGGAGGAGCTGAGGCGCCTCTACCCCGACTGGAGGGTGAGCGAGAGGTACTGGGCCTACACGTGGGACGAGATAGTCTACGCGCCTAACGGCGCTAACGTAACCATAAAGGCTGTGGTGGCGTTCTCAGCGGCGGAGAGGGAGCTTATATTCAGGAACGTCGCCATGTACGGCGGCTGGTTCAGCGAGCGCGACAAGTACGTCTGCGTCCTGCCGTCCACCATAGCCGAGGCACTCAACGTGACGCTGGGCAGCGAGGTCTGCCTCCTGGGCCTGAGGCTGGTCGTGATAGGCATATGCGAGCAGAAGTCCCTCGAGGGCGCGATAGATATTGATGCGCTACCCCCGGTACCGCTCGACACAGAGGCACTGCAGGCCAGCAGGGCGTTCGACGAGAGGCTGAGGCTCACCTGGGCCGACGTCATCATAGTGCCCGCTGAGCTAGCCAGAGCGACCCCGGGCTTCTTCCTCACGTCAGTGGCCCTCTACAAGGAGGGCGCGACTGAGGACGAGATCATGTCGGTGGCCTCGGACATATTCGAGCACTTTGACAACCTAGCGGTCTACGCTTGCTACAAGGGCAAGGCTGTGCTCTTCTCCAGGGCCTACTCCTACACGGTCTTTGGCATGGAGTTCATGGTAGTGCCGTTGGTCCTAGTCAGCCTAATCCTCGTCACCACCCTGCTAGGCGGCATGCACGAGAGGCTGAGGGAGGCCTCGATATACAGCGCCCTCGGCTTGACGCCGACGCTGGTGGCTTTCATGTTCCTGACGGAGGGCATCATCTACGCAGTGCTCGGCGAGGTTCTAGGCTACGTGGTCGGGGCCCTGATGGCGAGCACCATCAGGCTCCAAGGGGCTGGGCTGATTGGCGTCAACTACTCCAGCTCCTCGATAGCCATGACGATGGGCATAACGCTGGCCGTGATAGTAGCGTCCTCCGGGTACCCGTTCATCAAGATAGCCAGCCTCGTCACGCCGTCGCTGGAGAGGAAGTGGAAGCCCAAGACCAAGCCTAAGGGCGACGTGTGGGAGATACCGCTGCCCTACGTGTTCACCTCCGACAGGGAGGTCATCGGCCTGCTGAGTTACCTGGTCGAGTTCATGGAGGCCAGGAAGATAGAGAGGGCTGGCACCTTCAGCGTCGTCGACGTGGGCGTGAGGGCTGAGGAGGAGGCCTACTTCATAGAGTCGGTGGTGAGGCTGGCGCCATTCGAGCTGAACATAGTGCAGGACGCAACGCTGACCTTCCTGAGGAGCAAGACGGAGCAGAGAATATACACCATACTTAGAGTGCGCAGGCGCTCAGGGCCGTACAGCTCGTGGCTCACGTCAAACTTAAGGTTCATGGATGAGATCAGGAAGCAGCTACTGACGTGGAGGCTCCTCAGGCCTGAGGAGCAGGATAAGTACATAGCCAAGGGCTCTAAGCTGGTAGGTGAGCTGGCGCATGGGTGAGGGGAGGACTAGGGTCGGTAGGGGAGTGACGCTAGCGTCGGTGTTGGCCATAGCATACGCGACGTTCACCATGACGCCGGTCATAATCTTCATGAGCCTCTCCACCGGGCTCGTCGACCCCTACCGATTCATCCCGGTCTTCGTCACGCTACTGCTGTTCACCGAGATAGGCAGGCACACGGGGCGGTGGATAAGCCCGCAGGAGGCATACGTGATATACTACATGGCTGAGATAGTGGCGTTTGAGGCCATCTACTACCAGGGCCTGCTGATGAACCTGTACTACAGGGACGCGCCGTACACCAAGCTCTTCGGGCTGGCCGAGAAGATACCGACGTGGGCCGCCCCACCGCTCGACTCCTGGGCCGTTAAGGTCAGGACGTTCATCGCACCGGAGTGGGCCCTGCCGCTGGCGGTGGCGCTGACGGCCACCATGGCGTCCATACTGATAGACTTGGGGCTCTCCATCATATTCTCGCAGCTCTTCATAGAGGTCGAGAAGCTGCCGTTCCCAGTGGCCCCGATAGACAGCGAGGCGATACTAACGCTGACGGAGAGGAGGCCTGAGAAGATCGTGATATTCTCGATAGCCGCCATAGTCAGCTTCTTCTACGAGTTCATGGTCTACGGGATACCGAGCGTATCAGAGGCCCTCATAGGCGCTAGGGTTCAGTTCATCCCGTACCCGTGGATAGACCTGACGCCGGTCGTCGAGATGGTGCTGCCAGGGGCGATGTTGGGGATAGCCACCGACATCTCGACGTTCACGGTGGGCTGGCTGATACCATTTGACGCGACGGTCTGGATTTTCATAGGGTCGCTGGCGTTCTTCGTGGTCGGGAACTTCATAGCCCTCAAGATACCGCACCCGTACTTCGAGAGGTGGCAGAGGGAGTGGACCACTGGGCAGAACATAGCGTGGCTGTGGCAGAGGTCGATGTACGACCTGTGGGCCAGCCCCAGCATCGGGCTGACTCTAGCCCTGGGCATCTACAGCGCGATAGTGTCGGCGAGGGCCGTAGCAATCACCTTCAAGAACCTGCCCAAGCTCAGGGAGGTGTGGAGGGAGAGGGGCTACCTAACCTTTACGCAGGCATACGTGATGATAGCCATTGGCGCGGTGACGGGGGCTGTGCTGAGCACCTACCTCTGCCCGAGCCTTTGGCCCTTATGGGTCGTCACGTGGGCCCTGCTGCCGATAATCCAGGGCCTCATATCGGCTAGGAGCATAGCCGAGATAGGGCTGGGCGTGAGCATACCGTACGTGAGGGAGGCCTTCCTGCTAGCGCTGACCGAGCCCGGCGACGTCATACCCTGGATGGTGCCGGCTAAGGTGACTAGTGGCGCTGGCATAATAGTCCACAGGATAAAGGTCGCCACCATGGTCGGCGCGAGGCCAGCGGACTACTACAAGGCCTACGCCATAACGCTCCCGCTGGTCCTAGTGGTGAGCTTCATGTACTGGCAGGCCTTCTGGTCCATAGCCCCAATACCGTCTACGTTCTACCCGTGGTCCTCCATCCAGTGGCCAGTCTCGTCGCTGAACTTCGCCCTCTGGGTCACTAGGTCCATAGAGATATTCAAGCCCGACGCCATACTCGGCTTCTTCGCCACGTTCCTAGCCATAGGCCTCATCGCTAGGAAGCTCCACCTGCCCTTCTCGCTGTACGGCTTCGTCGCTGGGGCGCAGCTGCTCCCGCCTTTCGCCATAAACTACCTGGCTGGCGCCATAGTGGGGAGGATAATCGAGAGGAAGATAGGAAAGGAGAAGTGGGAGGTCTACAGGTCAGTGGCAATCGCTGGCATATTCTGCGGCCTCGGCCTGTCCATAGCCGTGGCCATCGCGATAACGATCATAGTGCGCTCAGTGTTCCCGCTGCCGTTCTAAAGCAAGAAGTATTGATCTTTCCATACGTAAGAGAATTTAAATTTTTTCCAAAGTCTTATATTCGTCGAATTCCCTTCACCAACCATGAGTACTGAGGCTAAGCCTGCTGAGGCTAGAGCCGAAGTTCTGCCTGGCCTCACCGCGAGGGCCATAATCCTGGCCATAGTGCTCACGCTAGCTGCGCTAGTGGTCAACTTCTGGACCTGGGCTGGCATTAGGATAACTCTAGAGCCGTTTTACGGCGGCAGGATCGGCGCGCCGATATACATGCCGTTCGGCTTCGTCTGGCTACTCTTGCTGATAAGCGTCGCCGTCAAGAAGAAGCTGAGCCCAGCCGAGGTAGCTTTCATAATCACCGTGATCTACCTGACGATGGACGCGCCCTTCACCTTCTTCGGCTTTGTCGAGGGCCCGCTGGGCATACCGCGCTTCGCCACCAAGTTCCCCGACGTCAAGGACCTGATCAAGTACGTTCCTGACTTCTACTGCCCCAAGGAGTACGAGGTCGTCAAGCCGATATACGAGGGCGGCGGCGTGCCAGGTGCCGTGATGGGCTACGTGGCCCTGGCCATGTTCATCGCCCTCCTCTACCTGCTACTCCAGTTCTTCCTGACGTGGATCATTAAGGAGCAGTACGTCAAGGTCGAGAAGCTGCCGTTCCCGTCGGTGCTGCCCGTCGTCGAGACCATCAGGTACAACGAGACCCAGCCGCTCACCGCCGTGGGCTTCCACAAGTACTTCTACATCGGCCTGATACTCGGCCTGCTCGTGTCCATACCGTGCACAATCAACTACATAGTCCCGCTGTTCCCAGTGTTCTTCGCCTACGGCCAGATCTACCTGACTGCCTGGAGGGACTTCTGGAAGGGCGTCAACCCGAGCATCAGCGAGTGGTGGATGTTCATAAGCGCTGACATGGTCGTGTTCTTCCTAGCGCCCCTGGACGTGTCGTTCTCGGTGACGCTATGGACTGGCTTCGTCTCGCTGATCTGGCCGTTCATAGCGGTCGGGGCTGGCCTAGTGCCGCCGGGCAAGCACGCCGGCTGGGGCGGGCCGGTGCCCCTCTGGAGGTTCTCCCAGTATGCAGTGACGCTGGCGCTGGGCTTCTGGGCGATAGTGTTCGGCTTCAGAACCTACTGGAACTCGCTCAAGGAGGCCTTTGCCAGGAAGGCCTCCTCTGAGGAGCCAGGCAGGATACCCATGATAATACCGTGGGCTGGCTTCATAGCGGTGGCACTGATATACATCATCTTCTGGTCGGCCATCGGGGCCAACCCAGGGCTGCTGATACTAATGCTGATACTCTGGGTCTTCTTCATGCTGACGTACGCTAGGGTGTACGCCGAGACCGGCCAGTGGGCGGGCTCCTATCCATGGACCGTCAGGAACATCGTGGGTACTGTGGGCCTCAGCACTGGGGCCATACCGTCCAATCCGTACCCGTCCACTAGCACCTGGGCCACAATGGCCGCCTACAGGCACCTAGTGATGGGGCCCTACACCGTCCAGACCCCGAACACCGTCTGGGGCATGCTGTGCACCTACTACCTCGGCTACGAGACCAAGACCAAGGAGAGGGACATCTTCATAGCCCAGCTGCTGGCGATAATCATACTGGTCTTCATCGCCGTCCCGATATACCTGGGCATAATGGGCTCCTTCGGCGCCAACAAGCTGTGGGCCTGGTACCTGACGGCCCTCGAGGCTAGGGGAGTCAGGAACTTCGACACCAAGTACTGCGTCACCAAGGGCCCTGTCGTCTCGGACAGGGACGTTGGCCTACTAGTTGCGGCCTTCATAGTCGTAGGCGTCCTGTGGTTCCTCAGGCTGAGGTTCCCGTGGTTCATCTTCACGCCCGTGGCCCTCTGGGCCTACAGCGGCATGTGGTTCCTCAGCGCTGCCCCAGCGTTCGTGATCAAGATCATAGTACTGAAGGTCTTCGGCGTCAAGACCTACGAGAAGTACGCCGTCCCGATAGCCGTGGGCTACCTCGTCGGCCTGAGCTTCGGTGCTATGGTCGGCATCACGGGACTGCTGTTCTACAAGGCACCCTGGGCTGCGTAGCTCAAGCGGGCCTAAAGCAATTTATTTTTTATCTTTGCGAAATTCTAACGGCATGCGCGTGGCTAGGTGGCTAGTGTTGGGCATCTTAGTGGCGCTAGCTCTATCGCCCAAGCTGACGGCTCAGGCCCCTCAGCCAGTGTCCAAGCCTAATATAGTGACCAGGTCGGAGTGGGGCGCTAGGCCCCCTAGGTGCGAGTTCGAGAGGAACCCCTGCATAAACGCAGTGACGGTGCACCACACCGCCACCAGCAACGAGTACTCGGACGCGAGGGAGGTGGTTAGGGCCATACAGAGGTACCACCAGGACTCGAGGGGCTGGTGCGACATAGGCTACCACTTCCTGATAGACCGGGATGGCGTGATATATGAGGGTAGGCCCCTCTGGGCCGTGGGCGCTCACGTCAGGGGGCGCAACGTCGGCAACGTTGGGGTGGCCCTCATAGGGAACTACGAGGAGGCTCAGGTTAGTGAGAGGCAAATGGCCGCGCTCGTCGAGCTAGTCTCGTGGCTGGTCAAGGAGCACGGAGTGCCGCTGGGCAACATAAGGGGGCACAGGGACTACGCTAGCACGGCCTGCCCGGGCAGGC
>CAZCFI010000037.1:0-9854 GCA_964497915.1 uncultured Thermoproteales archaeon
GGGGAGGGCAGCTGAGGGGGCCGCCAGGATGGTGGCTCACGAGGTCACGCACTGTGCCCTCAGCACCCCGCCGATCTGGGACAGCCCTGAGCTATCGAGGGCCTTCAGCGAGTGGCTGGCGAGGAGCCCTGAGTTCGCCAGGGCGGCTGAGGAGTTCTCCGCCTCGTACGCTACCCCTCAGGCCTTCTTTGAGGAGAACTTAGTGCTAGCCATGAGCTACGTCGTCCTCGAGAGGCTGGGCCTGATGTCGGAGGAGGAGTCGAGGGAGGCAGCAGCTCGGGCCGCCAGCAAGGGCTTCGTCGCCGTCCCCCAGCTCTACGAGGCCATCAAGGCGCTCCGCCCTAGGGAGCGCCGCGGCAGGATCGAGGAGCTCCTAGCTCGTGCGCTGGAGGGCCTCACCTGAGCGCCAGCGCTCCTCACCTCAGCAGCTCTAAGAGCGAGCGGCACTCCGCCCGCTCGCTGCCCCTCCACACCGCCAGCCGCTCAAAGCAGCCGAGGTACCTGCCATTCACGCTGACCCTGACCCTCCTGACAGCCCTCCGCAGGTCCCAGAGCACTAGCGCCGTGAGAGCAGCAGCCGCCACTGGTAGCGTGACCAGCGACAGCGTCAGGGCGGCGGTCAGCAGTAGAGCTAGCCTCTCCTCCCTCCTCTGGTCGATGGGCCTGAGGGCTATCACCCTGTCGGCCCCAGCCAACTTCTCAGCGACCGCTTCCTCCTCAGAGCGCCGCGTCCTCTGCTTGTAGATCCTTGAGAACGGGTCGAGGCACCTCAGCTCAGCCCTCCTGCCTCCCCCCTCAAGGGTCACGACGTGGGTGCCGAGCCAGTCCCTCTCATAGGTGACACTTTCTACGCCCTCCAAGACTAGCGCGCTCCTAGCTGAGGGCTGAGCCAAGCAGTCCTCCCCGAATTAAGTCGCGTGATGCCTGCAAGTAAGCTTTGCGCCAGCAGCGGGAACCTTCATAAGCGAGAATTGGCAGGCTACCTCCGAGGCCCACCAGGCCGTGGGAGCTCGACGATGAGGGTCTGCGTCCTGTACTCCGGCGGCAAGGACTCCAACCTGGCCCTGCTAAAGGCCTGGGAGGCCCTAGAAGTGGCTTGCCTAGTGACGCTGACCCCGCGCTCCGAGGAGTGCTATCTATTCCACTACCCGAACACCCACCTCGTCGAGCTGCAGGCCGAGGCCCTGGGCCTCCCCCTGATCTCGGAGCCCTCGCCGGACGACGAGGAGGGCTGCCTGAGGGCGCTGCGGAGGGCCCTCTCGAGGGCCGTGGAGGAGCACGGCGTTGGGGGCGTGGTCACGGGTGCCGTCAGGTCGGTCTACCAGGCCTCCAGGTTCCAGAGGGTGTGCTGGGAGCTGGGGCTGTGGTGCTTCAACCCCCTGTGGCTGAGGGACGAGCTGTCGCTGCTCAGGGAGGTCGTGAGCCTCGGCTTCGAGGTCATCTTCACCAGGGTGGCTGGGTACCCGCTCAAGAAGGATCTGCTAGGGAGGAGGCTCGACGAGCGCGTTATAGAGTACTTAGAGGGAGTCAGGCGGTACGTGAGCCCGTCCGGCGAGGGCGGCGAGTACGAGACGCTCGTGCTAGACATGCCCCTGTTCAGGAAGAGGCTGAGGGTCATCGAGTGCGAGGCCGTAGGAGAGGACTACGACGCGACGCTCATAATCAGGAGGGCTGAGCTGGTGGGAAAGTGATACTTGTTGTCTCCACGTGCAGGCTGCCCCTCAGCGAAGAGGAGTTCGTGAGACCGGTGGTGGAGGTGCTGCGGGGGCGCGGGCTGAGGTGCGAGGTCAGGAGCTACCGCGAGCGGCTAGACTTCGGCGCTTACTCGAAGGTCGTCATCTGCGGAACGGCCCTCATGGACTTCGACTACCTCAACTACTTAGACAGCTTTGAGGCCCTCCTCGACTACGACGGGGGAGTGCTGGGAATATGCGCAGGCTATCAGATCCTCGCGCTGCTCTTCGGAGAGAGGCTAGAGGAGACCCTCAAGATAGGGGTCTACAGAGTTAGGGTCGTGAGGCCTAACCCGTTAACCCGCGAGGGCGAGTTTGACGCCTACTTCCTCCACAGCTACGCAGTCACTGAGGTTAGCGGGAGGGTGGAGCCCTTAGCCGTTCAGGGAGGCGAGGTCTGCATGTTTAAGGTGTTGGGCAGAGAACTTTACGCCACATCATTCCACCCTGAAGTGCAGAACTGCGACATAATTGAGAAATTCGCACTACTTGAGTGACGGACTCAGCGTGGCCCGCTCGCGAGTCGCCAGAGCGAGAGTTGGCGCGGCCACGCTCGCTCCCTAGGCCCTCGCTGCTGGAGGCGGGGGCGGAGGTGGCGGCACAGGTGGATACGCCTCCGGTAGCGAGAAGAATGAAACGGCCTCTAATATTTTGGCCACCAGCGTTACGGGCAGGCCCACAATGATTATGGTCAGCACTGCTCCTATAAGGTAAAGGAGCCCGGTGGTCTTGAACAGGTCTACCTTGGTCAGCTCAGCTATCCTCTCGTAAGCCCTCTTGATGAGCACGGCCCTTACTAGGAGGCACGCCCATAGGGCGACGAGCCCCAGTATGCCCGCTCCAGCTACGGTGAGGGTTACAGCCCTGGGCCGCGTTATGGAGGCCCAGAAGGCTGGGCCCAGGAATGCGGTGAACACGACAGTGAACGAGAGCACCACGCCCACGATCTCGATTATGACTGCCATGAGTACGTCCTTGAATATCTTGGGCTCGTTGACTATGTCTGAGATGTACTTTACGGCCACCAGGACCAGCACCAGGCCGGCGATCGCCAGCACGGTGCCGACGCGAGGCACAAAGGAGAGCAGCGAGAGTATCGCGCCAATGCCGCCGAGCATCTTAGCATCTTTCATCGTGGCCATGTATCGGCTAAACCCTTTAGGGGATAAAAAGATTTATGCGACCTGGCCTCTCTCCTGACGGGTCTCGCCTTGACAGCTAGCCTCAACTGCGCGACCACAGTGCTCCGTGTGTTCGAGGGCCGCACCGACCAAGTCCCCTGGATGCCGAGGATAGACCACTGGTACGCGGTGAACAGGGCTAAGGGCGCGCTGCCCGAGAGCCTCAGGGGGCTCGAGCTCCCCGACGTCTACCGGAAGCTCAGGGCCTGCTGGAGGTGCTACGACGCCCCCTACGTCAAGGTCAGCTACGAGGGCGATGTGGAGGTTGAGCGCTTGCGTCGCGGCGACTTAGAGGTCACGAGGTACAGGACGCCGGTGGGCACCGTAGAGCAGTGGGTGAGCACGAGGGGCGAGGGGGGCTTCTCGTCGAGGATAGTCAAGTACCTCGTGAGCGATCCAGACGACATCAAGGTGCTCGAGTACGTGCTGGAGGACACGAGGTACAGCTTCGACTTAGAGGCGTACAGGCGGCTGGAGGCCTACGTCGGCGACTCGGGGATGCTGTGGTACTACTTCCCCAGGACGCCGCTCCAGAGGCTGCTCATCGACTACATGGGGGTCGAGAGGACGTTCGTCCACCTCTACAGGTACAGGGAGAGGGTGGAGGGGCTGATGGAGGCCATAGCCAGGAGCGACGACGAGCTCTACGAGCTCATAGGCTCGTCGCCCCTCAGGATACTCAACTTCGGGGACAACATAGACGCCAGGGTGACGTCGCCCAGGCTCTTTGAGAGGTACTGCCTCCCCTACTACCAGGAGAGGTCGGACCAGCTGCACAAGCGGGGGAAGTTCGTGCACTGCCACGTTGACGGCTACGCCAAGCCGCTCCTCCACCTATTCAGAGAGGCGGGCTGGGACGGCGTCGAGGCGCTCACCCCAGAGCCAGTCGGGGACGTTACACTGGAGGACATAAAGAGGGCTCTAGGCGACGAGATGGTGCTGATAGACGGCATCCCTTACATACTCTTCGTGCCGCCGCTGGCGAGCCCAGAGAGGCTCAGGCGCTTCGTCAGGGAGATAGTTAGCATGTTCGCTGGCAGGCTCGTACTCGGCGTCTCAGACGAGCTGCCACCGGTGGGCGACGTGAGGCTCGTGGAGCTAGTGCCTGACGTGCTGGAGGAGTGCTCAGCGGCTCGCTAGGCTAGCTGAGCCCCTCACCAGTACTCTGGCTCGGCGCTGCGCCTCTCGATGCCAGCCGTGTCGCTCACGTGCCTCCAGAGACCAGCCCCGGCGCTCAGTATCTGGATCCCAAGCTCGTCAGACAGCACGTCGCTGAGCGGCACCTCGCGCTCGAACTCAGCGACAGCGGCGTTAACGGCCTCAACCCGCGCGCAGGCGTCACACAGGTGAACGTCAACGGCCTCCCTCACCACGAGCACTCTGTAGTACCCCATCGGAGTCTCGTACGTGTAGGCCCTGGCCGCTGGCGCCCTCATGCTCAGGCCAGGTACTCAGCCAGCCTCCTGGGCAGCAGGATCTCAAGGCCCAGCCACCTCGTAGCCCTGTTGACTAGCGCTGAGGTCACGACTTCGCTCCAGCTCCCCCTAGCCCTCACCCTCACTCCCATGGCCGACGCACCTGAGCCTGCGGAGCTTTGGGAGCTCGACCCTCCTGAGGCGGCCGGAGCGCCTGATCACCATAGCCCCGGCGACTATAGCTCGGCTCGCGGTTATAAGTGGTTCCCTAGGGGCGAGCGGTAGCGATATTAGGCGGGAGGCAGACTGTGCTCCCGGTGCTGGCTTGAGGCTGCCGCCCGAGTGGGTCGAGAGGGCGGAGTTCCTCCTGAGGGACGCTGAGGGCCACTTGGAGGAGGGGGTCTACTGGATCGTGTGCTTCGAGGCCCAGCAGGCCGCCGAGCTGTACCTGAAGGCCCTGATACTGGCCCTGACGGGCCTCCACCCGTACACTCACGACCTTGTGGAGCTGCTGGAGTCCCTCAGGGATCTGGGCCTGGAGCCGCCCGAGGAGCTCTACGCTTACGCCGACGCCCTGACCCCCCACTACACGATGTCGAGGTACCCGGGCAGGAAGCCGGTGGTGTACAACAGGGGGCTGGCTGAGAGGTGCCTGAGGTATGCGAGGGAGATCGCCAGGTGGGTTGAGGAGAAGGCTGCTGAGGTCCAGCGCTGAGAGGCTCAGGAGGGGCGACGAGCTGCTGCGCGAGTACGTTAGGAGGCTGTCCCAGAGGCACCCGGAGTCCACTGTGCTGCTATTTGGCTCCAGGGCTCGGGGCTCTCACCTGCCTCAGAGCGACTATGACGTCGCCGTCGTGCTGCGCGAGGCAGGCGACAGGCTCGCGGCCATCGAGGAGCTCAGGAGGCTCAAGCCCAGGGGGCTGCCGCTGGACCTGGTGGTGTTGGAGGCGAGCGACCTCTCAGACCCCCTAGTGTCCAAGATGCTGGAGGGCTGCAGGGTCCTGTACGACGGGCTGGGTCTGTTCTCGCAGGGGAGAAGGGCGGGCCCTGACGCGCGGCGCTGACACGCTAAGTTATTTTGGCACAGCGGCTAAGCTCACTGCATGCAGGCGAGCAGGGCTAGCCTCCCGGAGTGGGAGGACCTCAGGGTGCTCGGCATCAACAAGGAGCCGCCCCATGCCTCCTTCCTGCCCCACCCGACCAGGGAGAGCGCCCTGAGGAGCGGCTTCTACGAGTCCCCCTGGAAGGTAAGCCTCAATGGGGAGTGGAGGTTCAAGCTCGTCAGGTGCCCGAGCGAGGCCCCGGAGGGCTTCTACGAGCCGGGCTTCGACGACAGCTCGTGGGACGTGATCCCAGTGCCGAGCAACTGGCAGCTGCTGGGCTACGACAAGCCGATCTACGTCAACTACAGGTACCCGTTCCCAGCGAACCCACCGCGGGTCCCCGAGGACGACAACCCCACCGGCCTGTACAGAAGGTGGTTCACGCTAGATCCGAGCGAGCTCGAGGGGAAGCAGGTCTTCATAGTCTTCGAGGGGGTGGACTCAGCCTTCTACCTCTGGGTGAACGGGCACTTCGTCGGCTACAGCCAGGGGAGCCGCCTGCCAGCCGAGTTTAACGTGACGCCCTACGTGCGCGGCGGCGAGAACCTCGTGGCCGCCATGGTGCTGAGGTGGTGCGACGGGAGCTACCTGGAGGACCAGGACATGTGGCGGCTCAGCGGCATATACAGGGACGTCTACCTCTACTTTGCCCCCCACGTCCACGTAAGGGACTTCTTCGTGAGGACGCGCTTCGACGAGAGGTACGAGGACGCCGAGCTCGACGTGCTGGTAAAGGTCAGGAACTACTCGAGTGAGGTGAGGCGCGGCTTCGCGGTGGAGGCGGAGCTGTTCGACGCTGACGGAGACCCAGTCTTCGAGGGCCCCCTGAGGGCCGAGGTGGGCGAGCTCAGGCCAGGCGGGGAGGCGTACCTGACCCTGAGGAGGCGCGTGGCGAGGCCGCGCAAGTGGTCTGCGGAGGACCCCTACCTCTACAAGCTGGTGATCACGCTCAGGGGGCCGAGCGGCGAGGAGGTGGAGGCCGTGAGTTCGTACGTCGGCTTCAGGCAGGTCGAGGTCAGAGGAGGGCGGATCCTGGTCAACGGGGTGCCCGTGCTCCTCAAGGGCGTCAACAGGCACGAGCACGACGGGGTCAGGGGGCACGCGATAACCATCGAGGACATGGTCAGGGACGTCGTGCTCCTCAAGAGGCTCAACTTCAACGCAGTGCGCACCTCGCACTACCCCAACCACCCCTACTGGTACCACTTGTGCGACAGGTACGGGATATACGTCATAGACGAGGCCAACATAGAGTGCCATGGCCTGGCCAGGATCCGGGAGGCGGGGCTCGCTAGAGCCAACGAGCCAGCAGCTAACCCGGAGTGGCTCGCGGCGTTCATGGAGCGCTGCGTTAGAATGGTCGAGCGGGACAAGAATCACCCGTGCGTCATAATGTGGTCGCTGGGCAACGAGTCAGGGTACGGCCCGAACCACGAGGCGGTGGCGGCGTGGATCCGGAGCTACGACCCGACGAGGCTCGTGCACTACGAGGGCGCGACTCACGCGCTCTGGACGCTGGGCAGGGTGCCGAGGTCGGTGGACGTGATAAGCGTGATGTACCCGACGATAGAGTTCCTAGTGGAGCTGGCGACGGACCCGAGGGACGACAGGCCCGTCATAATGTGCGAGTACGCGCACTCCATGGGCAACAGCACTGGCAACCTAAAGGAGTACTGGGACGCCATCAGGAGGCACGGGCGGCTCTGCGGCGGCTTCATATGGGACTGGATAGACCAGGGTCTCCTCAAGGAGGAGGGCGGCGCTAGGTACTGGGCCTACGGGGGCGACTTCGGAGACGAGCCCAACGATGGCAACTTCTGCATCAACGGCATTCTGTGGCCCGACCGCACGCCCCAGCCAGCGGCGTGGGAGTGCAAGAAGGTCCTGCAGCCTGTCGAGGCCGAGCCCGTGGACCTGGAGCGCGGCGAGGTGAGGGTGCTTAACAGGTACGACTTCACGAGGCTCGACGAGGCGGTCGAGATATGGTGGGAGCTGAGGGCTGACGGCAGGGTGCTGCAGAGCGGCAGGGTGCCGACGCCGCCGGTGGAGCCCCACGGGTCGGCGGTCATCAAGGTGCCCTACGAGGTGCCGGACCCAAGGCCGGGCACTGAGTACTGGCTGGTGCTGAGGTACAGGCTGGCTAGGGGCACGCCCTGGGCCGAGAGGGGGTACGAGGTCGGGTGGACGCAGTTCAAGCTGCCGATCAGGGCGCCTGAGCCCGAGCCCATCAGGGTCGCTGACATGCCCCCCTTGAGGCTCGAGGAGGGCGAGGGGGCGGTCAGAGTCGCGGGCAGGGACTTCGAGCTGGTCGTCGACGAGGAGGGGGGCGGCCTGACGTACACCTACCAGGGCAGGCTCCTGATAAGGGGCGCGACGCTGCTCGACGCGTGGAGGGCGCCCACGGACAACGATGCTGCCAGGATGGCGCGCGAGTGGCTGAGGTTCGGCCTGGACAGGATCGAGCACCGCGTGGAGTGGCTGAGGGCGGCCCAGCTCTCGCCGCAAGTCGCTCAGGTCGAGCTGGAGCTGCGGTCGTCGGCGCCGGGGGTCAGCGCGGGGTTCCGGTCCCACTACCGACTGCTCGTCTACGGCAACGGCGACATCTACGTCGAGGCTCGCGTGGAGCCCGACGAGGGCCTACCGCCCCTGCCGAGGGTGGGGATCACGCTCCGGGTCCCCGGGAGGTACAGGCACATGACCTGGTACGGGCGGGGGCCCCACGAGAACTACCGGGACAGGAGGGAGGGGGCGATGGTGGACGTGTACTCGGGGACCGTCGAGGAGCAGTACGTGCCGTACGTGAGGCCGCAGGAGAACGGGAACAAGACGGACGTGCGGTGGGTGGCCCTGAGGGACGGGGAGGGCTGGGGCCTCATGGCCATCGGGGTGCAGCTCATGGAGGTGAGCGCTCACTTCTTCACGGCTCACGACCTGGCCAGGGCGAGGCACACCCACGAGCTCACCTGGAGGGAGGACATATACCTGCACCTCGACTACAAGCAGAGGGGGCTCGGCGGGGCTAGCTGCGGCCCCGACGTCCTGCCCCAGTACGAGGTGTACCCTGAGACTGTGCACTTCGGCGTCATCTTGAGGCCGCTGAGGCCAGGCGACGACGTGGTGGAGCTCGGCAAGAGGCGGCGCTACGCCTAGCTCCCTACCTCCAGTACTTAGGCGGCTCACTAGGCCTAGTCCTGTCCCTCGGCTCCCACCTGAACCTCCAAAGCCCCCTGCCCACGTCCTCGAGGGCTATCTGGAGCTCGCTGATGAGCCTGTCGCTGAGGAGCACCTCCCTCGCCAGCGGGGAGACGACTAGGTCAGCCACCACCTCGGGCGACTCAGCACCCCCCGCCACGATGGAGACCCTGCAGGCCCTGGGGAGCACCCAGACCCTGAGCGGCCCCCCTGCGGTGTCGAACACGGTCTCGCCCTCAGGAGGGGGCGGCCAAGCGCCTAAGAGCTTAGCCACCTCGACTGGCACCATGAGCTGCGGCGTCTCAGCCTCGTAGCCGCTGTTGGCCAGAGCTGCTGTCACGACGCGCTTCTCGTCAGCCTCTATCCTCAGCCTTACCCTCACCACCACGCCTGCCCACCCTGAGGCTAGTGGCGACTATCCTGCCGACTCTCGTCCTGTGGTCCCTGATGCGGCCCACAAAGGGCCTGCGCTTACTACCCCCCTCCACGCCAGCCACCAAGTCTACTTGCCCCCCGCTCCTTAAATAGGGTGTCGCGGCCCCTCGGCTAACGCTAAAGAGTGAGGTGCGAGTCACTCAAGTCGATGCCTCAGGCACTGGTGGCCGCCGTGCTAGCGATGCTAGCCGCCTCCCTAGCGGCTCCGAGCCAAGCCCCCGTGGCTGCGCAGCACAGGTACTCTCAGCTCGACGTGCTGGTAGTCGTGCTGCTCGACGTGACGCACGACGGCGTGAGGACGAGCCTGGTGGGCAGGAACTTGACCAAGGTCTTCGTCGAGCTAGAGAAGGCCAGGCTATTCTACTGGAGGAACAGCCGCATGAGGCTCAACTTAAACCTCACGTACGCCGTGGCGGCGACGCCCGTGAGCTTCAGCGGCTGGTGGCTCCCCGACTACGTGGTCAGGCGGGCCGTGAGCAGCGCCCTCGAGAGGGTCGGCGTGCGGTGGGGCGACTTCGACGGCGTCGTCGCGCTGTGGGCCGCGCCGAACTACAGGGAGGAGCCCGACCCGGTGGGCAGCGTGTGGGGCCCTGGGGGCACGGTCTACAGGTACTCCAGCTACCAACTCGATGGAGCGATAGCGTGGCTCTTCGTGCACGAGTTCCACCACCAGGTCGACGAGTTCTTCGACAGGAGCGGCCACCCGCAGTACCCCCACGCCGACTTCCCGGCCCAGCTGGCTGGCCGCTTCGGGGAGCACTTCGACTTCAACGCCCACATACTCAGGTCGTGGCC
>CAZCFI010000037.1:9954-17830 GCA_964497915.1 uncultured Thermoproteales archaeon
CCAGTCAACTACAGGCTCGAGGCCTCGTGGAACGAGAGCGGCCTGGCCCTCAGGCTCACGGTGGATCCGAGCGAGGTCGAGAGCGTCCTAGTGCACCTGGACCTCGACGGCGACGGCTGGTGGCACGGCAGGGCCAACTACGAGCTCGTGCTGCGACCCAGCGACGAGCGCCCGCTGGCCAGGGCGCACGTGCTCGACTGCAGCGAGGCCGAGAGGGACCCTGAGGCCAGGCCCCTGTGGGACGACGACCCCGGGCACGGCGGGAGGCTCGTCGGGCCAAGCGACTTCAGGTGCAGCGCCCGCGACGAGCGAGTGGGCGGCAGGCTCCTCAGGGTCGTCGAGGTCTTCGTCTCCGAGAGCGCTAGGACTGGGTTCGCCCCCAGGGAGGGCTTGGAGGTGGGGCTCAGGGTGGAGTTCAGGCTGAGGGGCGGCTCCTGGGCCTCCGTGTTCGAGAGGTACGACCTCGCCTATCTCGCCCTGGTGAGCGAGGCCGCCAGCCGCGCTCGCGAGGCGGCGCGCCGAGCTGAGCCGCCCAGCGCTGAGGGCAGGGCCGTCTACGTGACGCAGTACGTCGAGTTCCTGACCAAGAGCGAGGCCACCGTGGTGGTGCTGGTGGAGAACGCGGCCTTCAGAGAGGTCAGGGGCGTGGTGGTCAAGCTGGGCAACCGCACGCTGAGGTTGGAGCGCTTGGGGCCCAGGAGCGCAGCCAAGCTAAGGTACGCGGTGAGCTTGGCCAGGAGCAGGGTCGCTCTGCTGCCGAGGAGGGCCAGGGTGGAGTACAGCGTGGGGGGCAGGAGGTACCAGCTGGAGCTGCCGCTGCCAGCGGTGGTAGTCTCAGTCGAGGAGCCGCCCAACCTCTGGGCCGTGTTCGTGAGGAACGTCTCGACCGCGGCAGCCGTGGTAGCAGCAGTGGCGGCAGTGCTCGCCCCGGCCTACGCGTGGAGGCGCCGCAGCGCTAGGGGTCCAGGCCCCGCTCAGCCAGGTGCAAGTACACCCTCTCGGCGAGGGACAGCAGCCTCCTGTACTCGCGCCCCCTGAGGATCGAGTCCACCAGCTCCAGGTCCACGTCCGCGTAGCCGTGGACTATTACGTTGCGGAACCCGACCACAGCCCTGAAGAGCCTGAAGTCGTCCTCGCTCAGCACGCCCTCCCTCAGGAGGGCCCTCCCGGAGTCCACGTAGGTGGACGGCGCGTGGCCCAGCAGCGAGGCGGCCCTCTGAACCAAGTCGATTAGTGCCTGGGCCTGCACCTGGAGCGCGTGGAGGAGCTTCATCTGGTCGCCCCACTCAGCCAGGTCGTAGCCCTTATCGACCTCCCTGTCTAGGTTCCTGGTGACGTCCAGCACGACCTTAAGGAGGCGCTTTACCGCTCCCAAGACCTCTTCACCGCCTCAAGCGCGGTCTCCAGCAGCCGCAGCTTCCTGCAGTCTATGAGGAAGTCGTAGCTCACGTTGACCCTCCTGAGAGCCTCGTCGAGGAAGGCGCTTAGGTCGCGGCAGTACAGCAGCCTGCCCTTGGTGTAGACCTCCATCACCAGCTCAGCTGGCAGCTCCTCCCTGCTCAGGTCAACGATGTCTATGTGGTCCTCGCGCACGCTCAGGTGCCTAGCCAGGGCCTCAAGGAGCCTCAAGTAAGCCTCGTAGCTACGCTCAGCGAACCTGACGCCTAGGTCGACGTCGTGCGCCCCCTCCCCCCTAGCTGCAGAGCCAAATAGGAGCACGTACTCGACCCCGTACTCGCCCCAGGGGAACTCCTCGAGCCTCCTAACCAGCTGTTGCGCCTCCATAGGCCGCTGCCCAGGTGCGGCTTGCTCGGCTAAGGCCGCACTCACAGTCCCTGAGGAACCTAATAATGGTTTCTTAAGGATATGTGGGGAGGCTCTGGGTAGCAGTCCTCGCTCATTAGCGAGCGCGCCAATCCCTCACCACTCACACTCCAGCACGACCACGGAGTCCGTGGGGTCGGGCGCCCTGTCAGGGACCGCCACCACTAGGTCGTCGCCGTCCCACCTGAACTCCAGCTCGCGCTCGCCCTCCAGCAGGTAGGCCCTGGACACCTCAACCCTGCCCCTGGCCCCGAAGACTCTGAGCTCCCCGTCCCAGGGCCAGGCCAGCACGTGCACGTAGACCCTGCCGGGCTTAGCGGTGCACCTGTAGGGCGCGTCTGGGGGCGCGTCGAGGGGCCCCGGGGCGGTCCCGTAGACGCTCTCGCCGCACCTCTCGAGCCACCCGCCAACGGCCCTCAGCACCTCAGCTGAGGGCTCCGGTATCACGCCCTCAGCGGTAGGCCCCACGTTCAGCAGCATGTTCCCGCCCTTGCTCACGACGTCGACGAGCATCTGGATCACCCTGCCCGGCGACTTCCAGTTGTGGTCGTAGCTCTTGAAGCCCCACGTGTCGTTGAGGGTCACTGGGACCTCCCAGTAGCCCTCGACCCTCCCCCTCGGTATCTCGTTGTCGCCCATCTCCGCGTAGTCCCCGAGGCCGTGGCCTATCCTGCCGCTTATTATGGTGTCGGGCGAGACCCTGCGGACGAGGCCGACCATCTCCCTCGCGAGCTCGGGCGTCGGGGTGCCTATGTCGAACCACATCACCGCCACTGGCCTGTACTTGGTCAGTATCTCCTCCACCTGGGGCATCGCGTACTCCTTGAAGTACCTGGCGAAGTCCTTGCGCCCCGGGTCGTAGTCCCAGTCGTTCCCCATGCCGTCCGGGTGGTGCCAGTCCAGAGTCTGCGAGTAGTACGCGCCGAACCTGAGCCCCTCACCCCTGCAGGCGTCGGCCAGCTCCCCGAGCACGTCCCGCCCGAAGGGCGTGGCCTTGACCACGGTGTAGTCCGTGTACTCGGAGTCGTACATGCAGAAGCCGTCGTGGTGCTTAGCGGTGAAGACGACGTAGCGCATGCCAGCCTCCCTGGCCAGGCGCGCCCACTCCTCAGCGTCGAACTTGACCGGGTTGAAGCGCCTGGCCAGCTTCTCGTACTCTCTGACCGGTATCCTCGCGTTGCGCATTATCCACTCGCCGACCCCCGGCACGCACCTGCCCCTCCAGACGCCAGCCAGGATCGAGTAGAGGCCCCAGTGTATGAACATGCCGAACTTGACCTCAGCCCACCACCTCATCCTGCCGCTCAACCGACCCACCCGAGAACCCTCGCTCCAGAGCGATAATTAAGGCTAAGCCGCTAGCGAGGGCCGATAGTGGCGTCAGTCGCCCTCGGCTGGCTTCACCGCCAGGCGGGACAGGGCTAGGGCGACCGCGCCAGCCAGCGCGATGGCCTCGCCCAGCGGGAGCAAGTGGTCGAGTGCGCGCCTCTCGACTCTCTCCCTCCAGGTGAGGGCTATGTGGAAGTCGGCGTGGGCCCACACGACCCTAGCGTAGCTGGCGTTGACGACGAGGAGCACCTCTAGCCTCGGCGGCAGCTCGCGCCACTCCCTCACCACCCTCACCGCCACCTCGAGCTCGCCCGGCGCCGCCCTCTCGATGACCAGCGAGATTGACCTGCTGCACTCGTCGCGGCTCAGCGACAGCTTGGCGACGTAGTGACTCCTCCCCCTCCCAGCGAACCTCAGCTCGCCGCCAACCGCCACGTAGGCGTTGAAGGGGCGCCCCCTCGACTCGGCTAGCGAGAGCGTCACGCTCACGGGCCCCCTGGTCTCTGGCGGCGCCTTGAAGAGCCTCAGCTCCCTCTTAGTGAAGGCGAGGCCCTCGGGCAGCTCCACGGTGAGGTTGCCCTCCTCGACCACGAGCTCGCCCTGGGGCTCCGTCCTCTCGATCACGAAGTGCAAGACCTCTGCGCTAACATTCACGCTGAAGCGGTAGCTAGACCTGCCCTTAGCGGCGTAGTAGGCCCTGAAGGGCTGCCCCTCAGCGAACCTCTTGTACTCCTCGTCGCTGAGCACGTACAGGTTGAAGGGGGCCCCGCTGGCCTCCACGGCTCTGCCGTAGAGCGTGACGTTGAGCACTCGGAAGGAGAAGCCCTCCACGCCCAGCCCTCTGACGGACTCCCAAATCGCGTCGGCGACCTCATCTGTCAGGTCGACGCGGGCTGACGTCCAGTTGAGCCACCTGCTGACCTCCAAGACCCCGGCCAGCAGGTTGTGCCCCGTCACGTTGCGCGTGTACTCATTCACCAACCTGACGCGGACCCCCCTCCTGGCGTCCTCGACGCTTACGGACATGTTTATCTCGTAGCTCATCAGGTTCCTGAGGCGCAGGGCCCTACCGTTGGCCTCGACCACCAGGTCCAGGGGGAAGTCGGTCCTCAGGTACCCCGTGACCGCCACGCCCCTGTAGCTCTCAGGCCCCTTGGGGAAGTCGTGCCTTACGACGACCTCATAGGCGCGGGACACACTCAAGGGGCGGGCTGGCGTGGGCGACACGGACCTGACCTGCCACTCCTCGACCACGGGCGAGGTCAGGGCTAGGCAGATCAGGGCTAGCCCAGCGAGCGTGAGCGCCAACCCAGCCGCAGCTAGCCTGCTGGGGCCCATCGAGTACCACACCGCGACGCCAGATATAAAACTAGCCAGGCCCACCAGCCTTGTGAGGGGCGTGATGGGGCGTCTATGAGCCCCGCCGATGCCCTAAATAGGCCCTCCCTGAGGGTCCAGAGGAGGGTTCAGGGGTCCCTGGAGCTGTCAGCGCCCTCTACGAGTTGGTGGGTCGAGGCGCTAGGACGCTGCACGAAGCCGTCGCCGAGGAGGCAGCGGCGGCAGGCGCTGAGAGGGTAGTAGACGTTGGCTGCGGCGTGGCCGACCTTCTATCGATGCTGGCGCGCTGGGAGGGCTCACTTAGTGGACGTCGACATCTCGCTGCCCACGCCCAGGAGGGCTCTAAAGTGCGTGAGACGGGGCGTCGGGGGGTCATGGATCTAGTGTGTACTGACACTCACGCAGCGCCGATCCGCAGCGACCCAATAGACCTAGTCCTGTCGACTGGGACGCTGCACCACTTTAGGAGGCCCGAGAGGGCGCTGCGCGAGCGCTCAAGGATAGCGGCGAGGCCCGGATCTATGAGCTATCTCACGACGGCGAGGTCGCTGAGCCCTTCAGGGGGCTAAGGAGGCCCAAGCTGCTCCTAAAGGTCGCCGCCGCGCTCCACGGCGCTCCTAGGCGCGAGCCCGAGGGAGGGCACCTGGGGGAGGCCCTGGAGGAGGCTGGCGTGAGGTTCGAGATCGAGCCACGCGGCCTGGTCGCAAGATCGCGGTGAAGTTATATTTAATTAATAATTAAAGAATCAGGTAAGATAAACATAAGCCAAGCGATAAATTTAAAATTACTAATTAAATCTAAGACACTGGTGGTGAGCATGGCTGGAGAGGCTACCGTAGTTAGAAGGAAGGTCACCTGGATGCACGTGGTCTCATTTGCTCTCGCGACCGCCATCAGCTACGTCCTAGGCGTGGTGTCAAGCCTGATATCCCCGGTGCTTGGAGCCCCAGGCGTCTCCGCCCTCTACGTCGCAGCTGCTATCTACGTTCCCCTAGGAGTGTGGATGGGGCTCTGGGGCGCCCTGGCTGGCTACATCAGCTGCTTCCTGCTCGGCCTCTACCCTAGCGGCTACACGCCGATACAGTCGTTCATCTGGTCGTGGTGCGACTTCCTAGAGGCGCTAATACCAGCGCTCTTCTTTAGGCTGCTCAAGGTAGACCCCGACTTCACGCTGAGGAGGCCTAAGTACACTAAGGTGTTCGTGCCGTTCATTGTCGTGGGCACTCTCCTAGTGTTAGCCGGGATAGTGGTCCAGGTCTTCTGGGGCGCGGCCTACGGGGAGCCCTTCGTCAGCTTCTACAGGTGTGCCGTCTACCTGGGGACGGCTCTCGTCGCCATAGGGATGGTAGTAGGCGTGCTTGCTGGGGACCCAAAGACGTGGCTCACCTATATATTCTCAGGCATCATCCTGGCCTCCGTAGTCTCCGGCCTGTGGGGTAGCGCCACGCTCACCCTCTACAACCTGCCGCCGCCCCTGCCCTCAGGCCTCTTCGTCCCAGTGCTCATAGGTTGGGTAGTCGGCGACATGATAGTGCTGTCAACCATAGGGACGGCGCTGCTCGTCGCCCTAACCCCCGCGATAAAGAGGACGCCGATATACGTCAAGGGCTGGCTGGCCTAATGGAGCGCCATGAGCTCTCCAGTGCTCTCTGAGCTAGCGGGGGTGCGCGTCGGGAGGACGAGGTACCAGCGCCTGCACGTAGTGACCAAGCTGCTCGTCCCCCTGTCCATTAGCGCGGCGCTGGCGTGCGCGAGGGGCCTAGCAGCGACGGCCTCGCTCCTAGCCATCAGCGCGGCTCTGAACCTGGTGGCTGGGATCCCGCTGAGGGCCCTCAAGAAGTACGTGGCTGTGGTGGCAAGCATAACGGTCTTCATAGCTCTCTCTTTCTCCTTATTTACCTACGTGCCAGGCAGGGTCACCCTGCTCGAGTTAACGATTCTGAGGGTCGAGGCTGAGAGGGGTTGCGTGGAGTGGAAGCTCATGGTGAGCGACAGAAGCCTGGAGTACATGGCGCTATTCTCGATGAGGATAGTCACGATGATACTCACCGCCACGCTGCTGCTGGGCAGCGTCAGCGACAGGGAGGTCGTGTGGGGCCTGAGGGGCCTCGGCGCGCCCTACGCCCTCTGCATGTTCGTCGCCCTGCTCTTCAGGGGCATATCCTTCTTCGTGAGCGACTTTGTAACCGTGAGGGACGCGATGCAGGTGCGCGGGGTCGAGATAGAGAGGGGCTCGCTGAGGGAGAGGTTCTCCGCTTACTCGCGGGCCCTAGTCCCCCTCATAATGCTTATGGTCAGGAGGAGCTACGAGATGTCCCTGGCCCTCGAGGCTAGGGGCCTCAGGCTGACCTCCAGGTTCTCGGGGAGGTACCACGCCGCCAGGGCCGCTAGGCTTGACTTCGCCGTGGTAGCTGCCTCACTGGCCCTGCCAGTGCTGCTCTGCTGCGGCACCTCGCTGGGGGTGGTTCCGTGAGCTGCGCCGTCGAGGTGAGGGCCCTCTGGTGGAGGTACGAGGGGAGGGCTGAGTACGCCCTGAGGGGAGTCGACCTGAGGGTCGAGAGGGGGGAGATAGTCGGCGTCATGGGCCCCAGCGGCGCTGGCAAGACGACCCTGTGCCTGGCGCTCAACGGCATAATACCCCAGCGCATACCGGGCGAGTTCAGGGGCGAGGTGAGGGTGTTCGGGAGGAGCACGCTGGAGCGCGACGTGAGCGAGGTGGCCAGGGACGTGGGCCTCGTGCTGGAGGACCCAGAGGTCCAGTTCGTGATGTCGACGGTTGAGGACGAGGTTGTCCTGGGGCTTGAGGCCCTCGACCTGCCGAGGGAGGAGATGGAGGAGAGGCTGAGGTGGGCCCTCGAGCTGGTAGGCCTGCCGCCCAGCTACCTGGGCAAGAGGCCCCTCGAGCTGTCAGGCGGGGAGAAGCAGAGGGTGGCCATAGCTTCGATAGTCGCCATGAGGCCGAGGCTGCTGGTGCTCGACGAGCCCACGTCAGACCTCGACCCGAGGGGGAAGGAGGAGGTGCTCAGGGCCCTGTGGAGGGTGGGGGAGGAGCTGGGCATCACGATCGTGGTAGTCGAGCACGAGACGGAGTTCCTGGCCGAGTTCGCCGACAGGCTGGTCGTGCTCAGCGGCGGTAGGGTCGTCATGGAGGGGGCGCCGGAGGAGGTGCTCTCCAGGGTGGACGAGGTCAGGAGGCACGGCGTTAGGCCCCCGCAGGTCGCGGAGCTCGGGCGCGGCCTAGGGATGGAGCCGCCCCCGCTCACCCTGAGCGAGTTCGTCGAGAGGTTCTCCGAGTCCTTCAGCGAGGCGGACGTGGCCCCCGCGGAGGTTGAGAGGAGGCCAGCGACCCGCGGCCCCCCCGTGATCAAGTGCGAGGGCGTGAGCT
>CAZCFI010000038.1:0-1409 GCA_964497915.1 uncultured Thermoproteales archaeon
GTGAGGGGGGAAACCAGAGCTTTTTCTCGAAAAGTATATAAGAATGTAATTTTGTATTCAAGTGGGGGCAGGGGCTATGAGCGCCGAGGCTGAGCGGGTCGTGAGGAGCCTGTGCGACAAACTCGACCTGGTCAGGAGGGAGGTTGAGGAGGCTGTGCCCTTCGTGATGCGGAGGCTGGAGGAGTACTTCGGCTGCAGGCCTAGCGCGGAGGAGGCCGAGAGGTACTGCCTCCCCCTGATACTGAGCACACTCCACGTGGTGGTGCACGAGATCGCCCACGCGGCCGTGGAGCGCATGATCGGGGGCCTCGAGCTGAACGCTAGGGACAGGGAGGCGCTGCACGAGGTGATGGCCAGGCTCATCGAGAGGCGCCTCTCAATCGAGCTCAGGGAGCGGCTGGGGCTTAGCACGGCTAAGGTCGAGAGCTTCGAGGAGCAGGTGGCCGAGCTCTCCTCGTACCCGGAGCTAAGGGGGCTGAGGCTCACTGCAGAGGCCTACGGCGAGCTGTACGAGCGGTTCTGGAGGGCAGTTGAGGAGAGCAGGCCTGTTGAGGACCTCGTGAGGGAGGTACTGTCCTCGCTCGAGTGGGAGCCCGCCGCTGAGCCGCAGCGCTAGCTCAACCCCTACTAGGCCATGAAGGCAAAGTAGAAGCCCACCACGTCGATCGCCACATGCGCCACCGACAGCGCCAGCAGCCTCCTCCTCTTGGCGTAGGCGTAGCCGTAGGCCAGGCCTATGAGGAAGGTCACCAGCGCGTGGGGGGACAGGCCGTGCCAGAGCCCGAAGGCCACCGCCTGCAGGAGAACGGCTCTCTGGGTGCTGGTGTGCCCCTCTAGCTGAGTGACGCCGAAGCCCCTCCATATTACCTCCTCGAACACGCCCGCGGTCAGGGGGGCCACGCAGACGAAGTACAGCTTGGACCAGAGGGGGATCCCCCTGACTACCTCCCTCCAGGAGGCCATGTAGCCCTCCCAGCCGCCGTAGAGCTGCGCCATTACTAGCTGCTCAGCCCATATCAGGCCCTCTGACAGCAGCGCTAGCCCTGCGATAGTAGCAGCGGCTGACAGCGGCCTAGCCGTGAGGTCGCTGAGCGCGTACTGCTCCCTGAGCCACCTAGACCCCCCCATGAGCTTGGCGGCGTAGAGGCCGAAGCACACCTGCAGGATCGACCAGTAGAAGCTGTACGTGTAGGCGGCCCTCACTGCCCTCAGCCCTACCTCCCGAAGGGGCGCGCCCTCGGCGATGGCCTGCACGGCGGCGTGGGCGCTTATCGCGTAGGAGATCAGTATGTTCGCGACTGCTGGGAGGAACAGCAGGAGGAGCACGGTCCTCAGCCTCAGCTGGGCCACCGCCACCCCCCCAGGGCTTTAGCGCTCAGCGCTTAAATAGCTAATCCTGGCAGCGCGAG
>CAZCFI010000038.1:1509-17389 GCA_964497915.1 uncultured Thermoproteales archaeon
ACCCCCCCAGGGCTTTAGCGCTCAGCGCTTAAATAGCTAATCCTGGCAGCGCGAGGTTAGCGGCGACCTCATGCTGAGGCGCGCTGGCGTTAGGCCCCCAACGCGAGCCTGATCACGCGGTACCTAACTGATCCGCCGCGCAGCTCGGCTACGAGCAGCTCTCCGTTCCCCATAGCCCTCCACTCGCTCCTGTCGGTCCGCTCCGAGGCGACCACTAGGGTCTCGCCGTCGCAGCGGTAGGCGAGCCTGAAGTACTCTGAGTCCCCGTAGCACAGGGAGCGCTTCCCGCGCCCCTCCAGGTACAGGGTGAGGGCGTAGAGCCCGCGCCCGTCGCTGAATATCGCGTTGAGGCTGCTGTAGGGGTGCTCGCGCTTAATGCCGCTCCTCCTCAGGGCCTCCCACATCCCCTCCTCAACCGCCCTGATGGCCTCAGCGATGTCGCCCCTGGCCTCCCACTCCTTCACTAGGTAGGCGAAGTAGGCCTCGCTGTCGTTGAGCCCCTTGACGAGCCGCTCGTAGCGCCCCAGCGCCCTCCTCAGCTCGTCCGGCACGTAGACCGTGCCGTTGTGGGCGAATAAGTACCTCCCGTGAGCGAAGGGCTGGGAGTTGACCTCAGATATCAGGGCGCTCCTCGGCAGGCCCCTGGGGTTGCTCGCCCTCCTCACGTGAGCTATCACTATCCCCGACTTCACGGTCGCGCTCAGGTACCTGAAGAGCCCCTCCTCCTCGTAGGCAGCCCTCGGGCTCCTGTAGACCCTCGCCCTGCCGCCCTCGTAGTACCCTATGCCCCAGCCGTCCCCCTGCCCGCCGACCCTAGCCTGAGCGAGCAGCGAGCACTCGTCCTCCACTAGGTACTTGTAGGGCGACGTGGGCCTGACTGACAGGACGCCGACCATTCTGCACATCGCTGCCACCTCGCCAGCAGCGTCTACGCGTGTAGAGGGTTGGCTTGGCCTTAATTGGGTTACGCCCGAGCAGGTCAACGAACTAGGCCGCACCTATCACAATCAGCGCCAATTCGGGCCAATATATGTAAAAGAGTGATATTTAAAGTTTTTTCTTGCAGCCAAACGCGTATATGCAGCTGCACGCCTGTAATGCGTAGTAGCTTGCGAGGAGCCATCGTGGCGGCCTGGAGGCCAGGAGGTCTAAGTAAGTTCCTGTGAAGTAGTCATAGGACTAAGGGGACTCTCGCTCTCAGCCTGACCTCGTTGAAGTCGGCAACGCTCATGCCAGCTATCTTGGCGGCCACCCAGAGGTCCCCGGTCTCCACCAGGATCTTGAGCGCGGCTCTGATGGGCTCCGGCTGCCTCTCTATGAAGTCCCAGTCCGCCGACCTCCGCCTTATCTCCCTGGCCTCCCTAGCCCACTCCTCGAAGTCCCTCAAGCTCACGTATAACGCTAGGTCGGGCAGGTATAAAAGGTACTCCCTAACTCGCGGCTAACCGCGATGCGCGCTCCAGTTAAGCGGCTCCCTCACTTATGCCTCGCCACAGCATGTGGCACGCGCCAGCCTCCGCTGCGGCGAGGGCCAGTGACGCCGCTAGCCACAGTAGCCTGCGCTGCGAGAGCGCGCTGAGTCCGAGGGCGATTAGTGGGGGGGCCGATATGGCTAGGGAAAGCCCAGCCATGAGCATCGCGTCGACAGCGCTGAATCTCAGCGAGGCCCTCGGGCGAGGGGTCAGCTTGGAGGCCGTGACGCGGGCCAAAGCGCACGACGACGCGTAGGAGGTCAGCGTCACGGTGGCCGCCACTGTGAGGAGCGCGGCGTCCCCGTACGCGATAGCCAGCGCGACGGCCACGACTGCGCTACACGCAGCGCACAGTAGCGTGGCTAGTAGCACCTTGCCCTGAAGCAGCCCCCTCCTGCCCAAGAGGTGGAGTGAGAGCCAGAGTCCCCCGCCCTCTCCAGCGGCTAGCTGCACGGCGGTGAGTGGCGTCACCACGGCGAGCACTAGGCTGCTGAAGGGCAGCAGAGCCTTTAACTTGAGCCCTTGGGGGAGCGCGATGGACACCAGGATGGCTGCGCACGCGTACAGGGGACATAGGGCGACTGAGGCCACCCTGGGATCCCTCAGTGCCAGCTTCGCGTCCCTTATGGCCACGGCTAATCTGGGCCCTCCCCACAGCCTAGGCGCCGTGAGCGGCGGCACCCTGGACCTGTAGACGGGCATTGCGCGCCCTGCAGCTCCCGCGTAGAACCAGATGAAGCTGTGCGCGTAGAAGGCCGCAAAGAGCGCTGCATAGGCCAGCTCGACTGCGAGCACGGCCGCGCTGGCTGGAGGGTCGGCGTAGCTAAGGTACACGCCCTCGAGAACCGTCAGCGGGTACACAGCCCACGCCACGCTGGCCACCCCCAGCAGCCCCCTAGCTAGGCTCACGAGGGCCTCTGCGAGTGCGTTGGCCAGCTGCAGCAGCAGGAACGAGCTGGTGAACGCAACAACTGAGGCAGCCCTGTAGAGCCTCACTCTGAGGGTCCTCCCGGAGGCCTTGCCGTAGGAGGTCGCGACGCTCGCTAAGCGGTACGAGAGCCCAGCCGCCAGCAGCACTGCGCTATACGGCCCCAGGAGCAGGTGGGCTGCGGTGAGGGAGCTGCACGTCTGGTGGGCGGCCGCCACCACTACCAGCGGTAAGAGGATGGCTGGCAGGGCGTAGAACGCTGAGTGCGCGAGCACGGCTAGCGAGACCTCCCATTTGCTAAGCGGGAGCATCCTCAGGGGCTCCAGCACCCTGTACTCCTGGAGGGTCCACGAGCCCGTGAAGGTGGAGAGCAGGGCTAACACGAAGCACATCAACGTGAGCGCGAAGCCAGCGGCCGCTAGGGCTAGCGCAACAGCCTCGCCGCCAGCAGCCGCGCTGGCGAGGGCGCAGAGCCCTAGGCTCAGCCCGACCATGAACGACGTAATCGCCGACAGGGCTGCGTACGCGGCCAGCAGCCTGGCACACTGCCCCGCCCGCCTGAGCTCCTTCCTGCCCCTCGCCCTGTGCTCTATGTACTGCGTCTCCCTGATCAGGACGTAGGCGCACGTCAGCAGCCTGGCCAGCCTTCCCACTAGCACCCCCTCAAGGCCTCAATCAGCCTCTCCACCTCCTCGTCCTTGCCCGTCACGCGTAAGAACACCTCCTCCAGCGTTCCGCCCTCGGCCGCCCTAGCTCTGAGCTCGCTCACGGTCCCCTCAGCTAGCACCCTGCCCTCGCTCATTATGGCCACCCTGTCACACAGCGCCTCAGCAACGCCCAGTATGTGGGTCGAGAGCAGGATCGCCCGCCCCCTGCCCCTAAGCTCGACCAGGTACTCCCTGAGAACTCTTGCTGACGCAGGGTCCAGCCCCATCACCGGCTCGTCCAGCACGAGCACCTCGGGGTCGTGTAAGAGGGCTGCGACTATGGCCACCCTCTGCCTGTTGCCCCTCGACAGGGTCCCTATCAGGTCGTCGAGCAGCCCCTCCAGGCCGAAGGCCCTGACGAGCGCGGCCCCCCTCCTCTCGAAGGCCTCCGGCCTGAGGCCCCTGGCCCTCGCCACGAACTCCAGGAACTCCCTGACGCTGAGCGACTCGTAGAGGGCCGCCTCCTCCGGCACGTACCCCACGAGCTGCCTGACCACCTCCGCCTCCTCGAAGGGGTCGTGGCCGCAGACTGAGACCTCGCCCTCGTCGGGCCTGAGCAGGCCGACTACGACCCTCATCAGCGTGCTCTTGCCACTCCCATTCGGGCCCAGCAGCCCCACGATCTCGCCACCGCGCACCTCTAAGCTGACGCGGTCCAGAGCCACTACGTCCCCGAACCTCTTGACCACGCCCCTGACGCGCACTGAGGGCGCTCCGCTGGGTGGCATCAGTGTAAGTTCGTCATGGCCGCTTATCAATTTGACTGGGCCAGCGGTTAATTAGGCCCGGTACGTGACTACTGGCGTGGGGCTGAGGGTGGGTGTCGTAGGTTGCGGCAGCGCACCTGGATAGGCCACCTGCCCTGGTACAGGGTTAACACGCGGGCAGAGCTCATGGCTGTGGCGGACATCGGCGAGTTAAGGGCCAGAGTGGCAGGGGACTACTCCCACGCAGAGACCCACTACACGGGCTACGAGAGGCTCCTCAAGCGCGAAGGGGTTGACGCCGTTAGCGTGTGCGCGCTCACCTCCATGCTGAGCAGGTCGTGGCCGCGCTCGAGCACTCCAAGCACGTCCTAGCCGAGAGGCCAATGGCGAGGGACCCAGTGGAGTGCAACGGGATGATCAGAGCGGCTGAGAAGACGGCAGAGCGCTCATGGCGGGCTTCATGAAGAGGTCCAACCTGGCCTTCAGGCACATCGGGGAGATGCTCAGTAGCAGTGAGCTAGGAGACGGGCTTCACTGCTACGATGTCCACCGGACGACATGACGTGAGGGGTGCTGAGGGCTTCAGGTACAGAGCCAACACCGGCGGTGGCGTCTCTGAGACCACGAGAGCCGCTACATCAACCTGATCAGGTGGTGGCTCGCTGACGAGGTGGCTGAGGTAGCAGCGGAGCTCAACGTCATAGTGCCGGGCTGAGGGGTGGAGAGCCACGGCGTCGCGCTGCTGAGGCTGAGGGGCGGGGGCGCGGCGACAGTAGAGACATCTGGGGCCGCCCCGAATCATCCCCAGTACGGGCTGTGGGAGCGCGGCTAGACCCACTGCACTGAGGGCGTTGTCCTGTTCGACGCGCCGGACTGGACGTCCTATGAGCTGCCAGCGGTCACGGTGTTTAATAGCAGGGAGTGGGTCACCGAGTAGCTCCGCAAGAGGGGGCAGGTATCCGCCCGGGCACTACATGTTCAAGCTGGAGATAGACCACTTCATCGACTGTGCGCTCAGGGCGAGGAGCGCTGGTGACGGGGCGCGGCGGCAGGGCAGCCGCGGGGGTGGTGTTGGCCACCTACCCATCCCAGCCGAGGTGTGAGGGGGTCAGGCTGCCGCTAGGCAGGGCCTCAATTAGGGACGTGAGGTTCGAGGGCCTCCCCAGGCTCGGGGCCCGCGACTAGCTAAGCTTTTCTCCCTCTGGGGGTACGTACTAACGTGCGCAGGTGGTGCGTGGCCGCGCTAGCTGCGGCGGCCCTGGCCATCGCTATCTTAACCCTCGGAGTTAGGAGGCCGGAGGAGGGGGTCAGGCCAGCCCCCGAGCTGAGGTGCGGCTGGGTTGAGAGGGTTGAGGTGACGGTTCTCATAGACAACAACCCCAACCCCAGCAGGCCTGACTTAGCGGTCGAGTGGGGGATCTCGCTGCTGGTGAGGGCTGGCAACACTACCATACTATTCGACGCTGGCCCCTCTCCAGAGGCGCTCAAGCGCAATTGCGAGGCCCTAGGCGTGGACCTGGGTCGAGTGAGCTTCATCGTGGTGTCGCACGAGCACTGGGACCACGTCGGGGGGCTGTCCCACGTCGCCAGAGTGAGGCCCGGCGCCACGGTCTACGTCCCCTCCGGCATGAGCCCCTCCGTGAAGGCCTGGATCAGGGCCCTAAACCTGACGGTGGTGGAGGTGAGTGAGACGACCGTGGTCGCCAGGGGCGTGGCCGTGCTCTCGCCCCTCTACGGGCCACCCTGGGAGCAGGCCCTGGTAGTCAACACGACTAAGGGGCTGGTCGTGCTCGTCGGCTGCAGCCACCCCGGGGTCGACAGGATCGCAGCCAGAGCGGCCAGCGAGCTCGGGGCCAAGCCCTACCTTGTGCTGGGGGGCTTCCACATGGCGTCAGCGTCCGAGGGCGAGTGCGAGCGGGTCGTGAGGGCGCTACTGAAGGCTGGAGTCAGGCTCATAGCGCCCATCCACTGCAGCGGGGACACGATCAGGAAGGTCTTGAGGGAGCGGTACCCGGGCCACTACGTCGAGGCCTGCGTCGGAGCCCGGGTGGAGGTCGACGGCTAGGCGCGGGGCTAGCCGCGGCTGCCAGCAGCTCAGGCTCAGCTAGCAAGGGAGCTAGGTTGCTGGCGCTCAGGCGCTGTCCCAAAGTTTTTTAGTGAGGCCGCGCACCGCAGCCCTAATGGGCCGCTCCGGCGAGCCTCGGTGGCGCAGTCGTGGCCGACGATGATGAGGTGGGCTTAGCTATCAGGAGGTACCTGAGCTGGCTGGAGACCTGGAGGCAGGGGAGGGGCCTCTACGGCGGCCTTCACGTGCACTCGTGCTGGGGTGTGGCCACCGTCATCGGGAGGCGCTACCAGGGCGTGACGGTCTCGGACTACTTCGGGCTCGTGAGGGGCTTCGTCGAGCTCTACAGGAAGACGGGCGACGAGGCCTTCCTGCTGAAGTGCCTCGACATGGGGGACGCCCTCGTGTCGCTGCAGGGCGCGGACGGCTGCTTCGAGCACAGCGTCTACGAGAACGAGCCGGGGCGCGGGGGCTGCATCCACAACGCGGTGGCCGACGTGGCGCTACTGACCCTGTCGTCCCTGCTCGCAGACGAGGGCCTCGATCCGAAACCTTACCTGGAGGCCGTCAGGAGGAACCTGGACTGGATCATGGGGTGCTGGTGGATGAGGGGGAACGCCTGGCTGAGGAGCCCAGACTTCCCCTGCTGGTGCGGCGTCACGAACCAGGACCTGGCCGTGTGCTGGGCCATGGCGATGTTCGCCGACCTCGAGGACCCTAGCTACTGGGAGCGGTACGGCAGGGAGGTGGCCGACTGGTACCTCGAGCACTACTTTCTGCCCGATCTAGGCGCGTACGTCAGGGGAGACGCCCCCGACTTTCTAGAGCCAGCGGTCTACAACGGCCTGATAGACTACGAGCTCGTGGGCCTGTACGAGTGCACCGGCGACGCTGACTACCTTAGGGTGGCCGCCAGGAACGTTGAGTACCTAGCTGAGAACTCGTGGAGGGACGAGTGCGGCTGCCTCAGGATACACAACAACGTCGACCTCAAGACCGGGGCTGTGGCTAAGAGGCCGTCCGTCATAACGCAGGGCCCCTTACTCTCCGCCCTGCGGGCGCTCGAGGAGCTGGGGGTGGGCAGGTTCAAGTGGCTCAGGGAGGAGCTCCTCAGGACCACTCTGTTCTACCAGTCGGGGCGCGGCTACTTCAGGAACTCGACGGATCACAGCAACCTGTTCGACATAGTCCCCGGCCTCAGGTCCAGCGTCCTCGAGGCGCTAGCTGTTAACTGGAGCGGGGGCGAGCTCCCCGAGCTTGGCGAGCTCCCCGACCTCAGCGTCGATGCGTCCGGCGACGCCGCGTGGCTCGACGCTGACGAGTGGTGGCAGCTGCGCGTGGGGCGGGAGGTGGTGAGCGGCGTCAAGAGGGACCCGTGGGGGATCGAGCCGCGCCCGGCAGTTGAGGGGCTCGACGCGCGGCTCGAGGGCGAGCGCCTCAGGCTCGAGCTGCCGCCCTCAGGGCCCGAGCTGGTGAGCGTTGACTGGGTCATGAGGGAGGGCGCATCGCTCGTCGTCAGGGCTAGCAGCAGGGTTAGGGTCGTGCTCAAGCTGCGCAGCGGGAGGAGGGCCGTCATCGAGGTCGGCGAAGGCGTTAGTGAGGTGCGGTACGACGATCTGTGAGCCTCCTGAGCCCAACTCTGATCGCAGCCCGCCTGCTGATGTCCAGCACTACGACGAGGTACTCGCTGCCCAGCAACTCCTTGACCGCGTAACTGGCCTCGCCGCCGTCCACCGCGACAGAGACAACCGAGCTGCCTCTCACTGGGAAGGCCACAGCGACGCCCTTGACGGGCTCCTCGGCCTCTAAGACCAAGCGCAGCTCGCTCGAGCTCACCGAGTAGCTCACCGCCCTCACGCGCCTCCTGCGCTCGTTGAACTCGAGCCACTCGTCGGCGCTGAGCACCGGGATCCCCTCGCTCCTACAGTACGAGAGCACCGCCCTGAGCCACACCGCTGAGTTCAGGACGTCGGGCCTCATGTTGACCGGGTGTATGCAGAACGTCAGCGCCGTGTGGTACAGGCGCCTGCTCTCCTCAATTGTCCTGACAGCGTCCTCGATTAGCTCGCTGAGGTCGTAGGGGTCGACGAAGGTCTTGTCCACGAGGGCCACGTCGTCAGCCCAGTGGGTGCTCTGCTCGTACACGTCGACCATCTCCCCGCGCTCGTCGATGAACCTCATCGGGAGCCCGCTACCGTTCAGGTACCCGCACTGGAAGTACCTGTAGGGGTAGTAGCTGAGGTCCATCTTGACGCCGCACTCCTCGAGTATCTTGGCCATCTCGACCCAGCCGACCCACACCGTGCAGTGCCCCCTGTGGGTCAGCCCCCCTCCATACGCCTCGCAGTGCCTCCTGACCTGCTCCGAGACCGCCCTCCTAGCCTCCTCAGGGCTCGGGGCGAAGCCCGGGAATGTGTGCGGCCCTAGGCTCAGCCCCCTGGTCCTTAGCTCGCCCACGCTGCCGCTCGGCACCACTCCGTGCTCCTCTGCCCTGACGTAGAGCGTGTAGTGAGCCCCGTACTCGCTGAGGATCGAGAGGAGCCTCTTCAGGTCCTCCTCGGTCATGACGTCGCTGTCGCCGGTCATGACGACGACGCACTCACTGCCCTCAGGGAAGTACCACAGCCTGGGCAGGGGCTTTGAGGGCCCCAGCACGCGCTCCAGGAGCCTGCTCAGCGTCCTCATGTGGACGTCGGCCTGAGGCACCCACCTCAGCCTGGGGTCGAGTAGGCCGATGAACATGTCGTTTGGCTTCACGACCCCGCTCCCGTCCGCGTCGACTCCAGCGAGCTCCCTCCTGCCCTGCCTTAGCGTCACGACGGCCTCGACTAAGTCGTAGGTGTAGGCGGCCGCCAGCCCATCGCCCACTCGGCGCACCACGATGGCGGGGTACGCCCCCTCCCCCCTCAGCGAGAGGCTTATGCGCGCCACGACCTCCCCGTCCACTACCTCGTAGAGGTCGCCGTCAGACGGCACCTGAACCGCCCTGTCGGCCAGCCCCCCGAGCAGCCGCGAGCTGTCAACCCTCAAGTACTTCGGGGCAGGTCTAACGTCGCTGAGCCTAGCCCCGAGGGGCCTAAGCCCGAATAGCTCAGCTCGCGAGGGGGGCGGCCTTATGAACACCAGCCTGCCCCCGCCCTCGACGTAAGCCTTGAGGGCCTCCCACTCGCCCTCGCTAAGCTCGGCGTAGGCCACCACAGCCGAGTAGCACTCGAGGTCGTCGAGGCGGTCGCTGCGCTCGACGCAGAGCAGCCCCTCAGCGGCTAGGATCTCGCCTAGGTACTCGGCGAATGGCCTAGCGCTAGACCTCCTCGACAGGGCAAGGACGCGCACCTCCCCCACTCAGGCCACCTCCGGGACCCTGACCGGGGCGCCCCTGGCTGACGACTCGAGGGCGGCTATGCAGGCGCAGGTGACCCTGGCGGCCTCGCGAACGTCCATGGCTGGCCTCTCGAGCCCCTCGATGGCCCTGACGAAGTTCAGCGCCTGTAGGTAGTCAGCCCCCCCGTGGGAGGCTACGGGTGCCTTAACCTCCTCCATGGCCAGCCTCTCGTAGCCGCCCACCCTCATTAGGAGGCCGGACGTGCAGCTCCACGGTGCCCTGTCCTGCTCGAACGACGCGCGAGTTCCGTAGAGCCTGATTGACAGCGAGTACGGCCTCTTGACGCCGTACGACACCAATGCGAGCCCCACGGCTCTCTCAGCGGACCTGTGGAGAGCGGCGGTGAAGTCGTCAGCCACCTGCCCGGGGATCGTCCTCAGGCTGCGAGCGAGGACCTCGGCCAGCTCACCAATGAGCCACTGGAGCGCGTCGACGACGTGGGGGCCGCCGCCCAGCATCGTCGTCTGCGCCCTCCTCCAGGGGGTCTCCTGGATAGGCCCCTCGATGTTGTGCAGGTACTCCGCCTCAGCGCAGAGCACCTCGCCGAAGAAGCCCGACTCCACCAGCTCCTTGACCCTCCTGAAGACTGGCCAGCGCCTCACCTGCTGCCCGAGCAGGTACACGACGCCCTCCCCCTCCACCGCCCTCACCAGCTCGGCGACCTCCTGGTAGCCATAGGCCGTCGGGATCTCGCAGGGCACGCGCTTGCCGGCCCTGACGGCCTTAAGCGCTAGCCCAGCGTGCGTCGGATCCGGCGTCGCTATGACGACGGCCTCAACGCTGGGGTCGCTGAGCATCTCGCCGTAGCTCCCATACGCCCTGAGCCCCCAGTCCCTCGCCACACGCCTAGCCCTCTCCGCGTCAGCGTCGAAGACGCTAATCACCCTAGCCCCCTCGACTGAGCTGAATACCCTCACGTGAGCTAGCCCCCTGCGCCCGACTCCCACGACGCCGAGCCCAACGCTCATGGCTAAGGACTCGGCTGCGAGACTAAAGTGGCTTGCTGGCTGGGCTGGCCGCGCAACCGCTAATTATCGAGTGGCCCTGAGGGCTGGCGGTGGTGGCGTGGTGGAGCTAGCCGACTTCGAGTGGAGCATCTGGACGTCGTGGTTCTACGAGCTGACCTTCCCCGAGGCCGTCGCTAAGATAGGCGAGGTCGGCATCAAGTACGTCGAGGTGTCGGCCGAGCACCTAAACGAGCTGGTCTACCTGCGCAGGGGCGAGGCAGCCTTCCTAGACGCGAGCTCGCTCCCAAGGCTGAGGAAGCTCAAGCGTCAGCTCGGCGCCATCTCATTTGGCGACGCTATCGAGTCTGTGCGCGCCCACGGGCTGAGGGCTATTCACGCGCACGGGCCGTTCGACGCCACGCGGCTCGCCATCCTCAGCTACCCGGACTTCAGCGAGCTAGCGGCTAAGGTGGGCGCGTGGCTGGAGGTGTGCGCTGAGCTTGGAGCTGGCGCCTTAGTGCTCCACCCAGTCGCCGTTAGCGAGGCTCACCCGCGCCTGAGCGAGAGGGTCAACTGGCTCCTCTTCGACTCGATGGCTAGGGTGGCTGGGGAGTGGGGCGTCAGGGTGGCCATCGAGAACATGGGCAGGGGGCGCTGGTCCAACGTCTTGGGCATCGTGCGGCTGCTGAGCTCGGTCAGGAGGCCTGAGCACCTGGGGGTGTGCCTCGACACGGGGCACGCCAACATACCCAGGAGGTACAAGCTGGCCCCGCACGCGGCCGTGGACGAGGCCGCTAGCTGGCTCGCGGCCACGCACGTAAGCGACAACTTTGGCGAGTTCGACAACCACCTGTTCCCGGGGCGGGGCACTATAAACTGGGCCGACGTCCTAGGCGCCCTCTCGAGGGTCGGGTACTCCACGCCCCTCAACTTAGAGGTGCCAGGCGAGACTGAGGGCCTTAGCACTAAGGAGAAGGCGGAGAAGCTAAATAGATATGCGGCGAGCGCGCTGGGAGTGCGGAGCTAGCGAGCGCCCTCATCCTAGGCCAGGGGCTGCCAAGCCCTCCTGCGAGGGCGCTGTGTCGGTCACTGGACGTAAGCCTGTCAAAGCCCGCCCAACAAACTCCTCCATAGCATTGAGGCTGGCCCACTCGCCCACTCTGCCATAGCCCCGCCCTCGCTGCTCGAGGCGAGGGCTAGGAGCGCCACCTGAGGTCACGCGAGCCTGGCGTAGCTCGGCCTCCAGGGGAGGGGCCTCTGACAGAAGCACGCTAGCCCATTCGCGCGCCTCCCTGACCTCGACCTTGACGACCCACCCCTCGCCGCCCACCGAGCTGTAGAGCCTGGGCCCGCAGACCTGGCGGACGCACTCCACGCGGAAGCGCCCGCCTCAACGCCCCTCCTCACCGTCACCGGGAACTGGGGCCAGCTCACTTGACGGGGATGCACTTGAGCCTGGCTCCCTCAGCCGCCTACTAGATGAACTCGGTCTGCACGGCCCTCGCGTCGAAGCCCGAGTCCCTCACGCGGTAAGAGCGTCCCCTCGACTATGGAGAAGCTAGTCACACCGTGGGTCCTGGGCCACGCCCCGGTGCTTACCGTGGCTCAGTTGATGGGGCGCGAGTCGGCACCACTGGCAAAGCCCTGGCGAAGACGGCCTCGTCCCTAAGCCTGCGCGGGTTCGGCGTGACGCCCTCCTCCACGAACTTGAGCACGAGGTCGGCGCCGTCCAACCCCATGACGACGGCCCTGCGCGGCCCCAGGGAAGCCCCCATGAGGCGCCGGGTGCGGCACCTAACTATTAAAGTATTACGGATATGGGGTGGTGGGGTTGGCGCGTGAGGGCGCTGCTAGTCTGCGCCTCCATCCACCACGGCAACACCATGAGGGTCGCTGAGGCCATCGCCGATGAGCTGGGGGCCGAGGTGCGCCGCCCCTGGGAGGTCGGCGCCGACGAGCTGGGGAGGTACGAGCTGGTGGGGCTGGGCTCGGGGATATACTACGGCAGGAACCACAGCTCCCTCTTTAAGCTGGTGAGGAGGGCCCGCCTAAGGGGGGTTAGGGCCTTCGTGCTCTACACCAGCGGCTTCCCCAGGGTTCCGGTGCTCAACGGGTGCGACGCGAGCCTCAAGCGCCTACTGGCTGAGCGCGGCGCTGAGGTCCTGGGCTCCTTCGGGTGCCGGGGGTACTGCGACTACGGGCCGCTCAAGCTCGTCGGAGGCATCAACAGGGGCAGGCCGAGCGGAGAGGACTTAGAGGCGGCTAGAGCCTTCGCCAGGCGCCTGATGGAGCGCCTGGCGCGGCCCTCTGCCAACGCTTAATAGTCTGCTGGCCTGAAGCTGCTGCGTGTCGGTCAGGTGGCTAGTTGAGAGCGTGCGGAGGGGGCGCGACCCGAGCTCGGGCTCAGAGCTGGTGCAGCTGACGAGCTCGCCAGTCATATCGGACTGCATATACGGCGAGCAGCCGCCCTGCAACCCAGACGGCACTAGGATAGCCTTTCTGAGGTACCTGCACTCGGGCGACCCTAACAGGGAGCTGTGGGTGTGCGACCTCGAGACGATGAGGGTGGCTAGGGTCGGCGGCCCCGTGCTGTCAGTCGGCTGCCAAGCCTACAGCGACTTCGTGTACTACGAGACCGTCAAGCGCGGGAGGAGGGTGCTGGTGGAGCTCTCACTCGAGACGCTCGAGGCGGAGGAGGTGTTCGACACGTCCGGGCTGCCGCGCTTCATGGTGCGGGGCACGGTGTCGCCCGACGGTAGGTACTACGTCAGCATGGCGCGCCTCGGCCCGCGGAGGTACGCCCTGATCAGGTTGGACCTGAGGAAGGGCGAGTGGAGGGTGATACACGAGAGGCCCGACCTAATAAACCCCCACCCCCAGTTCGAGCCCAGCAGGGGCCTCGACATCCTCGTGCAGTGGAACAGGGGCGGGCTCCTAGACGAGGCGGGGAACATAGTCAGGCTCGTCGGCGAGGAGGGGGCGACGCTTTACGTGATAGACAGGGACGGTGGGAGCGTGAGGCAGCTGCCGGTGGGCAGGCCCTACACGGCGCCCATCACGGGCCACGAGTGCTGGGTCGGCCGCACGGGGGAGGTCGTGCTGACGATAGACCTGCCGTGGCAGGAGGCGGTCGAGCGCGGCAACGTGCTGGCGGTGAGGCCAGGCGAGGCGAGCGCCAGGGTCGTGTCCAAGGGGCCGCCCGTGTGCCACATAAGCGCGTCTAGGGACGGCAGGTTCTTCATAGGCGACGAGCTCAGCTCGCCGGGCAAGCCAATAGTGGTGGGCTCCATGAGGACTGGCAGGCGAGCAGTGCTGTGCCGCACCATGACATCAACTAGCTCGGCTCAGTACACGCACCCCCACCCCTACATGACGGCCGACAACCGCTGGGTCATCTTCAACTCAGACAGGACTGGCGTGCCCCAGCTCTACGCAGCCTCCGTGCCTGATGACTTCCTTGATAGCCTGGAGAGCTAGCCATAGCCGTTCAGCACCTTAAGGCGAGAGGCCGGCCATGGCTAGCCTGGGCGCGGGCCCCAGCTTGCGCAGGTAGCCCAGCCTCTCCAGGAGCCTCACGTTCTCCTCAGAGCCCTGGACGAAGTCACCCAGGTCCCTGCGCTCCATGCTGCTCAGCACCGCTAGCAGCCTCTCCCTCATCTCCCTCGCGACGTCGCTCTCCTCCTCGATCAGGTTCTCACTCTCGCTTGGGTCTCTCTTGAGGTTATACAACTCGTCCCTGCCGTCCGACGACCATATGTACTTGTAGTCCCCGACTATGAGGGCCTTGAGCCTCCTGTCCCACCTCCTGAAGTCGTACTTGGGGTCCCTCCTCAGCATCCTCTCGAAGGAGAGCAGCGGCCTCTGGTGCTCAGAGAGGGCGAAGCCTCTCTCCACCTCGCCCCTGGCCACCCTAAGCAGGCTGACGCCCTGAACTTGTGCCCACACGCTGGGGTCCTCCACCGAGAGGATGTCGAGCACTGTTGGGAATATGTCGAGCGTCTGAGCCAGCCCCTCGACCCTTCTGCCCTCGGGGAACGCATCGGGGTACCTGATGATCAGCGGGACGTGAATGCCGGACTGGTACAGGTGGAGCTGGTGGCCTATGTGGGGCGGGTAGTGCTCCCCCTGCTCGTCCCCGTGGTCGCTAGTTATTATGAGCATGGTGTCGTCCATCAGCCCTCTGTCCTCTAGGTACGCGAAGAACTCCCCGAGCCTGTGGTCGAGGGCAGCAGTCTCGCCGTCGTACAGGTCCCTCAGTGCTCTCCACCTCTCCTCGGTGACCACCTCGCGCCCCATCCTCACGAGCCACGGGTCTGGCTGCAGGGCCCTAGCCTCCTCCAGCGTCATGTCGCCAGCAAACTTCCTCCTGAACTCCTCAGGGGGCACGTAAGGGAGGTGGGGCTCCAGGCAGTTTATGAACATGAAGAAGGGCTTGTCGCTGGGGCGCTTATCAATCCAGTCCATGGCGAGCCTGAGTATCTTACCAGAGCCCACGTTGACCCACTCCTCGAAGGACTCGTAGCTGACCCCATAGAACTCGTCAAATCCCCTGTCGTCTCGCACGCCGTACCTAGCCCACCAGTGCCCCCTCCTGCAGAAGCCCACAGTTCTGTAGCCTAGCGCTCTGAGCACCTCGGTGAGGGTGTACCTCTCCACGGGCTTGTAGGTGTAGCTGGCCCCCACCCCGTGCCCGTAGACGTACCTCCCGGTGAACATTGACGCGTGGGACGGTAGGGTCCAGACCCCCGGCGATATGCACCTGAGGAACACGACCCCATCCCTAGCCACCCTGTCTATATTTGGCGTCGTCGGCTTCTCATAGCCGTAGCAGCTCATGTTGCTAGCCCTCTGCACGTCTAGGACTATGAGCACGACGTTGGGCCTACGGCGACTCACTCAGACCACCCATCACCCGTAGCGGCTGCAGCCTAATAAGCAGTGGTGCCCGCAAAGCTTAATAGACTGCATGGAGCTGCCAAGCTCCATGAGCGGCAAGCTGCTAAGGAGGCTGTTCTACATCGTGGTCGACCAGCTCGCCGGCCACTGGGCCGAGGGCGTGAGGGTCTGGGGCGACCTGCCGCCGGCCAACGTGAGGGGCTACCACGAGCTCGGCCTCACCCCCAACATATCGAGGCTCATCGAGGGGGGCCTGTGGGTCGAGAGGCCGTGGAACAGGGGAGGGTGCGACACGAGGCACGGGATGAAGTACCTCAGCACTGGGACCTACGACATGAGCGCCAGCGTCGGTTTCTTCGAGTATGTCAAAGAGAAGTACAAGGAGAACGTCAGGGTGGCCGTGTTCACGACGACCCCGTGGGCAATGCGAGGCTATTTCTATGTCCCAGACTACGTGGTCAGTCTGCCCCCTTGCTACGGGCCCTACTATGACGACTGGATGGTCTGGGCCCTGTTTGTGAGGCCCTACCTGGAGCGTGAAGAGAACTGGGACATGATCCACTTCTACATGCCTATAAACGACGTAGTCTCTCACTGCCCCTCTTACCAGGAGCACAACCCCCATCCAAAATCCTCGAAGCACGCCTACCTATTGCACCTCGACAAGCTCATCGGCGAGATAGTCAGGACCCTCGAGGCCTTAGGGCACTGGTCCGAGACAGTCCTCGTGCTGGCCTCCGACCACGGCTACCACCTGGGCTGCGACGTGGCCCGCC
>CAZCFI010000039.1:0-16819 GCA_964497915.1 uncultured Thermoproteales archaeon
GACCTCGGGGTTATGAGCCCCGCGGGATACCAGGCTTCCCCACCCCGCTGCGCTGGTATGTATATTACGCTCTCACATATTAATCTATCTCAGCCCCAGAGGGAGCGCTCAAGGCGACAGCGACGAGCTACTGGCTCTCACGATCTCTCTGGCTACAGCCTCATGTTGGATTAAGGTCAATTACATATTTGTCCTAAGTTGAATCTATTTGCTACAATAGTCAATGAACTCGCCCCCCTTGTCCACAGCAAACCTCAGCGCCATCTCGACGGCCCTGTCGAGCGACAGGCCCTTCCCCCTTATCGCCTCCTTGAACCTCTCCAGCACGGGCGCGCTGACCTCGACCCTTATGCTGACCCTCTCGAGCACCATCCTCTTCGCGTCCCTAATCACGCTCCTGATCACGTCCCCGACGGGCTCCTCAGCCACTCGGGCTCTTATCTCGCTGATCTTCTCCCTCCTCACAATCCTACCCAGCTCCTGGATCTGCCTCTGCTTCAGGTCTCTGCACTCCTCCGCTATCACGACCTCTAGCTCCTCCTCACGCCCCCTGAGCTCGGGAACCCTTGACGTTATCGACCTGGCTATCGCGATGCTCGCGCTGAGGATGCTCTCCGGCACCTTGCTGGCGACCTCAGGGCGGGCCGGGGCACCTCTGCTCGGCTCGACTTCAGGCTCGACCTTCTCCCTCCACCTGCCCGCCTTCTTGACGAGCTCAACTCCAACCTCTCTAGCCACCGTCACCAACCTCAACAGCCTGGCGACGTAGTCGGCGCTGACGCCCAGCGCCCTCGATATCTCAGCATCGCTCATGCCGAACTCCCTCCTCAGCCTTAGTATGGCCCTCCCCTCCTCCTCTCTCGTCAGGCTGCCCCTCTGGACGTTCTCGGCTAGGGACAGCAGCAGGGCCTCCCTGTCGCTCATCTCCCTCACAATGACCGGGACCTCCCTCCAGCCCAGGGCCCTCAGCGCGTGGTACCTCCTCCTGCCCACCACGACCTCGTACTTGCCCGGGTGCCTCTTACTCGGCCTTACGACCAGCGGCTGTAAGAGGCCCACCTCCCTTATCGACCTGATGAGCGGGGTCATGTCGCCGAGCTCTCGCCTGACGTTGTACTCGCATTCAACAAGGTCGTCGATTCTGACCGTGACTACGTCGCCCATGCGGCTCACAAGCTTAAAGGCGGGACGCCCCTTATATTCATTCCCTAGAGCCCCTCAGTAGCAGCTAGGTTGAGAGATAAAAATAAAAATTTCCTCTTCTACTATGTTGCTACAGTGAACGTTCATGGGGAACAAAGTTGAGGAGTCGTACGAGCGGTTTGAGAGGTACAGAGCTCTAACCTACAGGTTCTTCAGGGCCTACGGCGCCCTCAATATACTGATGTTGCTCGAGCTGCTGGGGCCCGCCAGCCTCCTCAGCGAGGTCGCTAGGTACACCAAGGGAGGGGCTGGGCTGAGGCTGCTCGAGGAGCTAGGGCTAGTTAAGAGATTTAAGGCCGACAGGACGGAGGTAGTCATGCTGACCGACAAGGGATCTAAGGTCGCGAGGCTGCTGATCCAGGCATGCGACGTCATCCTGGAGGGCGATTGCGGTGAGTGAGCTCGGCCTGAGGTTCACGAAGGAGGAGGTGAGGATACTCCTCAAGCTACTGGAGAAGCCCTACTTCATGCGCAGGCTGACCTCAAAGTACAACGTGGTCTACAAGATGAAGGTCAATAACATAGTGGAGATAATTGAGTGCCCCCTCCTCAAGAACAGGAGACTCGTAGTCCTGACGGACAAGGGGAGGGAGGTCGCAAAGATGCTGAGGGCCGTGGCAGAGGAGGCTCTGCTAGATTTTGAAAAGCAAGAAGTTTGAGTCCACAGTTGGACTGTCCACTCGTGGACTTTCTAAAATTGAGTACACCACACAACTGTGGTAAGTAATTTAAAGAAAGTGGCCAACCCCCTTATTGATGCTCAAGAGGCCTTGGATAGGTCTACTGTTCACGCTATATCACTGCGAGGCCGTCAGGCCGTCAAAGTTGCTTAAAGTAAACCGAGTTCACAGAATGGACTACGTCGATGAGCTAATCAGTGAGGGCTTAGCGGTATCGATGGTCCTCGTCAGGAGGAAGAGGAGGAGGGGCGTCAGCGCCATAAGGTACGTCGCCATCTCTGACAAGGGCAGGAGACTGCTCAGCAGGGCGATGAGCTTGGCCAAGGCCCACAGGCTCGACAGGTACATAAGGTACAGGGTGGTCGGCGGCTTAGCGGTGCTAGAGGACGAGTCTAAGGACCTGCTCTACGCGCTGGCCAAGATAAGTGAGAGGAGCGAGGTCGCTGAGAGCGGCCTGGCCTCTGGAGGAGGGAGAGCTGGCATCAGGGCAGTCACGAAGTGATGGCGTGGGGCTAGAAAAAATAATAAATTTTGCAGGAGGATAGCTAGTCAGGTGAGCTGCGTTGAGCGAGGGGTTCTTCAGGTACGTAAGCCTCAAGGAAACGCTCTTCTCGAAGCTCAGCTACGACAGGGACGGCAGGCTCATGCTCGGGAGCACGGTCGTGCTGATAGTGCCCAGGAGGGTGTTCTCCGCTATTCAGAGGTCGATGAGGGAGATGCTCGGGGAGGGGTGCGCGGCGCTAGTCATGTACAACGCTGGCTTCGGGCTGGGGTTTGAGGCCTTCGGGAAGCTCAGCAAGAGGTTCGGCGGCGACGTGAGGGGGGCCTTTGAGCACTTCATAACCATCCTAACGACCAGGGGGTGGGGCGACTTCAAGCTCGAGGAGTACGACGAGGGGAGTGAGACGTACCGCATCACCGTGAGGTCGTCGTACGGTGAGGACCTTAAGCCCTCAGGGAGGGCTGCGTGCCACTTCTTGAGGGGGCTGCTGGCAGGCGCGCTCCAACAGGCGGCCCTGCTGAGGGGGAGAGACATCAAGCTCCACTGCGTCGAGCTCAGCTGCATCGCCAAGGGGGACGAGTGCTGCGAGTTCTTGGTGCTGCCAGTCGAGAAGGCGGCCGCCTACTACTTGCCGCCCTCTTCCTCGTCCGGGGTTGGCTCAGTGACCGCTTCCAGCAGGTAGTAGATTAGGCCAAGGTTAGGGCGTGGGCGCGAGAGGACGGCCACTATGCTCGTCGCCTTCGGGACTATCACCAGGTGCTTAGAGTTGGCTAGCTCCACGTCTATCCTCAGGACCTTGGTGTCCTCCAGGTTCTTGATCACGTCCTGAGTCGCGGCGAAGAGTGGAGCCGCTATCGCCGCTATTACCTCGTTGACCTCCTCGGGGTTCCCGTACGAGGCTATCGGCAGCCCGTCCTCGGAGGCCACGACGCACCTCTCGACCTGCCCATAGGATCCTTGGATTATCCTCTCGACGACTTCCTCGTACCTCTTGACCTCAGCCCTCCGCTCCTCCACCAATCACACCACCCAGCTCGGACAATATCTTCCTCGCGTCAAACCTCACCGGGCGCTGCGACTCCTTGAGGCAGTAGACCACTCTGCCGCCCAGCTCGCCCAATCTGCCCACGTGTAGCACGCTGCCCCCCCTGCTTATCTCGAGCCCCTCGAACCCAACGCTCTCGAGAACCCTTAAGGCTTGCGTCAAGTAAGCCACAAGCTTCTCATCGTAGCTCCCGTAGACGAGGAGGCCATCGTCCCTGATCACGCAGTCGAGGTCCTCTAGGCGCTCGACGACCTCAGCGCTCGCGGGCGCTGACGCTAGCGCAGACCTAATTTGGGCGAATCCGCTGTCGACCCTCTCGCTGACCCTCCTCGCTACCAAGTCCATCTCCTTGACCCTGGCCTCCATGGCCGACAGGAGGTTCATGTTGGCGCTCACCAGCCTCTCCAGGGTGTTCTTGAGCACGCTCACACTGCTAACGACGCTCCTCTCCAGAGATCTCACCTGCTCAACTAGCCGCTCCCCGGGGCGTGCGCTGAGCGCCAGCGACAGCTTGACCAAGAGCGCCAGGGTCGCGGCGACCAGAGCGGAGTTGACTAGCAGCACCAGTAGCTCTAAGCTAACTGGGAGGTCGAGATATGCTTGGATGATGACCACCTCTGTCGGGAGAGTTATATAATAGTTTAAATATATGCTTTGCGACCTCTAGGCGAGGCAGGGTGCGCCTTGAGGCTGGCGAGGGTCCTAGTGGCTGGGCCGCTGGGGGCCGGCAAGACGACGTTCATATCGACTGTGTGCTCTGACGGCGTCTTCATATCCACCGACCGCAGGGTCACGTCTCCGGTGGAGAGGAGGATTAAGGAGAAGACCACCGTCGCCTTCGACTACGGGTGCACGCGCTGGAACGAGATCAAGCTCGTCTTCTACGGCACGCCGGGGCAGAAGAGGTTCTTCTACTTCATCCCCGTCCTCATCAAGCGCTGCGACTACCTCATATTCATAGTGGACTGGTCGTCGCCGCCGTCAGTCTACAGGGGGAGGGCCTTGCTCGAGCGGTACTTTAGGCCTAACCTCAGCAGGTTCAGGAACTTCGTCGTGGCGGCAAACAAGGCGGATCTGCCTAGCCCGCTCACCCTTGCGGACGTGGCTGAGATCCTAGCCGTGGATCGGGGTAGAGTCGTTCAGTCCGTGGCGACCAACAGGGAGTCATGCCTATCGGTCGTTTCCAAGCTGTTGGGCCTACTTTTAAGTACTTAATGGGCCTTAGTCAAGGAGCGGAACGTTTAAATAATTATTTCAGTGAAATACTTTAACAACGGAGGCGCTCCCTATGTCGTTGTCGTCTAAGATGGCTAAGGTCGAGGAGAAGCTCAGGGAGTTCGAGCGAGCGGTCCCTGGCATAGAGGCCACAGCCCTCGTCAGCGCCGATGGCCTCATGATGGCCAGCGCCCTGCCCTCCGGCATAAGCGAGGACAAGGTGGCTGCGATGTCAGCTGCCCTCTTCAGCATCTCTGAGAGGATAAACGACGAGCTCGGGAGGGGCGAGTTCCAGATGGGCCTCATACTGGGCGAGAACGGCCACGTGTGCCTCATGGGGGTGACGCCAGACGCGCTGCTCATAGCGCTCACTACCAAGGACATCAAGCTGGGGCTGCTGCTCTACGAGATGAAGAGGCTCGTCTCTGAGCTCAGAGAGATACTCAGGAGCTAGTGGGGGTACAAGCTATGGCTGACGAAGTGGAGACTCTCGTAGACGACAGCACAAAGTATAAGATACTATATGAGTTGTGGCTCTTCGCGTACGAGAAGGCCGTAAGGGACGTACTGGGCGCCAACCCCAAGATAGTCTCAATGAGGGCATACGAGAACGCAGTCAGGCACCTCCTCAGGATAGCTGGCGAGCGGTACGGCATAGAGGTGCCCAAGTTCAGCAGAGCCGACGAGGCCCTGTCGTGGTACATAGGGCTGCTGCGCAAGTTCGGGATGCTGCCGCCGACCGGCGAGCCCGTCAGGTTCTCGAGCGCTGACAGTGAGCTGGTCGTGGAGGTCGCCAACTGCCCCTACCTCGACATATGCCTCAACCTGGTTAGGGAGGGGGTCGAGCTCAGGCACCTCACGTGCCCCAGGATCGGGTGCTTCAGGGCGGCGGTGGCGATACTCACTGGCGGCAACTACGAGTACAAGCTCACTGAAGTCAGCCTGAGCGGCGGGTGCAGGGGGGTCATCAGGCCCGTCACCGGGTGAGGCCGATGCGGGCCCTGGAGAGGCTGATAGTCTGCCCCAAGTGTGGGAGGAGGCACTCAGTCCGGGTCGAGGAGAGCGGCTGGCACGTGATACAGTGCGAGGGCCACAGCATAGTGCTCTACGTTGATGACTCGCTGACCGTCAGGAGCGTCAAGGTCGCCTCGCTCGCGCGCGACGTCCCCGACCTGCGCTCGCTCAGGGTCAGCAGGGAGAGGGAGCACCTCTGGCCATCGTACATCAGCAGGCAGAGGATAGAGGCGATCCTCAGGGGCGAGGTCCCGCCAACCGACAGGGACCTGGCCGCCATAAGGGTCCTGCTCCGCATAGGCGTGCTTGAGGAGGTGGGAGAGTGAGCCTGAAGTTCCTCCTGAGGTGCATGGTGCCGGGCACGCCAGAGCGGAGGGTCCTAGCCACCTCGCCCTTCGAGGTCTTCAAGGCGTACAAGGAGGGGAGGAGGTACATAGCCTACAAGGTCTTCGAGGTCCTCGAGAGGTCGGGCGTGCTTGACGAGATGGACGGCAAGTCCCTACTCGACCTCAAGTACGACATCAAGCTCGCCCGCCTCGTGATAGACATACTGTCCAAGCACGGCTACCTAGAGGTCAGGGGCGGGGTCGTGAGGGTGCTGAGGAGGGGGGCCGAGAGGCCCAAGGTCACCTCGCCGTACCTCCTAGGCGAGCTGATACCCGTGTACGACGACGTGCTCGAGACCCTGCCAGACGCCCTGAGGACGGGGGAGAGGAGGTTCACGTGGCTGTCGAGGGAGGCCAAGGCGCACTTCATGAGGTTCCTCGACAACACGGGCTACAACCTGGCGAGGGCCTGGCTGATCCACTGGTCAGGGTTCGACAAGCTGCCCCCCAACTCCCTGGTGCTCGACGTTGGCGCGGGGATGGGGCTCTCCACGATGGCCCTCCTGAGGTTCACTAAGGCCAGGGTCGTCGCCATCGACCCAGACCCGGTGTCGCTCGACGTGGCCAGGGACTACATCACGTCGCTGGGGCTCGACGCATCGAGGGCGGAGTTCGTCGTCGGCTACGGCGAGAGACTAGGCGACTACGTCAGGGAGCCAGCTGACGCGGCCTTCATGGTCAACGTGCTGCACTGGTGCGACGACCCAGTGCTGGTGCTGAGGAACGTGTCCGACGCCCTCAGGGAGGGCGGCAGGGTGGCCATGATCCAGGTCACCTACGGGGGGTACGAGGAGGGGCACGTGATAGTGTACCTCATGGGGTCGAACATACCCCCTGAGAGGAGCGAGCTGATGGGCTGGTTCAGCCTGGCCGGCTTCGACGTGGTCAAAACGGCTAAGTACCCCATGCCAGCGTACTTGCTGAGGAAGAGATGAGGGCCAGGAGGGTCAAGGTCGCGCTGCTGGGCGAGGGCGGCGTCGGCAAGACGACCCTAGCGCTGGCTCTCACAGGCTCCTCGCTGAATGCCGGAGCCACCATAGGGGTGGAGGTGCACGTCCTCAGGGTGGGTGAGGGCTCCGTCGTCATAGTCGACCCCTCTGGGCAGAGGAGGTTCAGGTTCGCGCTCGACTTCGCGCTCAGGGGGGCCAGCCTGGTGTGCTACGTGTTCGACGTGTCAGAGCCGAGCACGCTCCACGCGCTGCTGGAGTACCCGAGGCCGCCAGCCCGCAGGGCCCTCATCGGGAACAAGGTGGACCTAGGGCTGAGCGTGACGCGCGAGGAGGTGGCTGGAGTCGCCAAGCGCCTGGGCGCTGAGCGCACGTTCTTCACGTCAGCGCTGATGGGGTGGGGGCTTGACGACATAGCCTCTTACATAGCTGAGGTGGCTGGGGGCTAGGTGACGCCCACGACCTCTATCGAGGGGGCGTACTGCTCCAGGAACATGACCGAGTAGATGTAGGCCTTCTTCCACTCGCCCCAGTCGTCCGCGGCCTCATACATGTATATGACGAACCAATATGAGTAAGTGGTGCCTGCATACACCGTTACGCATTCGTCAAGCGGCGCGAACTCGTATTCCAGCGAGTGCTGCGGCAAGCCGCCAGGCGCTTGCTCAGTCACTGCGAACCTCGGATCGCCGCCCACGTCGTAGAGCGCGTTGACGGCAGACTCGGAGAGGAAGACGGCCCTCCCAATCCCGCTGCCCCAGTGCGTGCAGAAGAAGTTCGGGTACTCATACTCCCACCAGTGAGAGTACTCATACTCTTTCGAGACATTATAATGGCCTCCCTCCACCGCCTTGAGATACATGTAGTACGTGGGCCTACCCCCGCCCATCGACATGAACATCCAGTAGCCGCAGTAGCAGTAGCCGTAGTAGCAGTAGCAGTCGCTCTTAGTGCTCTCCCAGTAGACATGGACTAGGCAGGCCGCGTACCTGCTCCCGTTGATCACATATACGATAGCTAGCGTGTCGTAGTAGTCTTCGCGCACCTCCCCTGTGTAAACGTTCCCCACCCTCGTTGAATTAAGGGTCACGAAGATCCTCACGGGCAGTGTGGCCCATGAGTAACTACCCGAGTATCGGTGGAACACGCGCCATGTCCCGTAGGGTCTCCAAGCGCCTAGGTATATGTACCTGCGGCCCCCAGAGTAATGCACGTAGGAGCCGTATGCGTGTAAGTTGGTCGGCCCGTAGGCGGCGCCATCCGGATCCCTGAAGCCAAGTGCCGCGACGCCGTAGTAATCGAAGTTGTAGTCCCTCATCACGGGGTGCTCCACATCTATGAGCTCTATCCTGAAGGTCTCCGAGACAACGTCCTTGTAGTCGGGCGGATTGTACTCATACCACAGGCTCGTGTTCCACCTGATGATATCGGCGTCGCAGTCGCTCTCCCAGGTTACGTTCACATACACTACCCTGTCCTCGGCCCTTGGGTACGAGACCTGAAATACGAGCCTGCATGACTGGTTGAACCAGTACGCCGGGTCAGCGGGCGCGACTGGCCACCATATCTGGAGCCCGTGCCACTCCCGCAGCTCCCATAGCTCAGCCTGAAACGGCGTGAGCCTCCACTCCGAGCCATCCCTGCGTGTGTAGATGCGGAGCTGCTTAACCGGAACCGGCGGTATGGGGGGCGGGGGCTCCGTCGCTAGTGGTATCTCGTTCAGCAGGAAGTGCAGGTGGAACCTCCAGTCCAACTCAACCGTGTAAACCTCGTCTGGCGTGGACGTCCTGAGGATCGTCTTGTAGCCTGAGTCGTAGTACACAACCCTGTCGGGGGTGTTCTTAACGACCTTAAAGACAATGCCCTCGTAGGTCAGGGAGGAGGCGACTATGCCCCTGTAGTCGGTCACGTATAGCCTCAGCGGTATGACGCCCCAGATCTCGGGGACGTAGGGCCTCACCGTAACGTTCCACAGGCCGTAGCCGAGGTACTCCGCGCTCACGAGCTCCGCCTCGGCCCAGTAGCCGTAGTTCTCGAAGTCGGGGTAGAGCACGGTTATGTTGACGCCCGATACGTCGCTCACCGGGACGCCGTCAGCCGTCACGTTTATGAGGAGCCAAGTCACGTCCTCGCTCTCGCTGTGCCCCACCTCGAGTATCGAGACGCACAGCGACACCAGCGCCCTCGCCGTCACGTTGTATATGCCGAGCGACGGTATGGAGACGTTAGCTTCCACGTACCCTATCGACAGGGAGCTCCTCTTGTACCAGTACAGCTTGAAGACGCAGCCCTCCTGGATCACGTAGTCGCGGCCCGCTAGCCGGTAGACGTACCTGGGGTACCTCAGCTCCACCACCGCCCCATACTCCGTGCTCGTCAGGACGACCCACCTCTCGAAGTGCTCGAGCGCGTAGGCCCTGAACTTGGTCAGGTTGTGCTCGCTGGGACTGAACGCGTAGGTCCTGGAGACATTAGCCAGCACGAGCGCGAGCGCCCTCTTCAGGTCGGTCTTTATCGACTCTATGGCCTCGGCCATCGATATCGTCTTGACCTCTATCGAGCCTATGTTGTGGACCTCGTAGTAGTGCATCATCACTACCGAGACCAGCGACAGGAGGAAGAGGGCTATTAGCACGACCGAGATTATGGTGACCTGCCCCCTCAACTCAGCCACCCGTGACCCTCCCCAGCGACACCTCCACCAAGTACATCTTGCAGTGGACCGAGTCTGAGTACACGACGACGGCCGTGGCCGCCAGGGTGCAGTCCCTGAAGTGGGGGGTCTCGGCGACGAACTCAGCTCCCGTCGCCGCGTCCACGACCTTCACCCTGAACTCCCTGTTCGGCGGGACTAGGGCCGTTACGACGACCTTGAGCGCGTCCTCCGGCCTAGGCCCAGCCATGAGGTAGGTGAGCATCCTGGAGTCAGCCAGTACCCTGGCCACTGAGTACGCCTCCTCCTTCAGGAGGAAGTAGTCGTTCTGGAGCGACAGCTTGGGCGTGACCGTCCTCAGGGTTATTGAGGCGTATAGCAGCACCAGGATGACCACTATCAGTATCAGCTCAAGCGTCCTCAAGACCTCTCACCCGTCATGACCATGAACGTGTAGTACTCGCACACCACGTACTTGCAGAGCTCCATCCTGAACCCACCCCCTCCCCTCAGTAGGGGGAACCTCTCCACGACGTAGGTGCCCCCCTCCTCGACGACGACGAAGGCGACTGTCCCGCGCTCGACCCTGAGCCTCACGTGGTCGCCGACCTTGCTGAACTGTATGGGGAAGGGCCTCTCGTAGAAGGGCAGCACGGCGTAGACCTCGAGCACATCGCTCTCGTTGTATAGCTCGTCGCTCCTAGGGTCGTAGTTGCTCCTGAGCATCCCGCTGGGCGCGAAGACCTCGAAGCACGCCAGCTTGCAGTACGTCGCCAGCACGACGTAGAGCGAGCTCTCGTCGTAGGTCACCTGGGTGTCGCAGTAGTCGGTCACCACCCCCCTCTCGGACTCGACCTCCTCCACCCCGTCGGGGCCGAGCACCACCCTCATCAGGGTGAAGTTTAGAGAGGGGATCACGTGCCCGCTCCAGGACCTCACGTGAACCCTGACGCGCCCGCAGCACTCGCTAAGCGTGATGTTGAGCGCTGGCAGCACCCTCAGCCCCAGGGTCCCGTTGTACTTGCTCAGGTACTTGGCCCTGGCGAAGTAGAGGTCGCTAAGGTCGAGGACCGTCCTCGTGAGCCCGCTCTCAGCGACGAACTTGACGACCTCGACCTCTGTCCTGGCCAGGATGAGGCTCGTCATTGACAGGTGGAACGCGTACATCGACGCTATGAGCAGCACCAGCAGGACTGCGACGCCGACCTCGGAGAGCCACTCTATCACGGTCTCACCCTTATCACGACCTTACCCCCCTCCTCGCTGAACACCAGGTAGAAGTCGCGCGGCAGGAGCCCAGAGTAGTCTATCGTTGCGCCCTCGGGGAGGGTAACGTAGCCCCTAGCGACCACGCCCCTGAAGTACCTGAGCGGAACCCTGACCTCTATGCACGTCGAGTTCACCACGTACAGCTCGACGCGCCTGGAGGCCAGGTCGCTGAGCGACAGCCTGACGGTGACGTTCCTCTCGAAGTACGCGTACATTATTACCTCAGTCAGCCTGCTCCTCACCATCTCGCACAGCCTCTGGCACGCCACCGCGTCGGTGTACACGGCCAGGGTGAGCGTCACGGCGGCGAGCATGGAGAGTATCGCAACGGCCATGGTTATCGAGACGACGTGCCTGTGGACCTCCGACAAGGCTCACGCACCCCTTATCTCAAACAGCACCTCGGATCTGACCACCGTCACGATTATGGAGTCCACCTCCGGCGTTTTCAGCTCCACGCTCTCGCCGTTGACCTCCACCGTGATGGTGCGCGACTTAGCCACGCCGTAGTCCCTCCTGATGACGTAGGCCTCAGTCCTGCTGGTCTTCAGGATCAGGTGGTAGGGCGAGCCCCCGTAGCACTCCCCTATGCGTATCGAGGGCACGTACACGTTGAGCATGTACACCCTGTACGTCGTGCCGTCGACCCTCCTCCCCACGTAGACGCCGAGGGGCAGGACCCTCACCCTCGGCCTCAAGAACACCCTAGCTCCGTCGCTCTGGTTGGTGTACACAACCAGCACTATTGACGACGTCGTGACCTCGCTGGCGTTCCCCCTGTAGAAGTTCTCGACCGTCGACGTCAGCCAGCCGCCCCTGTAGCTGATCACCTTGGTCTTCACGGAGTCCTCGTAGACCAGGGAGGCATCGATGTACACCCTAACGCTCAGCTCGTGGTCGTGGTTGTCTATGAAACCCCTCGTGATCGTGACTATGACGTAGTTGGCGTCTCCCTCTCTGAAGGCGCCGTCGTCGAAGTTAGCTAGTATCTGGAACGAGTAGACCATGGACGTGAACTCGGAGCTCTGAATCTGAGTCTCGACCGTCAGCGAGCCCCAGTAGAAGACCAACACTATCAGGATCACCAGCACGGACGCCGTTACGGCCTTCTCTATCATAGCCTACCACCTAGGACGGCGAAGAGCCCCCTCACCAGGTAGTCGCCAAATGCGAGGAACAGTAGGGTTATCCCCATGAGGATAGCAGCGTACTTGAAGCCGCCGCTCAGCCTCTCCTCGGACAGAAGGCCAGCTATCAGGCCGTAGACATAATTGGTGACGGCTAAAACTGAGAACGTCATGGGGCCCGCTCTGTCCATGAGCGAGCCCCTACCGAGGCTCACGACTATCGAGTCGAATATGTAGAGCACCGAGTATATCGTGAAGAACTGGATCATGGCTGTGACGAATGGCATTAGCTTCAGCACCTTAAGCCTGGCCCTCTTCTCAGACTCTATGAGGAATATGGAGTCGACGTACGTCGAGTACCTATCGAGGACCTCGACCGTGACTCCCCCAACTTCAATCGTGTCGATGAATATGAACATCAGCGATATGACGAGCCAGTCGCGAACCTCGTGCACGAACTCCGCCATGAACTCCCTGAGTGGCCTGAAGTGCCTTATGTACTCGTTCAGGAGCCTGACGTACTTGCTGAACCTCCCGTAGTCCCTCTCGGATAAGCTGTCTATGGCCTTCTCCGGGGACACGCCGACCCTCCTCAGCTCCCTCAGCTCCTTTATGAAGTCCCTGAAGCCCCTCCTGATGGACGAGTAGAACCTCTCGTACTTGGCGTCGAACACGGCTGAAATCACCGAGGACACGAGGAGGGTGGCTGAGATCAGCACCGGGAGCGTCATCCAGGCCCGCGGCATCGTGAGCAGCGGGGTGAGGAAGACGTGCACTATGGGCACCACCACTACGATGTGGGACAGCGCGATGGGCACGTACTGCCTGTACTCGCTGATGGGGGACCTGGGCTGCAGCCCCTTCGCCAGCAGCATGAACAGGACTGACAGCATGAGGGGGAGGACGTACGACAGCGTGATGAGCTCCCTCGGCACCCTCAGGGTCGTCAGCAGCTGGCCGGCGAGCATGGGCAGGGCCTCGCTCGACACGGACAGCGAGAAGAGCGTGACCACCGTGAATATGGTGACCGAGATGAAAGACTCCATCAGGGAGACCAGGCTCTCGACCCTAGCCCTTATCTCGGCCACCCTCCTCCTTATGAACAGCTCCGACTGCTTCACCAGGTACTCGACGGGGTTCGAGCCGGACTTGACGGCCGTCACGTAGCCCTCCAGGATGCTCCTCAGCCCCCTGTGGGGCGTGGTGCGCGCCACCTCGCTCAGCGCCTCCAGGGGGTCCCTGCCGTACACCTTGGCCTCTATGCAGAACCTCCTCGCCTCGTACCTCATCTGGTTGAAGACGTACTTGGGCGCCCTCGACACCTTCTCGAGCACCTGGAGCGGCGTGAGCACTATCGATAGGGTAGACATGTATATCAGGAAGAACGGGAGCTCGACGTCTATGTCGCTCGCTCTGAGCTTGGCCACCGCCCTCGGCAGGTACGAGGCGGCCAGGAGCGAGGTCAGGAGCAGGGCCGGGAAGGCCGCGATGACGCTAGCGTTGACCAGCTGGGCCAGCGCGGCTGACGCGGCCAGTGAGATTGTGAGCGAGGCGGCTAGCGAGAGCTTGTAGTACTTGTCGGGGGGAGGCAGGCACGCGACGTAGATGTCGGTCTCTATGCTCCTGTTGAACACCTTCAATATGTTCATCTCTTCACCTTGAGCCTGCTGAAGATCTGCTCCCTCACCCTTACCGCGCGCTCCCTAGACCTGGACTCCCCCTTGCCCTCCCCCCTCCCGCTCAGCGCCCTCTTGATCTTGACCTCCTCCCTCAGCCTAGCTGCCCTCACTGCTAGGGCTGGGCGCACCCTCACCCCTACCCTCTTGAGGGTGCCCTCCGGGTCGCTGTAGTAGGAGTAGACCCACTTGACTATCTCGCCGTACTCGACGACGCCCCTTGAGGCCAGGTGCTCGAGGAGCCTGGCCCTGTTCTCTATCTCCTCCCAGAGGGCCTCCTTACCGAGCCCTAGCTGGCTGGCCACCCTGGCCAGGATCTCCGAGCTGCTGAGGTAGTGAATGAAGGCGTCCTCGACGGGGTCCCACTCGGCCAGCTTGCGGAACGAGTCGACTGAGTGTACCTCCCAGACGCTGAGCACCCTCCTCGCCACCCTGCCGCCGACCCTGACCCTGGATATGTGGATGGCGAAGTTGAGGGTGGGTATGAGCTGCGGCGGTATGTTCATCGGCGGGTTGAGCAGCCTGTTTATCATGCTCTCCAGGGACTCGGCGTGGATCGTGGAGATGCCGCCGTGCCCAGACTGCATCGCCTGGAAGAGGACGTAGGCCTCGGCCCCCCTCACCTCGCCCACGATTATGTAGTCGGGCCTGTACCTGAGCGTGACCTTGACCAGGTCGTAGAGCGAGACCTCGCCGATCCTCTCCCCGACAGCGTACGTCTCCCTGGTGACGAAGGGGACCCAGTTCTTGGTCGGGATGTTTATCTCCCTCGTCTCCTCCACGGTGCATACCTTCATCGAGGGGTGGACGAACGTGAGGAGGGCGTTGAGGAGGGTCGTCTTGCCGGAGCCGGTGGCCCCGAATATCATGAACGTCCTCTTGTTCTCTATCATGACCCAGAAGAACGCGGCGATGAGGGGGTCTATGACCTTGCCCATTATCAGCTCGATTATCGTGAACGGCCTCTCCCTGAACTTCCTCACCGTGAAGGTGGGGCCCCTGCTGGACACGTCCTCTAGCGTCGCAGCCAGCCTGTAGCCCTCGGGCAGCGTGGCGTCCAGGACTGGGAACGCGGAGGATATGTGCTTACCGCACCTGGCCGCCAGGCTCCTTATGTAGCTCTTCAGGTAGTCGACGTCGGTCATGACGACGTTGGTCTCGATGGACTCGTACTTCCTGTGCCACACGTATATCGGTATGCCGACGCCGTTGCACGATATGTCCTCCAGGTTGGGGTCCAGCATCATGGCGTGGATCGGGCCGTAGCCCAGGTAGTCGCGCCTGATGTAGTAGAGCAGCTTGCCGCGCCTCCTCCTGTCCTTGACCATCCTCCTGAGCTCAGACTTCACCAGGCCCTCTATGTCGTAGGTCTCGGACTTGACGGCTAGGTACTTGACCCTGTCCATGACCTCGCGCACCAGCCTCCTCTCGCCCTTGGTCAGCGGCTCCTCGACGACGAAGTACTTGTAGGCGCCTGACGACCTGTCCCTGGCTATCACGACCTTGGCGTACGGGGTCACCTCGTACTCCTCCACGGCCTCGTACCTCTCGGGGTCCAGGGGCTCGATGACGTAGCTACTCACCCTCCTCCACCTCCTCCTCAGACCTCCTCCTGGACAAGACCACGTAGGCCACCGGGATGGCCACGGCCGCCGCTATCACGCCGAGGAGTATGGGCGTCGGCAGCGGGATGATCGACAGGAACCCCTCCAGCTGCTCCAGAGGGCTGGCTCCCCTGACGACGTAGGCCAGGGTCCTAGTCACGGAGCCGAGCCCGGACTCGTAGGTGACCTTGATGACGTACTCGCCAGGCCCCAAGTCCCTGAGGCTGACGTAAGCGACCCCCTTGGCCGCCTCTATGCCATTGATGGTGGCTGGCACCACGCTCATCTGCTCGTCAGCCAGCCTGACCTCCATCACTGTTCCGCCCTCGCTGCCGGTGACCGCGACGACGACCTCGGAGCCAGCGCACAGCGGCAGGACCTCGACCCTGAGGGACTTGGTCGCCTCGACCGCGGCGACGCTGAGCCGCGGCGTCGCCGTGACCGCCTCGACCACCTTGGTCACTGAGACCGGGGCCTGGAGCTCCGAGTACGCCGTTATCTTGACCTCGTGGAGGCCCGGGCCGGGGGCCAGGGGGACGTGTATCGTCGGCCCGTACCTCACCTCGCGCAGCCTCCTCCCGTCGCACGACACCGACACCGTGACCTCCTCCTTGGCCTCGGGGGCTGGCTCCAGGGACAGCCTGACCGGCGTGTAGGCCAGCGCTATGACCTTGTCCGGCACCTGAGCGCTCACCCTCCTGACCTTGAGCAGCTCGAGGGTGAAGGAGAAGGTGTACGTGAAGACGTAGCCCCACGGGGTCACCGCCGTCACGAGCACGGATGGGCGGCAGCGCTCGGGCGCCATGGGCCCCAGCTCAGTCACGTTCATTATGGTCCACAGGACCCTGCTCTCGCCCACCCCCAGCCTGCCGGTGGTCAGCAGGTAGCACTGGACCGGCGCCCCCCTCACCTCGACCCTCACGTTCTCGACGAAGCCCTCGCCCTCGACCCAGACCCTAACGGTGAAGTTGACTACGTAGCTGGGCTCGTACGCGGTCGCGACCCTCGGCTGCACGTACACCCTGGTCCTGGGCGTCACGACCCTGACTGGGAGGGAGGCGAAGACGGCGTAAAGGCCGGACTCTATGACCTCCTCGCCGCTTGCCCTAGTGCCCTCTATGTAGTAGGAGAAGTCCACCCTGAGCGTGGCGTCCCTCACGTCGCCGGGGCTCATCTCGGACGCGAAGAACCTCGGGGCTATCGTGACGTTTACCCTCCTGCTGTCCCCGACCTTGGCTAGGGAGAGAGGCTCGTCCGGCACGTACTCTATGTACTCGCTCCCTATGGACACCCTGATGCCCTTTATCAGGAGCTTCCTCAGCCTCCCGTCGACCTCTATCAGCTTGATGTCCAGCGTGATGTTGTACCTGCGGGTCGCCACCAGCTGCTCGGGGAACGAGGCGGCGACCCTGACCCACGCGATGTCAGCGAACCTGATGAGCGTGACCTTCGTGACTAGCTCCTCGCCGCCAGAGGCGGCTAGCTGGTGGAGTGGGAG
>CAZCFI010000040.1:0-16712 GCA_964497915.1 uncultured Thermoproteales archaeon
GACCTCGACTGGCTTCCTAACGCCTACGAACTCCCTGACAACGTTGTCAGGGAGTAGGCTGACGTTCTGGAGCGTGTGGCTCAGGAAGAAGCCGTCGAGCATCACCATCACTGGCAGCTGGACATTGGGGTGCTCAGCTATCCTGAAGGCCTGGATCACCGTGTCGTAGGCCTCCTGGGCGTCCTCGACGTAGATCTGTATCCAGCCAGCGTCCCTGCAGCCCATGGAGTCGCTGTGGTCGCAGTGTATGTTTATCGGCGCGGAGAGAGCTCTGTTCACTATGGCCATTACTATTGGCAGCCTCAGGCTCGAGGCGATGTAGACTATCTCCCACATCAGGGCGAGGCCCTGAGAGGCGGTGGCTGTGAAGGCCCTGGCCCCCGCCGCTGCCGCCCCGACGCAGGCGCTCAGGGCTGAGTGCTCAGACTCCACGGCTATGAACTCGGTGTCGACCTCGCCGTTGGCGACGAACTCAGCGAACCTCTCCACGATTATGGTCTGCGGGGTTATCGGGTAGGCGGCCACCACGTCGACGTCGCACTGCTTGACGGCCCACGCGACGGCTTCGTCGCCGTTCAGCGCCATTACCGTCTGCTTCACGGGCTCGGCCAACTCACCTCACCTCCTCCTCCATTCTTATCGCCTTGCGGGGGCACTCGTTTGCGCATATGCCGCAGCCCTTGCAGTAGTCGTAGTTGATAGTGACCTTCTCGCCATCCCACTCTATCGCCATGTCAGGGCAGTACACCCAGCATATGAGGCACTTCACGCACTTCTCCTGGTCTATGACTGGCCTAAAGGTCCTCCAGTCCCCAGTCTTGAACTCTGTCGAGAGCTTCCAGGGGACCGCGGCCATTGGGATCTCACGCCACCCCTTAAGCTCCGCCACGCTAACCACCCCTCGTGCTCTCGTAGGTAACCTTTACAACTTCTATATTCCTTTCGGCGATCTCGCCAGAGAACCTCTCCCTAATGACCTCGAAGACGCTCTCCAACTTCACGATGCCAGTTGCCTTTACGAGCGCCCCCAGCATGGCTGTGTTGGTGATGCCCCTCTTCAGTATCTTGACCGCTACCTCTGTGGCGTTGACCGCGTAGACCTTGTACTCGCCCCTCTCAGCGCCAAGGATCTCGAGGAGCTCGTCTATGCCCCTTGGGAAGTTGGCCACCACGTACCCTCCGCGCTTGAGCCCCTCCAGAACGCTGGGCCCTAGGAGCGTCGGGTCTAGGATCACGACCATGTCAGGCTCATAGACGCCGCAGTGGAGTTCTATGGGCTCGTCGCTTATCCTCGTGAAGGCGAGGATCGGTGCGCCCATCCTCTCGGGGCCGAACGTTGGGAACGATTGGACGTACTTCCCCTCTCGCAGGGCGGCCATGGCGAGAAGGTTGCTAGCGGTCCAGACGCCCTGACCTCCGCGGCCATGCCACCTGACTTCGATCACGCAAGCTCACCCCAGATATAGTTCCTCGGACTGATAATAAGGTTTTTTAGCGCATATATTAACTGTCTATGGGGTGGCACATGTCCATGGAGTCTGTGGGTGCGGGGCTTGACGTCGAGGCTCACCTAAAGAAAATTCTCGACTCACTGACGGAGATGCAGAGGCAGATAGACCGAATGTTCAGGGAGCTCTGGAGAGAAGCGCCCAAGGAGGTCTCCCTCGGCTTCTACGAGCCCCCAGTCGACATAGAGGACAGAGGCGACGAGTACGTCGTCTACATGGACATTCCAGGGTTCTCGAAGGAGGAGCTCAAGATTAGGGCCACCGAGGACTTCCTTGAGGTCTCAGCTGAGCGCTCTGAGGAGAGGAGGAGGGAGCTCGCCTCCAGGAATTACATCGTCAGGGAGAGGGTGTATGAGGGCTTTAAGAGGAGGATAATGCTCCCAAGCAAGGTCAGGCCAGAGATGGCTAGAGCCGCTCTCAGGAATGGTGTGCTTGAGGTGCACCTGCCCAAATCCGGAGCCGCGCGAGAGGTCGAGGTGTCGATAACGGACTAGCGAGCCAGCTAAATTATTTAGAGGCCTTGCGGCGTTTATACTGTCGCAGCCAGTTCCGCAATCGACGGTGCGGTCGATGAGGTACGCCCCCAAGATCAGGGAGAAGAGGTGGAGCGTCGAAGAAGAGCTCAGGCTGATAGAGCTGTGGGAGAGGGAGGGCCTCCACGAGTTTGACTACTCTGACAGGGAGAAGCCAGTCTTCGTCATAGACACGCCGCCGCCCTACGCCAGCGGCAGGTGGCACATAGGCGCCGTTGCCCACTACGCCCACATAGACATGGTGGCCAGGGCATATAGGATGCTCGGCTACAACGTGCTCGTCCCCTTCTACGCGGACAGGAACGGCTTGCCAGTTGAGGTCCAGGTCGAGAAGGCCTACAACATCAGGGCCTGGGAGGTCCCCAGGGAGAAGTTCATTGAGATGTGTAGGGAGTTCCTCGACAGGGTGGAGAGGGAGCTCGTGGAGATAGTCAAGAGGTTCGGCTTCAGCTTCCAGATATGGGAAAAAGGCACCGACAGCCCTGAGTACCGCATGATAACTCAGGCCACGTTCATCGAGCTGTACAAGCGCGGGCTCATCTACGAGGCTGAGAGGCCGAACAACTACTGCCCTAGGTGCAGGACGACGCTAGCCGACGCCGAGCTTGAGTACGTTCGAGAGAGGACGACGATGTACTACATCAAGTTCAAGGTCAAGGAGACAGGGAGGGACGTGGTCATAGCGACCACGAGGCCCGAGCTTCTGCCAGCGTGCCTGCTCGTAATATACAACCCGAGGGACGAGAGGTACAAGCACCTCAAGGGCAAGCACGCCATAGTCCCAATCTTCGGCCATGAGGTGCCGATATTAGAGCACCCCTACGCGCGGATGGAGTTCGGGACCGGGCTCGTCATGATATGCTCGTTCGGCGACATCAGCGACGTGCGCATAATCAGGGAGCTCGGGCTGCCCTACAAGGTCGTGATAGGCGAGGACGGGCGCATGAGGGAGGGCGCTGGGCCCTACGCGGGGCTCACGGTCAGGGAGGCTAGGGAGAGGATAGCCCGAGACCTCGAGCGCGAGGGGCTGCTTGTCAAGAAGGAGGAGGTGGAGCACGAGGTGCCGGTGTGCTGGAGGTGCAAGACGCCGATTGAGTACATAGCGATGAAGGAGTTCTACCTAAAGCAGCTCGACTTCAAGGAGGACCTGCTGAGGCTCATAGACAAGGTGACGTTCTACCCGCCCGAGTCTAAGCAGCTCCTCATCGACTGGATAAACTCCGTGTCGGCTGACTGGCCGATCAGCAGGAGGAGGTTCTACGGCACTGAGATCCCCATATGGTACTGCAAGAGGTGCGGTGAGCCGCACCTGCCTGAGCCGGGCAGGTACTACAGGCCATGGGCGGAGAGAGCGCCCTTCGCTAAGTGCAGGAAGTGCGGGTGCACGGAGTTCGTCGGCGAGACGAGGGTGTTCGACACGTGGATGGACTCGAGCATATCGCCGCTTTACGTGTCCAGGTACCTGACCGACGATGACTTCTTCAAGCGCGCGTTCCCAGTCAGCCTCAGGCCCCAGGGCAAGGACATAGTTAGGACATGGCTCTACTACACGCTGCTAAGGGTCTACCAGCTCACCGGCAAGCCAGCCTTCAGGTACGTCAGGATAACGGGGATGGGGCTCGACGAGAGGGGGGAGGCCATGCACAAGAGCAAGGGCAACATAATAGACCCAATGCCCGTCGTCAGGAAGTACGGCGCAGACGCCGTTAGGTTCTGGGCGGCGGCCGAGGCCAAGCTCGGCAGCGACTACAGGTACTCGGAGCAGCACATCCAGACGGGGCGCTCCTTCGTGACCAAGCTCTGGAACATAGCCAGGTTTGTGTCGCAGTTCCCTGAGCCTAAGGAGAGGCCCAAGCTGAGGCCCATCGACGAGGCCATGCTGTCCGCCCTCAACGGCGTCATCGGCAGAGCGCTGAGGAGCTACAGGGAGATGGACGTCTTCGTCCCGGCCAATGAGCTATTCAGGTTCACGTGGCACGTGTTTGCAGACCACTACATCGAGGTGGCTAAGCTGAGGGCCTACAATGCGGAAGGCGAGTTCAGCGAGGAGGAGCAGAGAGCCGCCTGGTACACGCTGCACACGGTGCTGAAGTCAGTCCTAAAGCTCCTGGCCCCAATAATGCCCTTCGTCACCGACGCCATATGGAGGCGCCTGTACGGCGGGGGCAGCATACACAGGGAGAGGTTCCCTAGCGAGGTCGAGGTCGAGCGGCCCGAGCTGGCCCAACTCGTCGAGCCCCTAATGAGGTTCAACAGCAAGCTATGGTCGTACAAGAAGAGCCGGGGGATAGCCCTGAACCAGCCCCTGGAGGCGAGGGTCTACGCCCCCGCCGCCCTCAGGCCCTTCGAGAAGGACCTGCTGGTGGCCCACCGGCTAAGAGAAATAATCTTCACCGACGAGGTTCCCGATGAGGTGCAGAGGGAGGGCATCGACCTGGGCGATGGCGTGTACGTTGAGGCGGCGTAACCGCAGGAGGTACTCGCTGGGGATAGTGGCTGGCACCTTCTCTAAGCTCCACAGGGGGCACAGGTACCTGCTGAGCCGAGCCTTCTCGCTAGCAGACACCGTGATCGTCTGCCTCACGACCGACGACTTCGCGAGGAGGCTCGGCAAGGAGCACCCCGTTGAGGAGTACTGCGACAGGCTGAAGTCGCTGGTGGACGCGCTGTGCGGCATGGGCGCCGCTCATAGGGCCATCATACGGCCGCTCAACGACGTGTACGGCCCGGCTGTGACTGAGAGGGGCGCTGAGGTGCTGTTCGTAAGCGAGGAGAGCTTCCTGCGAGCCCTGGAGGTCAACAGGGTCAGGGTCAGCAGGGGGCTCAGGGGGCTGGACATATACGTCGTCCCCTTACTGCTCGCCGAGGACGGTAGGCCCATATCCAGCACGCGCATCTGGCGCGGGGAGATAGACGGCGATGGCAGGGCAAAAGCTAAAATATACGGCGGCGCGATAGTATGGAGAGCTGCTAGCCGAAGGGTGGACCATGGGCTACGCTCTCGACGCGCTGAGGAAGAGGAGGGAGGAGCTGGAGAGCCTCCTAGAGAAGCTGAGGAGCGAGAGGGAGCAGATAAAGCAGAAGCTCGACAGGGTTAAGGCCAAGGAGGACGAGCTCTACCAGAGGCTCACCAAGACTAGGGACCCGATAGAGGCCAGCAGGATAGAGATACTGCTGCAGAAGGTCGCTGAGATCAGGAAGAGGGAGGAGGGCAGGCTTGAGGAGGTGGAGAGGAAGATCAGGGGCGCTGAGCACGAGCTGGAGGACGTCAAGCGCAAGATAGAGATACTCAAGCCCAGGACGGTTAAGTGGGTCGTGGAGTACGAGGCTAAGGGGTCGGAGTAGCGCTGCCGCACCTCTTCCTGAGCTCCCGCTCCAGCAGCAGCTTGGCCGTCCCGTACCACAGAACCACTGAAGCCGCGTACACCCCGAGCCCGATCGCCGTCCTCAGGGGGCTGTACGCTACGCACCTCATCACCACTAACTCGACAAAGGTGAGCGAGAGGAGCGCTAGGAGCCAAGCGTAAGTCAGTAGCAGTGCCAGCACCGCGATGGCCTTCGCCACGGGGCTCATGCGCTCACCACCTTCAGCACCGTCGACAGGAGCGATAGCGTGGCCGACCAGGCCTCTAGCGCCGCCATGACCTTGACGATGTCTGGCTCCCTGAGCGGCCCGGAGATGGCCAGTATGGCCCTCGTGAGCGTCATGGGAGCCTGGGGGTCTGGGTTGGCCTCTAAGATTCCCCCGGGCCTGACAACTATCGGCCTCACGCGTATGCTCCTGCGCTCCTTTATGCCGCCCACCGACAGTATGACGAGCAGGGCGTTCAGGACGTGGGGCAGCAAGACGATCATCAGCTCGAACTCAAGCCCTGATAGGACGGCGAGCGCTCCGATGGCGCTGCCGACGGCGTAGCTGCCTACGTTGCCTGAGAACACCCTGGCCGGGTACTTGTTGTAGGGCAGGTACCCCAGCAGTGAAGCGAGGAGAACCAGCGAGAGAGCTAGGCCCAGCTGGCTGCCCGCTATCGCCGACGACGCAGCGAGCGAGAGGGCTGCTATCCCGCATGTTATTGGCATGACGCCGTTGAAAACCTCCAGCATATTCACTGCGTTCGAGGGGGCGGCCACGGCTAGCGGCAGAAGGAGCCAGTACACTATGGTCAGCCTCAGCCTCCCCATGATCGGCACGAGCGGCCTGCCCAGCCTTACATCGCTGGGAAACAGGTAGCCCGCCGCTATCAGGGGGGCGCTAGCAACCACAGTTATTATCATCTTGGGGTACCCTGAGAGAGGCCTCAGGTCGTCCACGAGACCTGTGGCGGCGCCTATCAGCGTGGTCAGGAGGAAGGTAGCCACCTGAACCGGGTAGAGCGGCGCCAGCGGCAGGCACCCCACTGCAATGGCCAGCGCCACGGCGATGCCCCCGAGCGTTGGCACCTCAGGCCTGCCTGGCTTGTGGACGTCTACGCCCACGAAGCCCCTCGACCTAGCCACCCTCATGACCACTGGGGTGAGCAGGTAGGAGCACGCGAAGCTAGCCGCCGCAGAGGCGGCTGCTATGGCCCACATCCCACCAGCCTCCTCAACCTGTCGGCTAAGTCCGCCAAGGCCGGGCTCCTCGCCCTCTTCACGCCTCTAGCCTCTAACTCGCCGTAGGCGTAGGCTAGGATCACTGGCAGGATCACGGTGGCGTCCCCGTAGACGACGACTGAGCGGGCCTTGGGCTTTATCTTGCCCCAACTGATCGCCTCCCTCGGCTGCGCCCCGCTGAGGCTGCCGTCCCACTCGACAGCGGTGGTTATATAAACGGCATAGTCGAGTCCGCCCTTAAACTGGCTCCACCATATCACGTGGTGCTTGCTTATGCCTCCCCCGACTATTAAGGCCCCGAGCCTCTCCGAGCTGAACACAATGTCGGATATGGCCTTGAGGTCTGATATTACGTCGAGCACGAAGTTGGCGCGCCCCCCAGCCCTCTGGCCCTCCCTGAATAGCATTAGCGCCGTCCCAAACGCTGAGTCGACCACGCCTGGTGAGAACACAGGCACCGCGCTGAGGTACGCCTGCCTCAGTATGGAGCGCTCGTCCCTCAAGAGCCCCCCCACGAAGTACAGCAGCTCGTGCACGGCCCACGACTCCTTGACCTTCACGGCCTCGCTTAGGGCCCTCAGAGTGAAGTCCTCAACCTTAGGCCCGTAGCTCTCCACGGGGACCAGCACGTTGCCCAGCCTGTGTATCTCAAGCTCCCTGAGCATGACGTCGTCGTAGCTGAAGCTGCCGTGGTAGTACTTCCCACCCAGCGCCCTCGCCACGTCGTGGTCGACGGTCCCCCCAGTCGTCACCAGGAGGTCCACCAGCCCCCGCCTCACGAAGTCAGCGATCACGCCCCTGAGACCTGTCGCCACGATGTTGGCCGTGAAGGCCATCATTATTGTGCACTCGGGGTCGCTGAGCATCTCCACAATGATCTCGGAGGCCCTCGCCAAGTGTGAGGCCATGAAGCCTCCAGCGCTCGCCATGGCGGCCACGAGCTCACGGACAGTCATGTCGCCCCTAACCTCTACGTCCTCGACCTCCTTAGCGAGTAGATCCTCCCTGCGAATCATAGTGTGTTAATTGTCAAATGACGCCTAAAAATCCTGAGGGGCTGTGTCACCTCCTGACCACGTACAGGTATATCTTGTGGCTGCGCCACCCCTCCTTTATCTCCTCGACCTTGATGGGCTTCCAGCCTACTACCTCGAAGTCGTGCGAGACCACCCTGGCCCCCGGCCTCAGCTCCCTCTCGAGCTTGGGCCTGAGCCTCTCGTTCACGCTCGTCAGCAGGTAGAGCGTGACGACGTCAGCGTCACTTATGTCGATGTCGAAGAAGTTGCCGTGGATTATGGTCACCCTGTCCTCGAGACCCAGCTCCTTCACCCTCTTTACGCACTTCTCCACGAGATCCCTCCTTATCTCTATCCCCACAGCCCTGGCCCCGAACTCGCTGGCCGCTATTATTAGAATCCTACCGTCGCCGCACCCGAGGTCGTACACTAACTCCCCAGGCTTGACCTCGGCGAGCTCCAGCATCCTCCTCACGACGCCCTCTGGCGTTGGGACAAAGGGCACCGTGGGGACGTAGGACATCGTCGCCGCACCGTAAGAAATCCAGCCTCAGGGCTATCAAAAACTTTACCCCAGCGCTAAGCCTAAGTGCCGCATTAACGTCATTACGCGCGTGGAGGCGGAGAGAGTAGCGGTCGAGGCCTTCAGGCACCTAGATGCGCTAGCCGTGCTTCTGCTAGGCTCCTCGCTGGCCCTAGGCCTACCGGGAGCGCTGCGGGAGGCCGGGGTGCCAGGCGAGCTGGCCCTAGCTGCGTGCGTAGGCCTCGCCCTAGCGCCCGCCGCCCTCGTCTGGGCGGCGCTGCTGGCACTGGCCGCCAAGCGCTCCGACGTCAGGGCCGCTGCCGTGCCGCTGAGCGCTAGTGACGTGGGAGCTGATGTCTCAGCGCTCGACGCATTCTGCGCGCGGGCTGAGCTGCTGCCCCAGCTCCTACTCGAGGTTGCTGTGCTGGCCTTGGTCGCCGCAGCTCAAGGGGCCCTGGCTAAGGTCTGCGTGGCCGTCGCCGCGTCGGCGCTCGCACCGCTGCTCCTCCCCCCAATCTCAGTGGCCCTCTCGCGGGCTGAGCGGGAGCCGCGCTTAGAGGAGCTGATGGAGCGGTCATTCGGCTTCAAGGTGAGCTTCGCTGGCTCCATCAGGACAAGGGCCGTGAACGCCTACGCTGTATCCTCCCCGCTGTTCAAGGCGCTCTACGTCACCAGGGGGGCTCTAGAGCTGAATGAGGACACGCTGCTGTGCCTGCTGGCACACGAGCTCTACCACCTCAAGAGGTGCAACTCGTACGTCTCGTCAGCCATCGGTCTGGCCGCAGCGTCGCTGGCGTTCGCAGGGGTCTCAGAGCTGCTCGCGTTGGGAGCCCTCGAGCCTGAGAGGTGCCTAGGACTCGCCCTACTAGCGCTGTACCTCCCAGCTAGGCTGGCCTCCTCCCTAGCGCTCAGGGCCCTTGAGCGGAGGGCTGACATCTTCGCTGCCAGGCTCGTGGGGCACGAAGCATACGCGAGGTTCCTCTCCAAGCTCGGTAGAGAGGAGCTCGCCCTAGGGCCTCATCCGCGCCTTAAGGACAGGGTGAGGGCCGTCAGAAGGGACGCGAGAGCCGGGGCGGGGACTCGAACCCCGGTGTAGCCGGTCTGCAGCCGACCCCCTAACCACTCGGGCACCCCGGCTCCCAATCTAGGAGGAATGCCTGAGTATAAAATGGTTTCGCCAGGGAAGGGGAGGGCCTAAGCCGCGCCTAGGAGCTTGGGGGTGAGCGCCCCGCTGTTCCCGTAGTGAACCCTGGTCCTGAACTCGGCTCTCTTCCCCACGTTCCAGTTGCTCAGGGGCCTGTAGTAGCCGACTATCCTGCTCCACACTTCGACCCTCTCCGAGCCGCACACGGGGCACTTGGCGTAGATGCCCACTGTCGTACGGTGGCAGCTCCTGCACGCGGTCATAGCGGGGGTTATGCTGAAGTACACGACCCTCGTCTGCGTGGCTATCCTGTAGACCAGCCTCTTCAGGGCCTCGGGGTCCGGCCTCTCGTACAGGAACACGTGCATCATGACCCCGCCAGTGAACTCCTGCTGCACCTCGCCCTCCAGCTCGGCCCTCAGCGGCAGCGGCACGTCCGCGTAGTACGGCACTATGCTGTTGGAGTAGAACGGGGCTCCGTCGCTAGGTACGAGGACCTCGCCCCTCTCGACCTCCTCTCCAAATAGCTCGCAGTCGAGCCTGGCCAGCCTGTAGGCCGCCGACTCCGCCGGCACCTCCTCGACGTTGTACAGGCACCCGTCCTCCTCCTCGAACTCCGCCGCCAGCTCCCTCACGAGGGCCACCATCCTCCTCTCGAGGGACACTGCCTCCCTGAGGTCCCTCACGGAGCCCTCAGACCACACGTCGGGCTCCAGCATGAAGTTGGCTGCGGCCTCAGGCAGCCCCACGAGCCCTATGGTGCTGAAGTGGTTAGTTAGGTGGCCTAAGTACACCTTGGTCACCGGCATGAGGCCGGCCCTCATGCTCACCTCGTACCTCCTCCTGAAGCACCCCAGGACGCTGCGCGCGACCTCGAGCCTCTCGCGCAGCAGCTCCTCGAGCCTGCCCCAGTCGCCCCCGCTCAGCGCGGCCAGCCTGGGCATGTTCACCGTCACCACGCCTATGCTGCCGGTGGCGTCGGGGAGGGCCCATATGCCGAAGGCGCCCCTGTTCTTGCGGAGGAACTCCTCGAGCTCGTCAGCGTCGGACAGGGCCAGCTTGAAGTTGTTGTTTATGACCTTCGACACGTCTATGGTGAGCCTGCAGCACATGCTGTACAGGGACTCGACGTTGGCAGCATACCCGTTGAGGAGGTAGGCCGTGCCTCTTGAGGCCAGGGTCTCGAATATCAGGTCCGTCAGGTCGCCCCACCTCCTGCCGCTCCAGTCGAAGTCCCTAGTCACTAGTAGGGTGGCTATTGGGAACGTGAACGGCTGCCCCCACGCGTCCCCCTCCAGGTACAGCTCGAGCAGGGCCCTGGCCACGAGCTCGGCCTCGCCCACGTAGTCGCCCAGCTCGCCGACCGCCCTGCCGCCGACTACGGCCTCCCCCTCCAAGTACCGCTTGGAGAGGTCGAGGACTAGCGTCACGTTTGTGAACAGCGCCCCCTGCAGGGCCCTTATGGGGTAGTTCAGCTCGAAGAGCATCCTCTGGACGACCTGCTTGACCTGCCCGTAGCTCAGCCCGTCGCTCCTGACGAAGGGGGCCACGTAGAGGTCGAAGGCCGACACCGCCTGAGCGCCGGTCCACTCCTGAGCCGCCAGGAAGAAGTAATTGATGAGGTGGCTGACTGCCGTGTCTAGGTGCCTGGCCGGCCTCGACTGAATCGTGGGGGTTCTCAGCCCCACCCTGAGTATCTTGCCGTAGCTCCACCCGGCGCAGTACGGTATCCACAGGGAGTGCGGCAGCTTGTGTATGTGTATGTCGCCCCTGAAGTGCATCCTGACGGCCTCGCGGGGCAGGTAGTGGGAGAGGACCTGCGGGTTCTTGAGGAACTTGTCCATCATGAAGCCCAGAAAGTTGCTGTAGGACATGTTCGTGTTCGCGTTCTCGCGAACCTCCCAGTCGGCCCTCTTGAGGTAGGCCCTCTCGAGCTCGGTAACGCTGGCAGAGCCGCGAGTCTCTGGGCTCTTGACGCTGAGGGTCTCCAAGAGCGACACCTAACCGTGTTATGAGACCCGCTATAAGATGTCCCTTGGCTGGATAGCGTGCTGAAAGTGAAAGTGACGTGCCCGAGCTGGCGAGCCAGCCACCCCTGGGCAACCTTTATTAGGTGTGAACCCCCGGTTCGTGGTGAGGGGCCGCCCCTTGAGGGGGGCCGTCGACAAGATCGCCGTCGTGGACTTCGGAGGTCAGTACACGCACCTCATAGCCAGGAGGATCCGCGAGCTCGGCGTCTACTCGGAGGTCGTCCCCCCCACGGTCAGCTTAGAGGACCTGCGCAGGGGCGGCTTCAAGGGCGTCGTGCTCTCAGGGGGGCCTAGGAGCGTCTACGAGGAGGGCGCCCCCCGCGTGGACGTCCGCATGCTCACCTCTGGACTCCCCGTGCTCGGGATCTGCTATGGGCACCAGTTAATGGCCCACCTGCTCGGGGGCAAGGTTATCAGGGCTCCCAAGGGAGAGTACGGCAGGACGCTCATGAGGATAGTAGACGAGGACGACATACTGGCTGGGCTGGGGCCTGAGCAAGTCGTGTGGATGAGCCACAGGGACGCCGTCGTGGAGCCCCCCAGGGGCTTTAGAGTCCTCGCTTCCACCGATGGGTCGCCCGTGGCCGCCATGAGGCACGAGAAGATGCCGCTCTACGGCGTGCAGTTCCACCCAGAGGTCTCGCACACGCCAGCCGGCATGGACGTGCTTGGCAACTTCCTATTCAGGGTGTGTGGCTGCAGGGCGTCGTGGCGGCCCGAGGAGCAGATCCCAGCGATAGTCGAGCAGATAAGGAGGATGGTGGGGGAGGCCAAGGTCCTGTGCGCCGTCAGCGGCGGCGTGGACTCGCTGACCACCGCGACCCTCGTGAGGATGGCCATCGGCGACAGGGCAGTGGCCGTGTTCATCGACCACGGCCTGCTGAGGGAGGGCGAGAGGGAGAGGGTCCTGAGGCTCTTGGAGAGGCTCGGCCTTAACTACATATTCGTGGACGCTAGCGAGGAGTTCCTCGCTGGACTCAGAGGGGTGAGGGACCCAGAGGCTAAGAGGAAGGTCGTGGGGAGGGTGTTCATGGAGGTCCTCGAGAGGGTGGCTAGGGAGATAGGCGCTGAGTGGCTGGCTCAGGGCACCATATACCCTGACAGGGTCGAGAGCGGCAGGGCGGGCTTTGGGAAGAGCGTCATCAAGAGCCACCATAACGTCGGCGGCCTGCCTGAGAAGGTGGGGCTGAAGCTCCTGGAGCCGCTGGGCGACTTCTACAAGGACGAGGTGCGGAGGATAGCCAGGGAGCTCGGGCTCCCGGAGGAGGTCATAAGGCAGCACCCCTTCCCGGGGCCCGGCTTAGCGGTCAGGGTGATAGGGGAGGTGACCGAGGAGAAGCTGAGGATAGCTAGGCGGGCTGGGCGCATAGTGGAGGAGGAGCTCAGGAGGGCTGGCCTCTACGACAAGGTGTGGCAGGCCTTCGCCGTCGTCGGCGACGACAGGTGGGTCGGGGTCATGGGCGATGAGAGGAGGGAGGGGCACATAGTCATAGTCCGCGTGGTCGAGAGCGTGGACGGCATGACTGCCGACTGGTCCAGGATCCCCCACGACGTTTTGGAGAGGATAAGCAACAGAATAACCAGTGAGGTCGAGGGCGTGTCTATGGTGGCCTACGCGATAACCTCAAAGCCTCCCAGCACCATAGAGCCCTGCTAGCGCTGTGCAGCCCTACTCGCAGAGCCAGGGGAGCGCGCTGACTCCCACAGCCTCTTCACCCTGCTGAGGTACCTCGCCACCTTGACGCAGGCCTCTGGGACCTCGATCACCTCGCCGCCCTCTATCACTAGGTGTCTGACCCTGAGGCGGCCAGCCAGCCCAGTCACCTTGACCGCCTCCTCGACCGCCATGTGGAGCTGGACGCAGTGAGGGGAGCCATCGACCGTCAGCACTACTAGCTCCTCCAGCTCCACCCTGGCTAGCATCGAGGCCAGCTTGAGGGCCACCATGTTGAAGTGCTCGCGCTCCAGGCAGGCTGCCAGCGCCACCCTCCCGCGCGACAGCCGCTCGTAGATGTCTGGGTGCTCGTCTCTCACGCACGTACCGTACACGAGGACCCGCCTAGCTGCCCTCAGGGCCCTGCCAGCTACGTTGTAGTCCATGAGGTCCCTGCGCCAGGCGCTAGGAGCGGTCGCCATGTAGTCACGTGGGGCGATGGCAGTTATGACCCTTAGCTCGCCTCAACGCCCAGCTTCTCCAGGTAGAGCTCAGCTGCCCTCCTTAGGAAGCCCTCGCTCAGCCTGCCGTGGGGGGTGGGGGTCTCCAGGACCCTCCTCGGGAACCTCAGGTCCCTGAGGTCCACGCCCTCCCTCACCTTGAACTCGTACTTCATCCTCAGTATCTCCCTCCCGACGCGCCTGAGGTCGTCCTCCGTGAGGTCGTACCCCATCACCCACAGGGCCCTGGCGACGATCGGCGGCTTGTATATGCCCCTAGCGAACAGGCATATGACGAGGCTCGTCAGCACCTGCCTCCAGCTCTCCTCGCTGACTAGGTACTCGGCCACGCTCTCTGGAGTCAGCCTCACACCCTCCTTGAGCGCCTTCTGGTCGTAGCTGTACCCAGCGCTGTCGAGGTGGCTGTGCCTGGAGCCCATGAGCAGGCCCACGTGGAATGCTGGTCCTGTGTGGTATCCGGCCATCTCGTTGCCGCCGTACTCAAGCGCGAAGTCCTTGCCGCCGTAGACCTCAGAGGCGTACCTCACGCCCCTCGCCACCGCCCTGTAGAAGTCGTTCGGCTGCTCGACTATCCTCCTGAGCACCTCGGCGTAAGTCGAGTAGTCGCCCCACTTGGGCCTGAGGCCCATCGTGTCCTCGTCCGTGATGAGCCCCCTCTCGTAAGCCTCGGTGATCCACGCTAAGACGACCCCGGTGCTTATGGCGTCCAGGCCGTAGCACTCGACTTGCTCCATCAGCTTCAGCATGCCCTCGGGGTCCGAGACCCCCAGCATTGTCCCGAGCGAGTATATCAGCTCATAGTCGTACGATATCATCTCGGTCTTGTAGAAGTACGGCTCGTCCTCATACGGTATCCTGAGGGCGGCCAGGTGTATGCAGCCCACTGGGCAGTGCGAGCACGCTAGCCTCCTGCCCAGGAAGCGCTCAGCCAGCGCCTCGCCCGACACTGCGTCCGCCCCCTCAAATCTAGCGCTCGTCAGGTTGCGCGTGGGGAGAGCCCCTATCTTATTGAGGGGCCTCACGTTGACCGACGTCCCTATGTCGTGGTACTTCTTCATTAGCGGCGTCTCAACGCAGGCCCTGAATATCTCGTCGTACAGCTCCTTGTAGGCGGCTCTATCCCTGACCTTGAGGGAGCGCTTCCCCGAGATCACCACGGCCTTCAGCCTCTTGCTCCCGAAGACGGCGCCCAGGCCGAGCCTCCCGAAGTGCCTATAGGTCTCGGTGGTGACGCAGGCGTACCTCACCAGCCTCTCGCCAGCTCCACCGATCCTCATTATAGTCCTGTAGCCAGCGCCCGGCTCGACCTCGCGGAGTATCCTGCCCACCGTGACCGTGTCCTCTATGCCCCAGAGGGCCCTGGCGTCCCTGAAGTACACCCTGTCCCCGTGCACCGCCACGTATATGGGTATGTCGCTCGCGCCCGTGATGACTATAGCCCCGTAGCCCGCCATCCTGATGGCCGCGGCGCTCCTGCCGCCTGCGTGGCTCTCGCCGAACTCGTTGGTGAGGGGGGACTTGAAGGCCGCCACAGTCTTGGACGCCGTCGGGAAGACTGCTGTGAGCGGGCCAACCGCGAGTATTATCGGGTTCTCGGGCCCTAGGGGGTCGGCCCGCTTAGGGCACTCCTCCATCAGCAGCCTAGTGGCCACCCCCGTCCCCCCTATGTACTCCTCGAATAGGTCGCTCCTGTCCTCGACCCAGTACCTCCTCCGGCTGAGGTCGATGTACAGCACCCTCGAGAGCGGGTCACCCCTCAGCATCAGACCTCCACCTCCTCCACCTCTAGTACTCCGTGCGGGCAGTACTGGACGCAGTAGCCGCAGTGGTTGCATATGACTGGCTTGTTCCTCTCCTCGTCCCAGAATATGGCGCCTATCGGGCACGCCTCAACGCAGTGGCCGCACCCTATGCACTTGCTGACGTTGAGCACGACGCCGCCCCCCTTCCTAGGTATGAGGGCGCCCACTGGGCACACCTCGGCGCAGGGCGGGTTAAGGCAGGCCCTGCAGACGACCACCACGAAGCCCCTCTCCATCCCGCCCGCCGACCTCACGTATATGGCGGTCTTGGAGAGGCCCGCGTCGCCCGACCTCCTGGCGCACGCGAACATGCAGCACTGGCACCCCACGCACCTGTCGACGTCGACCACCCTGAGCCTCCTGACCTTCATGCTCTCGTGTACCCTCACGAACGAGACTTTTAAGTGTGGCGCCCTTCAGCTAGCTGCTCGCTGATTGCCGCTCAAGTCGAGCTCGCCGGAGAGCACCTTCTCGGTCTCCTCGGGCGTGAGCGTCGCCCTCACCCCAGTCTTGTAGTGCCAGTCGAAGCAACACCACCTCACGACCCTGACCTTGGCTCCCCGCAGCTCCTCCGGCAGGACCTCGTTGGGGGTACGCTTGCTGAAGCCCGTGAGCTCGACGACGAATATGCACCTCTCCCACTCGTTGCCCTCCTCGTCGACTTTCTTCTCGCCCGTCCTCACGATCTCCCGGACTACGCCCTGAAGCCTCCTACGAGTGTCCCTAGGCCTCACGCCACCACCGCCCACACTGGGGCTTAGTAGCTATTTAAGCCTTGGCCGCTACCTATCGTAGTGCACGCCAAGCCTCAGTGTCTCCAGGTGGTTCCTAGTTTCTTACGTAGTTCGCTATGGAGTTGTCCGAGCCTGAGGCGCAGCCGCCACATGGGTACACTCTCGCAGCACACCCATGACGCACTTGACGGGCTCATCCTTAGGGTACCTCAATAGCTTACCGACGCCGCCCAGTGCAGCGACCCCGTCCCAGTAGAGCCTCTTAAACTTAGTCACCGGCATTATGACGGCCTCAAGTGAGAGCCAGCGTCCATGTCGACTCACCTCGCGAGGCCCCATCACGGCCGACGGACTGCCACGAGCAGAACGCAGATAGATTGCTGTGCTTGCAGGCCACCCTGACGGCCTTCCTGTGCCACGGAGAGGGAAGCCTCCTCAGAACCTCAGGCGACACGAAGGTTCCCGTCTAATCCCAGGTCGTCGCCCACCCTGAGGGCCACGACTCCGTCCTCCTCAGCTATTACCTTCAGCGCTCCCACGATCGGTCTGCCGACCCCGCGAACACGCACTTGACGAGCCGCTCCTCTCGGTAGAGGGCCTTGAGGAATGGGAGTACCCCATGAGCCGCACCGTGTGCCCGAATATGCCCCCGCC
>CAZCFI010000041.1:0-16193 GCA_964497915.1 uncultured Thermoproteales archaeon
TCTCTTATCTCCCTGAGGGTGGAGGCTACCTCGTCGAGCTCCTCGAGCATGGCCCTCTGCCTCGCCCTGTAGGCCTCGATCCTCTCCCTGAGCAGCCTCTCGCGCTCCGAGGAGCCCAGGTCGAGGGGCAGTTCATCCATCATGCACAAGCCCACCACCGCCACTATGCCAGCCCCTATCATCGCTAGGACGGCCACTGGGGCCCCTATCCACGGCGAGAGGCCGTGGAACGTCATGTAGTGAATGGCCGCGTAGGGGACGCCGAAGCCCATCGCCACCACCATCACCACTAGGCACGCCAGGTAGGCGCTAGCCCTCACGCTCTTCACCCCCGGCGAGCCTCCTTATCACCTCGGGGGACACGACGACCCTGAAGTCCGCGAGCTCACAGTACCTCCTCACGTGAGGCCTCTCAGACCTCACGAACTCATACCTGCTCCTCACGATGCCCACCTGCTCTAGCTTGCTGAGGTAGAGGTGCACGAGCGGGTAGGGCACCCCGAGCTCTCTAGCTATCTCTGACACGTACATGGGCCTCCTCGCCAGCAGCGCGACTATCCTAAGCCTGGTGGGGTTGGCCAGCACCTTCAGCACCTCCAGCAGGTCGTCCAGGCTCTCGATCTTGAAGGTACGCACACGCCTGACACCTAGATTTGTTGTTATACGTATAAAGAAAAGTTTATACCGATATATAAAGTTTTCGTTAATTGCGCTCTTTTCATCAGTTGATATAAGTGCCTAGATGTGCCGCTCCGCGGTAAGGGATCGATCTGGCGAGCCTTAACTTACTCTCCCTAATTGCCCCTTAGCACGCCTGCTGGTACACCCCACCTAGCCGCTTTGAAGAGCATTCGAGACTTAAGTATAATATATCACTTAAAGGTGGCAACGCCTCATTGGTCAAAGAAAAGATAAGTTGAAAGGCATATAAGTGGCAGCGGCGAGGGAGTTAGGGTCACTATGAGGCTGAGGGCTGTGATCCTGGACTTAGACATGACACTCATTGACTCCTTGAGGAGGTTCTACAGGGTATTCAATAAGGTGCTCGAGAGGGCGTGCGGGCGCAGGGTGTCGTGGAGCGAGTTCGTCAAGCGCTTCCGCGAGGACACCCTCGACGACCTACTGCCAGAGCACGTGAACCCAGCGGAATTCTGGAGGGAGTTCAGGAGGGGGTACTCAGAGGAGCCGCCGCTGCCGGGCGAGAGGCTCATACCCGGCGCTAAAGAGACGCTGAAGTGGCTCAAGCGCAGGGGCTACGCGGTCGTCGTCACGACGGGCCGCGAGGTGAGCGAGGACGCGATCTGGAGCGAGCTCAGGCACTTCGGCGTGGACGCGTACGTGGATAGGGTCTACACCATGCTGGTCCAGGACCCCTCCGAGGAGGACGTGACGTTCATCAAGACCGGGATGCTGAGGAGGGTGCTGAGCGACCTAGGACTCTCCCCCAGGGAGGTCGTGTTCGTTGGCGACTACTGGGTCGACATGGAGTCGTGCAGGAGGCTCGGCATAGTTGCGATCGGCGTCCTGACCGGCTACGAGAGGCCAGAGCGGTTGGTCAAGTGGGGGGCTAAGTACGTCATACCCAGCATCAGGGAGCTGCCAAGGGTCATAGAGGAGCTGTAGCGCTCGGAGCTAGCAGCGGCTAGGAGGAGAGCATCCTCCTGATGTCCTCCCACAGCCTGTCCACGTACCTCTCTAGCTCCCTTATGTCCTCGTCGGTCAGGTGGGCGAACCTGCCCTGGGCCCTGACGTACTCGGCGACCGGCCTCCTCCGCCCCTTGTCGAGGAGGGCCCTGCTGGGCCCGGTCAGCCTGAACTCGCCCTCCTCCACCTCGTAGAGCGGCCACATGCCCGTCAGCACAGCTAGCCTACCCATCTCGATGGTCTTGCTGGGCGGGAAGCGCCACCCGACGGGGCAGGGGGCCAGCAGGTGTATGTACTTCAGCCCCCTGTGCCTCACGGCCCTCCTCACCTTCTCCACGAAGTCCAGCGGGTACCCGATAGACGCCGTGGCGACGTACGGGAGGTCGTGAGCGGCCATGATCTTGGGCATGTTCTTCTTGTGCCTCCTCTTGCCGAGCACCGTCGTCGTGGTCCACGCACCGTACGGGGTCGACCCGCTCCTCTGTATGCCAGTGTTCATGTAGGCCTCGTTATCGTAGCAGATGTACAGTATGTTGTCGCCCCTCTCCGCGGCTCCGCTGAGCGCCTGCAGCCCTATGTCGACCGTGCCCCCGTCCCCGCACCAGCACACCACGTGCACGTCCTTCCTGCCCAGGGCCTCGAGGGCCGCGGCTATCCCTGACGCGGTGGCGGCGGCTGAGGCGAAGATGACGTTGAGCAGCGGCATCCTAACTGAGGTGCGGGGGTACGGCCCCTGTATTATCGAGGTGCACGAGGCTGGGACGACCAGGATCGCCCTACCCTCGAGCGCCTTGCCTAGCATGCGCAGCCCTAGGGCGGCGGGGCACCCAGGGCAGGACGCGTTGCCCGGCAGCAGGTACTCCTCCCTAGGCAGCGACTTTACGGTCAGCGGCACCTGACCACCTCCTCCCTGACCCCGTACCACTCGGCGCCGCTCTCGGTGCGCCCCTCCTCCAAGTCTGAGTAGACCCTCTTAACCATCGCCTCAAAGTCCTCAGCACCGACGTCCCTGCCGCCTAAGCCTGCCACGAACCCCCTCACTGTCACGCTGAGCTGCTGCAGCGCTGACGAGACCTCGGTGAACAGCACGCCAGCGCCTCCAAAGGAGGTGCTCCTGTCGACCACGACCACCGCCCTCCTGCCAGCGCAGAGCTCCCTTAGCTCCTCGCGGGGGAAGGGCCTCACGAAGCGGAGCCTGGCGACTCCGACCCTGTACCCCTCCTCCCACAGCCTATCAACGCACTCCTTAGCGTCGCCAGCCCACGCCCCCATGAGCACCACTACCACGTCGGCCCCTCCGCACCTGTACCTCTCGACGAGCCCGCCGTAGCCCCTGCCCGTGAGCTCCCTGTACTCCTCGTCGACCCTCCTGACGACTTCCCTCGCCCTGCGCATCGCCTCCTCGATCATGTACCTAAATTCCATGTAGTGGTCGGGGAACGCCACGTTGCCCATGGTCACTGGGCGCTCGACGTCGAGGAGGAAGGAGAAGCTGCGGCGGGGCGGCAGGAACTCGTCGACCTCCTCCTGGGAGAGCAACTCGACGGGGGTCGCCGTGTGGCTCAGCAGGAAGGCGTCGAGGCCGACCATGACTGGGAGCAGCACTCCCTCGTCCTCCGCTATCCTGTACGCCTGGATCACGAGGTCGAAGGCCTCCTGGTTGTCCTCGGCCATGGCTATCATCCAGCCAGTGTCCCTCTGAGCCAGCAGGTCCGAGTGGTCGGTCCATATGCTCCAGGGCGGGAAGATGGCCCTAGTGACGACGGCCATCACTATGGGGAGCCTAGCGCCAGCAGCCGCCCAGACAGCCTCGTGCATGTAGAGCAGCCCCTGGCTAGAGGTCGCGGTGAACGTCCTGGCGCCAGCGGCTGAGGCCCCTATGAGGGCTGCCATCGCTGAGTGCTCGCTCTCGACCCTGATGTACTTGGCGTCTAGCTCCCCCCTCTCGACGAACTCCGCTATCTTCTCCACGATGGAGGTCTGGGGCGTGATGGGGTAGGCAGCTATCACGTGGGGCCTGCAGAGCTTCACCGCGTGGGCCACGGCATAGTTCCCCGTGAGCACCGCTAGCCTCGCCAACCCCCTCACCCCTCCCTCACCATGGATATTGCCCCCCTCGGGCACTCGTTGGCGCATATGCCGCAGCCCTTGCAGTAGTCGTAGTTCACCACTACGTCGTCGTCCTCGGTTCTGACTATGGCGCCCTCGGGGCAGTATAGCCAGCACAGCAGGCACTTGACGCACTTACTCTTGTCTATCACCGGCCTGAAGGTCCTCCAGAACCCAGTCTTGCCCACCGCGCCCTCGCATGGCGTTGAGATGGGGACCAGCGGCCCGCTCAACCCTCCCACCCCAACTTAGTCCGCTCGTAGGCCAGCCTGGCGGCCCTAGCGTTCCTCTCCCCGGCCTCCCCGGGCCACCTCCTCCTTATGCACTCCTCAATCGACTTTATCGTGACCACTCCGAGCGCCCTGGCCACGGACCCCAGCATGGCCGTGTTGACGACGGGCCACCCGGCCACGATGAGGTCCAGCTCCAACGCTATAGAGGTCGCGTCGACCGTGGCGCACCTCACTGGGAGCCCGAGGTCGCTGGGCCCCTTGCTCGAGTTGACCACCGCGACTCCGCCCTCCTTGAGGCCCTCTAGGACCCCACTCAAGCTGAGTAGCCTCTCGTCGAGCACCACCACAGCGTCGGGCCTCCTCACGCGGCCGTGCATCCTGATGGGCCTGTCCGAGATCCTAGTGAACGAGACTACTGGGGCGCCCCTCCTCTCGGCGCCGAAGAAGGGTATTGCCTGCGACCAGAGGCCGTCGAGCACGGCGGCCTCAGCTAGGAGCGTCGCGGCTGTGACGACCCCCTGCCCTCCCCTGCCGTGTAGCCTTATCTCGTACAGCAACGGGCAAGTCCCCCCTTAGGTGACCGCCTTAGCCACCTGAGGCTGGCTCAGGGCCTCCCTGAACAGCTCTCCCAGTATCTCGATCCCCCTCCTGATCTCCTCGGGCTTGGGGTAGCTGAAGTTGAGCCTCATCGTGTTCCTGCCGCTGCGGTCGACGAAGAAGCAGTCGCCCGGGACGTACCCGACGCCCCGCTCGAGGGCTGGCACCAGGAGCCTCCTCGCGTCCAGCGCCTTGGGCAGGCGCACGAATATGAACATGCCGCCGACGGGCTTGACCCACCTAGTGCCGGGTGGCATGTGCGCCTCTAGCGCCTCCAGCATCACGTCCCTCTTCTCCCTATAGAACTTGGGCAGCATCTTGAGCTGCCTCTCGACCAGCCCCCGCCTGAGGGCCTCGAGCGCCACATACTGGGAGAGCGTCGAGGTGCATATGTCGAGGGACTGCTTCGTCAGGACCATCTTGCGGATCAGCTCCTCCTCGGCTATCACCCAGCCGACGCGCAAGCCTGGCACGAGCACCTTGCTAAACGTGCTGAGGTGGACGACCCTGCCGGACTCGTCGAGCGCCTTCAGGTGCTCGTACCTCACGGGCTCGAACAGCATGTAGCCGTACGGGTTGTCCTCAACTACTAGGAAGTCGTACTCGTCGGCTAGCTCGAGGAGCCTCCTCCTGCGCTCCATGCTCATCGTGACCCCCGTTGGGTTCTGGGCTGTCGGCACGGTGTACAGGAACTTCACCCTATCGCCCCTCCTGGCGGCCTCCCTGAGGGCCCTCTCTAGGGGCTCCATGAGCATGCCCTCCTCGTCCATGGGGATCGCGCAGTACTTGGGCAGCTGCAGGCTGAACGCGTTAATGGCCGCCAGGTAGGTCGGCTTCTCGACTATGACGACGTCGCCGGGGTCTATGAGGATCCTGCCGAGGATGTCTATGGCCTGCTGGCTGCCGCTGGTTATGGCGATGTTCTCTAGGCCCTCCACCTTGACCCCGTACCTGGACATGAACTTGATGAGCTCTTCCCTGAGGTCGTCTAGGCCCTCAGTCGTGCCGTACTGGAGGGCCTTGTCCCTGTAAGTCTTAATCACGTCCCTCGCTATCTCGGCCAGCTCGTCAACCGGGTACAGGCTGGGGTCCGGGAACCCGCCGCCGAAGCTTATCACCTTCCTGCCCTTAGCCCAGCTCAGGAGCTCCCTGACCTCAGAAGCCCGAACCCTGTGAGCCAGCTGCGAGAAGAACCTATCGAACCTCAACTCTAAGCTCCCCTTAATTACCGTAAAAGAATCCCTTATAAATGTTTATCTGATATTGCAGTTTCCATTCCACGCGTCAATTAGCCGTGAAAGATTATTAAGGTTCATACCGATTACCGATTAGGAATGATTACGGGTAATTGAGGCACTCGCGGGCGGGCGCCGTTTAATCTATAGCACCACATAGAGTAATTACGCAAAGCGTATATCCGCTCGGGCGGTGCTAGGTGAGGGGGTAGCCGCTAATTGAGAGAGCTGGCCATAGTTAACCTCACTAAGAGGTTCGGCCGCGTCAGGGCCCTAGCTGGCGTCTCCTTCAAGGTGAGGGGCGGCGAGTACGTCGCAGTCACGGGCCCCGTCGGCGCTGGCAAGACCACGCTCCTAAAGGTGATAGCTGGGCTTCTCGAGCCGGACTCTGGGGATGTGCTCGTGGACGGCCAGTCCGTGCTCGGCCTAGCGCCCGAGGAGAGGAACTTCAGCTACATGCCGTCAGGGCAGTCCCTCTTCCCGCACATGACGGTGTATGACAACGTGGCCTATGGGCCGAGGGCTCGGGGGCTGAGCGAGGGAGAGGTGGCGGAGCGGGTGAGGCGCGCCCTCGAGCTAGTGGGCCTGTGGCACAGGAGGTCGTCACTCCCCCACGAGCTGAGTGGCGGCATGAGGCAGAGGGTCGCGCTGGCCAGGGCCCTAGCCTCTGGGGCTGACCTCCTCCTGCTGGACGAGCCCCTAAGCGCCCTAGACCTGCTGCTGAACATCGAGCTGAGGCACGAGCTGAGGAGGCTGGCCAAGTCGCTGGGCCTCACAGTGATCCACGTCACCCACAACTTCGAGGAGGCGATGGCCGTGGCCGACAGAATACTCGTCCTAAGGAGCGGGGTGGTGCAGCAGTACGGCACCCCCGAGGAGGTGTACATGAGGCCAGCGAACCTGTTCGTGGCTAGCTTCTCAGGCGACTTAAACGTGCTGGAGGGGTCAGTGGTGGCGGCCCGCGACGGCTGCCTGGTGGTGGAGCTGAACGGCCTCGGCGAGCTGCTGGTGGAGGGCCATGGCTTCCAGGTTGGCGAGAGGGTGGTCGTCGCCTACAGGCCTGAGGCCCTGCTGCTCAGCCGCGAGCAGCTGAGCGGGCCGAATGCGTTTCCGGGCAGGGTCGTCGAGCTGCGCTTCCTAGGCCCGCTAACCACCGTGGAGCTAGAGGTAGGCGGCGCCGCCGTGGTGGCCCGCCTGCCGAGCCACGAGGCTAGCGCCTTTAGGCGGTCAGAGCCTGTCTACGTCCACATGCCGCCGGGAAGGGCCCTGGTCTACCCCTACCCGCGGGCTGGCCTCGCTAAGGCGCTGGCGGTGTGAACATGCCAGAGGTCGAGCTGTCTCACGTCTCGAAGAGGTACGAGGACGCTGTGGCCCTAGACGACGTGAGCCTGCGCGTGGCAGACGGCGAGTACTTCTGCGTGATAGGCCCCAGCGGTAGCGGCAAGAGCACGCTGCTGAAGGTGGTGGCGGGCATAGTCAGGCAGGATGAGGGCCACGTGTACATAGGGGGTGAGCTCGTCGACGACCTGCCGGTGGAGGAGAGGGGGGTCGCCCTCATGTTCCAGGAGATCTACTTGTTCCCGCACATGGACGTCTGGGAGAACGTCACCTACAGCCCTAGCGTGAGGGGCGCGGAGCCCGAAGTCGTCAGGAGGATAGGGCTGGAGCTGACCGACGCGCTCGGCTTGGCGCTGGACAGGAGGGCTATGCCCGGGGAGCTCAGCCTCGGTGCCCGGCAGAGGGTCGCGCTGGCCAGGGCCCTAGCCTCTGGGGCTGACCTCCTCCTGCTGGACGAGCCCCTGGGCTCGCTGGACCCCAGGAGCGCCGTCGAGCTGAGGCGCGAGCTGAGGAGGCTGGCCAAGGGCCTGCGCCTGACGGCCATCCACGTGACTCACAGCCAAGAGGAGGCAATGGCCGTGGCCGACAGGATAGCCGTCATGAGGAGGGGCAGGGTCGTGCAGGTGGGGACGCCAGAGGAGCTCTACTTCAGGCCAGCGAGCCCCTTCGTGGCTAGGTTCATAGGGGGCGAGTGCAACTTCCTGGAGGGCACGGTGGTGGGGGAGGAAGGCGGCCTGCTAGTGGTCGACGTGGGCGGCCTGGCCGTCAAGTGCGCAGCCCGCGGGCGGGTCGGGAGGAGAGTGGTGGTAGCGGTGAGGCCCGAGTTCGTGGAGCTCTCCAGGGTCTCGAGCCCGGGCTCGTGGCGGGGTAAAGTGCTGGACAGGTCCTTCATGGGTAGCTACGTCAGGTACTCAGTCAGGCTGGAGTGCGGCGTAGAGCTTGTCGCCAAGTCCCCGCCCACCGAGGCCTTTGAGGTCGGCGGTGAAATATACTTAAGGGTCAGGTGGGATAGGGCTATCGCCTTCGAGTACCCCAAGGAGGGGCTGAGCAGGGCGGTGGCGTATGAGTGACCACTCCAGCGGCCGCGTCGCTGACTGGTTCTCGATGAGGAGGAGGGAGCGCCTCGAGAGGCTGATAAGGGAGCACGCCAGGCTAGTGACGGAGACCGTCTCGAGCCTCCTCGAGCTGCTAGACGCGTGGCGCGAGGGAGACCTCGACTCCGTGGCCAAGGCCTTCAACAGGGCGTCGGCCACGGAGAGGGAGGCCGACGAGCTCAGGAGGAGGATAGTGAGCACGCTGATGGGGGGAGTGCTGGAGCCCGAGGAGAGGAGCAGCCTCCTGAGGACCGTCAGGGAGGCCGACTGGATAGCCGACTGGGCGCACGAGGCGTGCAGGATAGCCGCCGTCCTGATGCGCCACGAAGTGCCGGACAGCGTGAAGGCTCACTGCAGGGCCATGGCCGAGGTAGCGCTGCGGGCGGCCAGCAGAGTGAGGAGCGCCCTCGAGGCGGTCTTCGAGAGCCCCCGCTACGTGGTGGAGGTATCCGACGAGGTGGAGAGGCTGGAGGAGGAGGTCGACAGGCTCTACGAGGAGGCCAGGCGCGACTTCATCACCGCCTCCTCAAAGCTGCCCCCCGGCGTGGCCATCATGGTCGCGTTCCTCTTAGACGCAGTTGAGAACGTGGCTGACAGGTGCGAGGACACGTGCGACAGGCTCAGAGAGGTGGCCGTGAGGATGTCGTGAGCCACCTCCATAGTCTAGCGCCCCCTCCATATAGTCCGTAGGGTGAGCTTATAGGCCCCCCGCCCCTAAGCTACAGGGGTGCGCCGCGTGGCGAGGCTGGTCCCCAGGCAGGGCTACCTGATGCTGTACACCGGCTTCGTGCTGGGCCTCCTAGCCTTCGCGGCCCTCTCAGCCTACTACAGGCCGCGGGGCGGCGCTGGCGGCGAGCTCGCCCAGGCCCCTGAGAGCGTGGAGGTCGTGGTCCTCTACTCCAGCGAGAAGCAGAGCTGGCTTGAGGAGGTCACGCCCAGGTTCGAGGAATGGTTCAAGGCCAGGTACAACGTGGCCGTCAGGGTGGTGCTGATCCCAGCTGGCAGCCACGAGACCGTCCACCTGATACTCCACGGCACCGTCAAGCCGACTGTCTGGAGCCCCGCGTCGAGCATCTGGATACCCTACCTCAACAAGAAGTGGCGCGAGCTGCACGGCGGGGGGGACATAGCGGCTGAGTGGGTTCCCCTAGTCATGTCCCCAGTCGTGATAGCTGGCTGGGAGAGCGCTGCGCTGAGGCATAACGTCACGTGCCTCAGGGACCTCTACGAGCTGGCCAAGGGAGGGGTCGACTTCAAGTGGGGGCACCCTGACCCCCTGCTGAGCAACGGGGGCGCGATGGTCGTGCTGCTGGAGTTCTGCGAGGCAGCGGGCAAGAGGCCGAGCGAGCTGACGGTGGCGGACGTGTTCAACGAGACGGTGATGGAGTTCGTCAGAACCATCGAGAGCAGGGCCGTGAGGTACGGCAAGAGCACGGGCTTCTTCGGCGCCTGGGCCGTCGAGGGGGGGCCCAGCGCCATAACGTTCTTCGGCGTGTACGAGAGCGTCGTCATAGACCACGCGGCCAAGGCCAAGGCTAAGTGGGGGGAGAGGCTAATCGCCATCTACCCCAGGCTCGGGACGCTGATGAGCGACCACCCCTTCGTGATACTCAACGCCAGCTGGGTCACGCCGTGGCAGAGGCTCGCGGCGCTCGAGTACCTCAACTTCCTGCTGCAGCCCGAGGCCCAGAGGCGAGCCCAGGCTCACGGCTTCAGGCCCGCCAACCCGTCCGTCCCACTAGACGTCGAGGTGTTCTGCGAGAGGAACGGAGTCGCACTGAAGCCTGACGTGCCAGTGCTCGAGCCGCCGAGGGGCGAGGTCCTCGAGGCCATCTTCGAGGTCTGGCCTCAGGTCAAGAGGGGGTGAGCCTGTGCCCCGGTACAAGGCCGCGCTATCCGCCGCCAGGGCGGCCCTGATAGCTGCCGCAGCCGCGGCGACGCTGGTGCTCGTGCTGGCGCCAGCGCTCTACGTCGTGGCGGCTGCCGTTGCAAACTGGAGGAGGCTAGTCGAGGTCGTCTTCTTCAACCCGAGGCTGGGGTGCGCCTACTGGCTGGAGGCGCTCAGCTACCTGAGCCTGTCCCTCAGAGTGGCCCTGGTCGTGGCGGTAGTTGACCTGGCCCTCGGCCTCCCGCTAGCCCACCTGGCGTCGCGCGGCCCCTCCAGGTGGAGGGGGCTGGTCGAGGACCTGGCGACGCTAACCCTCGTCCTGCCGACGTCGGGCTTCGGCTTCGCGACCCTCATCGCGTGGTCTGGCGTCGTGAGCAGCGACGCCACCCTGCCGCTCATCGGGGTGCCAGTCCTCGTGGTTCTAGTGCACGTGGCCCTCACCCTGCCCTACGTGGTCAAGACGCTCAGCGCTGCCCTCGGGAGCGTCGAGAGGGCGTACGAGGTCGTCTCGCGCTCGCTCGGGGCGGCGCCGCTGACCACCTTCAGGAGGGTCACCCTCCCCCTGATAGCGCCGAGCGTCGTGTCGGCACTCGCCCTAGCCGTCACGAGGTCGCTCGGCGAGACCGGGGCCACCATGGTGGTCTCAGGCGTCCGCACAACGGCCTCTGTGGCGATAGTCAGGTGGGTGTTCGAGTTTAAGCTCGAGCCAGCCGTGCTGCTGAGCGTGATGCTGGCGGCGATATCGCTGGGCGTCGTCCTGCTCGTGGAGGGGGTGGTGAGGGCTCGGCGGCTGAGGGTGGCGCTCCCTGCGGTCGAGAGGTCGGTGGTCAGGCTCGAGAGGGCAGTGCCAGCGTGCCTCCGCGTCCTCAGGGACGCGGTGCCGCTGCTGGCGCTAATTGCCCTGGTCGCCCTGCCGCTCGCGGCCCTGCTGCGCACGGTCGTCGAGTACTGGGCGGCTGACCCGTACACGGGCAGGCCTGAGGGCGGCGTGCTGTACCAGCTGCTCGGCCCCCCCTCCTACCTGAGCAGGGTCATCAGCGCGACTGTGACGTCCCTCGTCGTCGCCACAGTCTCGACCGCAGTCTCCACCTACTTAGCCCTGCTGGTCACGCTGACTCTGCTGAGGACGAGGCTCGGGGGGCTCGTGAGGGCCCTGCTTAGGGTCCCCCTCGTGATCCCGACCAGCGCCCTAGGCCTGTCCTCGCTCCTATTCTGGAGGGACGTGAGCGGCGTTGAGCCGAGCGTCTGGCTGACCATACTGACCCACATCGCGTTCTCAGTGCCGATAGTAGTCGAGGCCGTCGCGTCCACTTACGAGAGCGTTGGCCCCGAGCGGCTGGAGGACGTGGCGAGGACCCTCGGCGCCTCCCCTTACGTGGTCGCTGAGACTGTGACTCTGCCCCTGATAAAGAGGGGCGTCGTGGCGGGAGCTGTGCTGGCCTTCGCGCACTCCCTCGGCGAGACCGGGGCCACGTTCCTGGTGATGGGCAGGGACGTCACGGTGCCGGTCCTAGTGGTCAACATGGTCGAGTCCCTGGCGCTGCCAGCGGCCATGTTCACCTCGGCCTACCTGACCGCTCTGTCGGTGCTAATGTTCGCGGTGGTCAGGCTCACGTCTAGGTAGGGTCTGACAGAGCCTGGCTGAGGCGAGCAGTAAAGAAGTTAGGTTTGTACTTCTTGGCCTACTTCTTCCTGAGGGCTAGGACTATGGCGACGAGGCCTAATATGACTCCCAGGACGCCAGCTCCCATGGCGCCGGTGGCCGTGGAGCTCACGGAGGCTATCTTGCTGTCGTACTCAGAGAACTTGCCCTTGAGAGGCTCGACCTCCTCGGAGACCTTCTTGGAGACCTCCTCGAGGACCTTGCCGTAGGCCTTGAGCTCGCCTAGGTAGCCGGTGGCCCACAGTATCACGTTCCTGACGAACTGAGGCCCACTCACCACGTAGCCGTAGTACATCCAGGTCGTGAGCGGCTGGTAGCCGCCGTACGGGGACTCGCCGCTGAGAACTACCCTGCCGTAGCCCTTGCCGACCTTTATTAGCTCAACGGCCATCAGGGTGTAGACCCCGTACTCGCCGGGCACGTACGCCTTGCCGCTTATGCCAGTGGGCTCGGCCTGGTGCTCGGCCACCTTGCCCTTGCTGGTCGTCGTCACCACTATGTAGGCGTTCTCCGGCTTGTCCTCCCTGGTGAGGACATGCCACTTGCCAGCCTCGTCGACCCAGGCGATGCCGCCCGGCCCGTGGAATAGCACCTTGTCGCAGGCGTAGCCGAGCACGGCGACCTCAGGGTCTGGGTTGACTATGCCCAGCACTCTGTAGGTCTTTATGGCGCAGCTCTCCTCGTCCTCTATCGACACGTAGTCCATCCTGATCTTAGCGCCGAGCGCCTCGAGTACCATGTTGACTGCCTGCTGGGCCGTCTCGCTGCCCTGCGCCGGGTAGTCGCTGTCAGCGGCCAGCCATATGGCCCTGCCTGGGTACTTCGTGAACCAGGCAACTATCGCGCTAACCTCCTCGGGGGTGAACAGGGCCTGGGGCTGCCCGACGATTACCATCTGGATCCTGTACTTCTCTAGGTCTATCGTCGAGAAGTCGCCCACTATTATGTCGTGGGCTAGGCTCTTGACGAGCGGGGGCAGCGCCTCCTTATCCTCCTCGCTCTTGACTAAGATGTACCACTGGGCCTCTGGGACCACCCTCATCATGATCTCTATGCCCGAGGAGGGCTGGCCGTGGCTCAGGTCGATGAGTATGGGGATGCCGACGGGCGCAGCCGCTGAGGGGAGCGCTGAGGCGAGGAGAAGCAGCGCAGCGAGCGCAACCATGGCCCTCTTCATGCCCATCACCGCCCCACAAACTTCCGTGACTGTAGAGGCCTACCGCTATTTTTATGTAACGCTCGAAGTTGCAAGGCGCTCCCTACCTCTGCCGCTGAGCCCCCAACCCTGAGAGAGAGGTTAATTTAGAGGTGGCTCAGTCTACTAGTAAGGTGGCTGGCATGGGGTTGAGCACTAGGCTGGCGGTGGTGATAGCCGCCATAATAGGAGCGTCCGCGGTCGCCGCCTTGGTACTCTACTCCCAGCTCGCCCCCAAGCCCCAGCAGCCGCCAGAGCAGCCCAAGGAGCCCATCACTCTCACCATAATCTCGAGGCACCCAAGCGACATACTCATCAAGACTAGGGACCTATTCCTGAAGAGCGAGGTCGCCAAGAAGTACAACATAGTTGACATAAAGACCATAGTCATACCCTCTGGCCTCTGGAAGAAGTACATAGAGGCTGGCAGGGCTGACGTGGCGTGGGGCGGCGGCCCCACGCTCTTCGACTACCTGTACAAGGAGGGCCTGCTCGCCCCGCTGACCAGCGAGGAGGTCTTAGAGGCGATCAAGCAGATCCCCGACGAGATAGTCGGCGTCCCGATGAAGAGGGTCGGCAAGGACGGGAAGGTCTACTGGGTGGCAGCCGCCATAGCCAGCTTCGGCTTCACCGTGAACCACGACAGGGTGCGCGACTACGGCATCTCCGTGCCGCAGAGTTGGAGGGACCTCGCCTCGCCTGAGCTGGGCGGGGTGCTGATAAAGTTCGGCGAGCCAGCTCTGGGCATAGCGGATCCAACTGCTAGCACGAGCAACACGAGGATGTACGAGATAATACTCCAGAGGTACGGGTGGGAGGAGGGCTGGAAGATCCTGACGCTGATGGCGGCCAACGCCGAGATATACGCAGGCAGCGGCGACGTCAGGGACGCGGTGATAAGGGGCGAGGTAGCGGTGGGCATCACCATTGACTTCTACGGCTACACCGCCAGGCTCAGCAACCCTAAGTGCGAGTACATCATACCGAGGGGAGAGAGCATCGTCAACGGGGACCCGATAGCCCTGGTCAAGAACTCCAAGCACCCGATAGAGGCCCAGGCCTTCATCGCCTGGGTGCTCACTGAGGGGCAGAAGGTCTGGCTGGACCCCAGCATAAACAGGCTGCCAGCTAACCCCAAGGTCTTCGAGACCCCTGAGGGCAAGAAGAGGAGCGACCTGCTGGAGGCCTACCAGAAGACCCTGAGGACGGAGGCCATGCAGTTCAACGACACCGAGGCCCTGCTCTACGAGATGGTCATGCAGTGGTACTTCAAGGAGACGCTGATAGAGCTCAACAAGGAGCTGAAGCAGGTCTGGAAGGAGCTGCTCGCTCTCTACTTTGAGGGCAAGATCTCCGATGAGCAGTTCAAGCAGTACGTCGACAGGCTTGGCTCGCTCCTGGAGTTCGTCGACCCCCAGACCGGCAAGAAGGTGCTCTTCAGCAAGGAGTACGCGATGGGCATCTGCGATAAGTTCGCCAAGGACCCGGTGTTCATGGACAAGCTCAAGAGGGCCTGGCGCGACGCGGCGAGGGCTAAATACAGCGCCATCCTGAGCGAGCTCAAGGCGGTGGGCGGCTGAGGATTAGAGACATAAGGCTCCGCCCACTCTAGAGCGTAGGTGCTAGCCATGGGGCTCACCGCGGCAGGCGTCAGGGCTAGGCTGCGAGCGCTGCGCTTCTACCTTGACGCCACAATGCTCGCCCAGATAGCCTTCCCAACCCTAATGTTTACCCTGTTTCTGATACTCCCGCTCGCTTCGGTGCTCTACGTGGCCACCCAGTACAACCCCCTCGAGATATTCACGGACCCCCTCTACTTCAGCCTGACCCCCCAGGGCGAGCTCGTCGAGGTCAAGCCCTCCATAACCTTCAGGGGCAAGGTGATCACACTCATAAAGGTCAAGGGGGTCAGCTTCGGGGCCGTGCTGAACTCGCTGATAAACGCCGTCATTGTGACCGCCTGCGCGAGCTTAATAGGCGTGGTGGTGGCCTTCGTCATGGCTAGGTATGACTTCCCTGGGAAGACGCTCTTCAGGATCCTCGCCACGGTGCCGCTCCTCATGACGCCGTTCATAAACACGTTCGTCATCAAGAAGCTCTTCGACTGGAGAGATGGCCTCATCTCGTGGCTGATATGCGACGTGCTCAACTTGCCCTATAGGATCGGGATTAGCGAGATCGCGGGGGTAGCCGTGGCGCAGACAATGACGTTCTTCCCGATAGTCTACCTGAACGTGTTCTCCAGCATGATGAACATAGACCCGAGCATGGAGGAGCAGGCCGAGAACCTAGGGGCCAGGGGCTTTCACCTATTCAGGACCGTGACGCTGCCCCTCTCACTTCCCGGCCTAGCCGCTGGGGCGGCGATCGTCTTCATCTTCTCACTGGAGGACGTTGCGGGCCCGATAGTCTTCAACGAGAAGAGATTCATGTCCTACCAGATACTGAGCAAGTTCATCGAGGCGACGACTGGCCACCTCTCCCCGGTGGCCGCGACCATGGCCGTCATACTCCTGGCCCTCGCCCTCACGGCCTTCGTCAGCATAAAGAAGTACGTGACCCTCAGGCAGTACGCGATGCTCAGCAGGGGGGGCAGGTGGGCCATAAGGGTGAGGCGCCCAGGCCTCAAGGGCTTGGCGGCCATATACGTGCTGCTCCTCCCATTACTGGTGCTCCTCGCCTTCCCCCAGATAGGGGTCTTCCTCTACGCGTTCTGCGAGCAGTGGACGGGCCCGCTCCCGCAGGGCTTCACGCTCGACCACGTGACCAAGATAGTGAGGGACCCGCTGGTCTTCAGGGCCGTGATCAACAGCCTGACCTACTCGTCGCTGGCGCTAGTGCTGATAGTGCTGATGGGCGTGTCGGCCTCCTACGTGATAGCCAGGTCGAGGCTGGCTGGGATCGGCCTCCTGGACCTGCTGGTCACGTCCCCCATAGCCCTGCCCGGCCTGGTCATCGCCGTCGGCTACTTCTACTTCTTCACCTCGGCCTTCAGGGGGACCCCGCTCGACCCCATCTCGTCAGGCCCGGCCCTGCTGCTCGTGCTGGCTTACAGCATAAGGAGGCTGCCGTTCACGGCTAGGGCCGTCTTCGCGGGCCTGCAGCAGGTCCACGTGGCCCTCGAGGAGGCCTCGCTCAACCTGGGCGCCACTAGGCTCAGGACGATAAGGAGCATCGTGCTGCCGATGATAGGGCTC
>CAZCFI010000042.1:0-15913 GCA_964497915.1 uncultured Thermoproteales archaeon
CGTGTTCCTGTACGAGAGGCCGGACCCCGAGGCCCTGAAGAGGCTGGTCTACAGGCTCGTCACTCAGACGAAGCTGATATACTTCAGCGTAACGCCAGCCATCTCTGTGTGCAGGAGGTGCGCGAGGAGCTGGGTTGGGGTGCTCAGCAAGTGCCCCAAGTGCGGGTCTGAGGTCGAGGTGTGGAGCCGCGTGGTCGGCTACTACAGGCCCCTCAGGCTGTGGAACAGGGGGCGGGCCGCCGAGTTCGCGAGCAGGGTGCACTACGGCAGTAAGGGGGCGGTGAGGGCCCGTGAGCTCACGTAGGCGCCTGTCGGTGTCCGGCTGGGTCGAGTGCTCGCTAGTCGACGTGGTAGGCTCGGTAACGTTCACCGTGTGGCTCTCCTACTGCAACTTCAGGTGCCCGTGGTGCCAGAACTCCCACGTGGTGAGTGGCGAGGGGTCCAAGCTAGTCGACGCTGCTGAGCTGGCCGGGATGGCGGCTGCGTGCGCGCCCTTCATCGACTACGTCCACGTGACGGGCGGCGAGCCCACGCTCCAGGCTGAGGGGCTGCGCGCCCTCCTCGAGGAGGTCAAGCGAGCGGGCCTCAAGACCAGCCTCGACACCAACGCCTCAAATCCCCAGGTGGTTGAGGGGCTCGCGAGGTCAGGGCTCCTAGACCACGTTGCCATGGACGTTAAGGCCCCGCTGAGCGACCCTGAGAGGTATGCCGAGGCCGTGGGCCTCCAGCTCGACGACTTCCTGAGAGCTGACTACTGCGCTAAGATCGCGAGGTCCATAGAGCTCTCGCTAGAGCTCGTCGGCGCCGTCGAGCTGAGGGTTCCCGTCGTGCCGACGCTCCACGACGAGCGCTGCGTCGCGAGGACGCTGAGGGAGCTCAAGGAGATGGTTGACGAGCACGGTAGCTGGGAGGGGGTCAGCGTGGTACTGCAGCAGTTCGTGCCCTCTGACACGGTAATGTCCGAGAGGTTCAGGTCCCTCCCGAGGACGCCAATCGAGCTGCTCCACCGCCTCGCCACAAGAGCTGTTAGAGAGCTGGGCTTCAGGGCCATTTACGTTAGGAGCCTCGACAGGGGCGTCGAGAGGTTCGAGGGCTAGCCGCCAAGGCTTATATGGGCAGAGGCCGAACAGCAGAGCGGTGGTCAGCTTGAGGATAGCGCTCAACGCCTGGAGCATCATGCCCCCCCAGGCCGCCCCGGACATGGTCGAGGAGTTCCTCAGGATAGCCAAGGACTGTGGGTACGACGGCTTCGAGTTCTGCTACGACGACAAGAGCTTCGACCCTAGCAAGCTCGGCCCCGACTTCAGGAGGAAGGTGGTGGAGGTCGCTGAGTCGTACGGCATCGAGCTCCCCAGCGTGGCGACTGGGGTGTTCTGGAGGTACAACCTGGGGAGCCCCGACGAGTCCGTCAGGAAGAGGGGCGTGGAGTACCTGAGGGCTGGGATCGAGCTGGCCCACGACCTGGGGGCGAGGGTCCTGCTCGTGGTCCCAGCAGTCGCCGACCCCAAGGTGCCGTACGACGCAACCTACAAGCTGGCTCAGGAGAGCATAAGGAGCCAGGCCGACTACGCCCGAGACCACGGGGTCGTCATAGCCGTGGAGAACGTGTGGAACAAGTTCCTCTACAGCCCGCTGGAGTTCAGGAGGTTCGTGGAGGAGATAGGCCACGAGAGCGTCAAGGCGTACCTCGACCTAGGCAACGTAGTCAACCTGGGCTACCCGGAGCACTGGATAGACCTGCTCAAGGGCATGGTGGCGTGCGTCCACGTGAAGGACTTCGACGTCGAGGTCGGCAACATAACGGGCTTCAGGCACTTGGGCAGGGGCAGCATCGAGTGGCCGCCGCTACTCAGGAGGCTGAGGGACGCGGGCTACGACTACTACTTAGTCGTCGAGTGCCCCGTCGAGTTCGACCCCGAGCTGAGGGAGCCCAAGTACCCCGACGACTACGTCAGGTGGGCCAGGCACAACGCCGACTTCCTGAGGAGGGTCCTCAGCGAGCTCTGAGGCCCCTTGGGGGCGCGACCTCTATCGCCCTGACGCCCCCAGCGGCGAGCTCGCCCAGCCTACTGACGAAGGCGTCCAGCAAGCCTGCGGGGACGACGGGCACGCCCTCGTAGACCCTAACCCCAACTCCAGCTGAGGCCACCGTCACCACCGCGGGGACTAGCAGCACCCTCGCCCTCGCCAGCTCGAGCCCGCTGCAGCACCTCCACAGCTCGAAGGAGAGCGCGGTCGTCCTCTCGAGCTGGCGCGCCGCCGCAGACCTCAGCAGGTGCTCGCTCGCCCTCCTGACCCTCTTGCAGTCGATGGAGAGCAGGAAGGGGTGCCTGTAGGCCACGACATCGACCTCGTAGCGCTCGCTGGAGTGGCGGAACCTCAGATTCCTGATGGTTCTGAAGCCGAGCCTCGTTAGGGTAGCGGCGCAGAACTCCTCGACGTCCCTCCACCCGAGGCTCAGGAGGACGTCCTCCACGTGAATTCCGTGCCTGGCCATCTCTAGGGCGAGCGACGCCTTGTCAACGATGTGCACCTCGTCGCCGCTGACTGAGAGCGAGGGGGCGGAGAGGTAGCTCAGCAGGGCCTCCCTCTCTAGGCCTGAGAGCTCCTGGAGCCTGCTAAGCCTCAGCGACTCCCCGCTCCTGAGTAGTGCCATCAGCGCCCTGTAGGCCCTCTCGCGCGGCGAGAGCAAGTGCAGCCCCTAGTGTGAGTGGGGGCAGCCTTATTAAAGCCGATGCGCTAGTTAACCCGCGGATGACGATCCATTGCAGCACCGAGCGGTGAGGAGAAGGTTTCCGGCCGACGCAGCAGGAGCCCGGCAATCCCACCGCCCCTGCGGCTAAGCCCCGCCGGAGTGCCGCAGTGATGGCGTAACTCGCGGCACAGCTTATCACTGAGGCGTGCGCAGCCATCATGGGCGCCCCAGATGGGGTGACCGAGCCATCGACTACCTAGCGGGGGAGGTAGCGGTGGCTCTACGCAGCCTCGCACGTACTGGGGTCCATCTTCGCATGCTTAATAGCCATGGGTAAGAGGTTGAAGGTTAGAGCTGTCCACTAAGGAGACCTATGCTGAGCTGCTTGCTCCTAGGAGCATATGAGCTGCCGGACCATGGAGGAGGCTGCGAGGAGACTCCTAGAACTGTCTAGGATGGCTCCAGCCGCTGAGGCTCTCGGGTACGTTGAGTAGTGAGGGCTGAGCGAGGAGGAAGGGGGAGAAGCTAAGGCGCTTGAGGAGGCTGAGGGGGGTATGGCTAAGAAGGTGGTAGTGGATATGAGCGTTGCCATAGACGTTTTAGAGGAAGGCGATAGGGAGCTCCTCCTGAAGCTGGCCAGTATGGCGCCTACACCTTGTACGTTGCCCTCTACGAGTATTTCTGGAGTTACTGTTACATAGGCAGGGATTACCATAGGGAGGAGGCGGTCTTGGAGAAGCTCTCCCAAGTGGTCTACCCGAGCCGGGAGCTGCCGCTTAAGGCCATGGAGATTAACATTGACCTAGCTAGGAGGGGGAGAGCTCCTCAGGCTGACGTGATGATAGCTGCAACTGCTATACTGTTCGGGGCATCTCTCCTAACTAAGGACGAAAGACGCTTCCCAAGGATGGAGAGGTACGGGCCAGAGTTCGTTAAATGGTTGCCTTAGCACTCTGGAGTACCTAACCACTCTTAATGGTTAGCGCCTCTACAGCCAGATCGCAGTGTTCGAGCCATGATGTGTACGTCGCGTCCTAGCTCGGTACTCGCTCCGGGCCCTCTCCGAAAACCCCCTCTGCCTCCTTAAACATTATCCTAGCCAGCAGCCTGCCCCTGAGTAGCTCCCCTAGTGTTCGGGCCGTTTTGTTGCAACTGTGCCTCACCTAACGACCGCTGTCACCTCGCCCGAAGCCTTAATGGCCGTAGCGCCGGAGAGGGCGTCGAAGGTAGTTTAGCATTACCTCCACATCCCGAGCAGCGGGAATAGTACGTAGGCTACTGCGTTGTTCGCTATGTGGTAGTAGAAGGAGGCTTTAGTGCTCTTCCTGTAGAGGAATAAGAGGGTGTCTATCGTCCCCCAGCCTAGCATGCAGAGCATCACCCTTGGGCCGAAGACGCTGTGGAGTATGGTGAAGAACGCGATCGATACAGCGGCTGCTAGGGCCATGTTCCCGGTTAGGGAGTAGAGCCTAGTTATGGCGTAGCCCCTGTAAAATACCTCCTCGAAGAAGGCTGCCGCTAGGCTGAACGCGGCGATGGGTAGCACGTCTAACGGCGTGGCTACGGGCCACCTCTCCCACCACTTTACTCTAGGAATCCCGAGGGCGGCGCCGAGGGTGTCAAGGAGCCACCAAGCGATCCACGCTAAGAGTAGGAAGGCCATTGCGTAAGCGAAGTCGCCGAGACCTCCGCTGCCGAACCAGACGCTTGAGAATGGCTGCCCCTCCCTCTCAAGTACGTAGAGGAGTATAGCGAAGCCTATCAGCTGGGCTAACGTGTAGATGAGGGTCGACCAGGAGGTGCGGGGCCCTCCCAGTGAGTAGTAGGCGAAGTAAAGCGCGTCGGCTAAGAGCCGGAAGCCTATAAGCGATACGAAGAGACCTAGGAGGGTGGCCCCCCTTTTTGTTTGAACCTTTAGCTCTTCAAACGACATAGTAGCAGCGGGGAACAGTGAAAAGTGATCATATATATAGTTTTCTCTTACGAGAGAATTCAGCGCACATTGATGCGGCTAGAACGCTCATCGTTTAGAAATAAGTAATCCCTTATATACTTTAAATTTGTAAAAATTGATGCTAGTAGTTGATGATCGCCGCGAGGACATAACTTCAAAAGAAGCTCATTATAAAGTTTAAAATGCGTTGCTGATTAAGTCAGTTACCTCTCAGCGATGTCGAGTTAGGTCGGATGCCCGCACATGTCCCCAATCGTGACCTGTGCGCACGCCCTCACGCCGCCCGCGAGGAGCAGGTGCATCGACCGCAAGCCCTGAGAGTGAGGCCCTTCTCCGCGCACGCGACGGCTCCCCTGCCAGGCTTAGCGATCCGTGGCAGAGGCTGCGACTAGAGCTCCAGCTCCGCTAGGTGCCGTTCGCGGGGCAACCGCTATAGGAGGCCTCTGCACTGCTTCACCGGTGAAACCGTGAGTAGGCGCAACGTGTGGAGGTGGAAGGAGAGCCAGCTCGCCAAGCCCGTCGTGAGGGGCAGGAGCTCCGACTCCATATCAGAGCTCGCGGACCACGAGGTCCACAGCGACGTCATCGTGGCTGGCAGGACGTACGAGGAAAATGTGTTCTTCCCCAGCGTCGTGAGGCTGCACAACGGCGAGCTCCTCGTCGCCTACCGAGCGGCCCCCTCCCACGGCTCGGCGACGCCGGGCAGGATAATGTGCGTGAGGAGCGGCGACGGGGGGAGGAGCTGGTCCAAGCCTGAGGTCATCATCGACACGCCCTACGACGACAGGGACCCGTGCCTAGCCCAGCTCTCCGACGGCACGCTCGCCCTGACGTTCGACGTCGTCGAGCCCAGGCGCAGGCCTAGCTGGTGGTACGTCTGCATCTCGTTCAGCTACGACTACGGGTACACGTGGACGAGGCCCGTGAGGGTGACCGAGGTGAGGCACGCGACCCGCTCCAGGGTCCTGGAGATGCCCGACGGCAGGCTGCTGCTCCCGGCGTACAGGCCTAGGGACCCCAGCAGGCCCCACGAGGGCGTGAGGAAGGAGGACTACCTGAGGTACCTGGCGAGGGTCGAGGCTGGCGAGGAGACTAGGCCCCCCGACGAGGCCCTCACCCTGGAGAACCCGTACGTCTCCGTACTCATGGTGAGCGAGGACGGGGGGCAGACTTGGCGCGAGCAGTGCGTCATAGCTGAGGAGGTCGATGGCAGGGCGATAGGGTTCAACGAGACCGCCCTGGCTCACGTGGGGGGCGGTCACCTGGTCGCGGTCATGAGGACCGACGCTCAGTGGGCCAACGCCTGCATAGCGCACTCCGAGGACGGGGGGCGGAGCTTCGGCAAGCCGAGGATGTTCAGGTCAAACGCCCACGCGCCAGACATGCTCGTGATAAGCGAGGACAGAGTCCTGCTGACCTACGGCGAGTGCGACTACAGGGGCGGCTACGTGACCAGGTACGTCGTGGCGGTGCTGGGGGACGCCAGGAGGGACTTTGAGGGGGCTGCTGAGAAGATAATATACACGGGCAGCGGCGGCGACGCCAGCTACCCGAGCGCCGAGCTCGTAGGCCCCGACGAGGTCATAGTGGTGTACTACGACGCTGGCGTGGGGGTAATAGGGGGGCGCATACTGAGGTTGTCAGACCTGGAGGGGTAGGGGGTCGTGCTCTTAAGCGGTAAGTCCCCATGGAGAGGCCCAGCGCCGCAGTGGTGGCTAGACGGGGCGACGCTGCCGCTTGTTAGGAGGCTGGCGAGGAGCGCCTCTTGAGCCCGCTCTCTCGCAGAACTTGAGGGCCGCTCTATGGCTCCTGGTCACGCACACGGCTACTAGCCTGCCAGCGCGCTCGACGCCCACCAGGATCTGACTAGTCGCGGACCCCCCGAGGCGCTCAGCCACCTCCTCCAGGCTGTCGGTCACGAGCAGCCCCGGGAGGATCACGAACCAGGTGGTGCCGCCCTTAGGCGACGTGCGCTCCTTGAGGCGCGCCATTTGTTCCTAGTGTGCAGCACTTAAGATAAAAAGTTTTCTTGTAGAAACAGGTGATACTCATGTATTCACTGTAGAAATCGATGTAACATGTGTTAAAAGGCGCTACCCATCACATTAGACCATGATTGAGGAGCTGGGCTCTGTGGGCCTCAAGGTCGTGCTGGCCCTCGCCGTCAAGAGGGAGGCGGGGATCAGGGAGCTCATAGCCGAGGCCCGCGTCTCGTCCTCCTCCGTGTACAGGGCCCTGACGATACTGTACAAGTACAACTTGATAAAGGAGAGGAGCCTGTATGGCAGACGCTTAATTTCACTGACCGACAAGGGGAGGAGGTTCGCTGAGCTGATCCTGGAGGCTGATAGGGTGCTAGGCGACTGCTAGGGTATGACGAACTTCCTCTTGAGCTTCTCGAGCTTCCTCTCGTCGATCACCGCGATGAGGTAGTCTATCTCCCTGAGCACCTTCTCCAGGCAGGAGGGGCACAGGCCCAGCCTGAGCACCCTGTCCCTCAGTATTATCAAGAAGTCCCTTGCCGCCTCCTCGTAGCTCATCGGCAGGCGATTGCTGCTGCCGACTTAAGCAAATCCCTTCCCGCGGCGCCTGCGCCGTCGACGAGTCTACCGCTCAGCCCCCACTGCTGAGCCTTTTGAGGAGGCTGGTACCCTCGCACTTGAAGGGCACCCCAGTAGGTCGGCGAGCGTCGGCGCGGCGTCTATTATCTCGGCCTCCTTGGCAGCCACGCCCCTCAGCCCCTCCGGCAGCTCCACAGCTCCCCGTGGTCGCGGCACCAGTTCGGCACGCTGGCTCCCACGGCCCTGCAGGCCGGCAGCCTAGGTGGTAGCCGTGGTCGGAGGCCAGCACGAGGACGGTCTCGGACCACGCTCCGCCCTCGTAAAGCGATCCTACGAGCCTGCCGAGCAGCCCGTCGGGGTGCCGCAAGTAGTCGTGCTTGGTGCCACCCAGGCCCGTCGAGCCCAGGTCATAGGACGGGTAGCACGATGTCCTATCAAAAGACGGGAAGGCGCACGTGGACGGAGAGCTAGTCCAGGTGCTCTGCCGTCCAGAGGAGGACGCGCTCCTCGATGACCACCTCGCCGTCTAGCGCGTCGTCGCGGTACTTGAAGGTTGCCATGTAGCTCCCTGGGCGTGGAAGCAGCCCTTGCCGCTCACGGAGGTGCCGTCGGCTCAGTGGCTGGCGAGCTAGTACACTGCGACGAAGACGGCGCGCCCCTCTTCGGGCCAGATCGAGAGAGCTCACTCAAGTCGCTCACCACGCCAGCTAAGCGATAGGCCTGAGAAAAATGCACTTTGAGGGGGGCCTAAGCGAGTAGCGGTAGCTTGACTGGCCTGCCACTCTTGGCTGACTCGTAAGCGGCTAGGGCTATCTCGAGCGCCTGCCTGCCGTCCCAGCCCGTGGCCCTGGGCTCCTGGTCCTCCCTCACGGCCCTTATGAAGTCCCTGATCATGTCCCTGTCGCAGTCGGGGCCGAAGTAGTGCCACGTGAACGCCCTGCCCTCAGAGGCCACCCAGATGTTCGTCATGAAGGCGTTGACGACTATGTGGCCCTCGGTGCCGTATATGGCCAGGTACACGTCGCCCCATATGGGCCAGTTGTCAGGCCTCGACCAGCTGCAGTCAATGCTCCCGATGGTCCCGTCCCTGAACTTGACGCTTAGCAGGGCGCAGTCCTCGACTGGCAGCTCAGCCCTTATCTTCTCCCCTATGACCGCGTAGACCTCGGAGGCCTCGCTGCCCGTGTACCACCTCATCAGGTCAGCCGTGTGCACCACGTGGTCCATGACCGACCCGCCGCCAGCCAGCTTGGGGTCGCCGAACCAGCCCCCGGGGTACTTTCCGTGGTTGGTCGTGGTTATCGCGAGGACCCTGCCTATCTCGCCAGCGTCTATCAGCCTCTTGACGTGCGCCGTGGCCTCGTGGTACCTCATCACGAAGGCGGTCTGGAATTTGACGCCAGCCCTCCTGGCCGCTGACAGCATGGCGTCGGCGTCCCTTAGGGTGGTGGCTATCGGCTTCTCGCAGAGTATGTGCTTCCCAGCCTCGGCGGCCGCTATCGCCATCTCGGCGTGCCTCGCGTTCTCAGAGGTGATGATGACGGCGTCGACGTCCTCCCTCTTAAGGAGCTCCCTGTAGTCGCTGTACGCCGCCTTGACGCCGTACTGGCGCACTGCCCTCTCAAGCCTCTCCTTGTCGTCGTCGTACACTGCCACCAGCTCGGCCTCAGGCAGCTCGGTGAGCACCCTAGCGTAGCTCCAGGCGTGGAGGTGGGCGAACGACAGTATGGCGAACCTCATCTTCTCCGCCATCACTCTATCACCTCCTCAGTAAGCGGGAGCTTCACCGGCTCGCCCGTGTAGATTGACTTTATGGCTGCCAGCGCGACCTCGAGCGACCTCTTGGCCTCCTCCCCGCTAATTGGCGGCTCCACGTCCCTCTTCACCGAGTCGATGAAGGCCCTGAGCTCCAGGTAGTAAGCGTTGTCTGAGTGCGGCACTAGCTCCTGCCTACCCGCGCCGGGCTTGTAGACCGTGACTGAGGCCACGGCCCTGGGCTCGACGGTCAGCAGGCCCTTGGTGCCAGCTAGCTCGAAGTACGTGTACAGGCCGTAGCCCTTGGGCATGATCCAGCTGCCCTCCACGTACCCTATCGCCCCGCTCTCGAACCTTAGGACGATGTGCGCGTAGTCTATGGCGTCGCCGCCGTGCGGGCCGTAGGTCCCGCCCCTAGCGAAGACCGTGTCGACCTCGCCCATCAGCCACCTCAGGTAGTCTATGTCGTGTATGCTGAGGTCCACTATCACGCCGCCGCTCTTGCTCATGTACTTGTGCCACGCCTCCGGCGACCACGGCGGGTACTCGGAGAGCCTGTAGGCCCTGGCCACCCTGGGCTCGCCGACCTCGCCGGCCTCCACCAGCTTCTTTATGGTCACGTACTCGGGCCAGTACCTCAGGCAGTGGGCCACCATGAACTTCACGTGAGCCTTCTTAGCCTCCAGTATCATCTCGTCGGCGTCCTTGAGCCTCAGCGCTATCGGCTTCTCGACTATCACGTGCTTGCCCCGCTTGGCGGCCTCGACTACTGCGTACTTGTGCAGGTAGGTGGGCCACGTCACGTCGACGGCGTCGCAGCCGCTGTCCTCCAGGGCCTCCTCGTAGTCAGAGTAGTAGCCCTTGATGCGGTAGCGCTCAGCCAGCTCCCTGGCCCTCTCCCTGCTCCTGCTCACGATGCCGACCAGCTCGACGTCGGGCATCTTGCTGAGCGCTGGCAGGTGCTCCATCCTGCAGATGAAGCCAGTCCCCACCACGAGAACCTTTACTTTTTCCATAACCCCACCTTCACTACGGATTACTCAGCATCAGCTAATAAGCTTAAAGACGGCTCACCTCATGGACTTAGGTATCCGAGAGTTCGAAGGGGCCGCAGGGCGAGACCACCCTGCACTGGACTCCGAGCCTGCGGAGCTCGCTGAGGGCCCTGAAGACCACGCGCCACCCGCCGTCAGGCCCTAGGTATAGCAGGTGGCTGCGCGAGCGCGGGTCGTCGGAGCTGCCGAACCCCTCGACTGGGTGGGAGGCCCCAGCCCCCTCCAGGGCTCGCACGATGTCAGCCTCCTGAGCCTCACCGCTGACTAGCACGACGCCCTCAACGGCGCACTCCGGCCTCGAGGTGAGGTAGTCTACGTGCCACCTGAGCCTCTTGGCCTTAGAGATGTGCCTGCGCACCCTGCGCTCCAGGCCTCCCGGGCCCATGGCCGACCCGACGTAGGCGTAGAGCCCCCTGCGGAGCTCCACCTCGCCCAGTGACCCGACCCTGAGGCGGACGTCCGCTGAGAGCCTGAGGACGAGGACGTAGCGCCCAGCGCCGCGTGGCACGCCACCTATAAGCGCCTGAGGCTAGTTAAGCTCTCGGGTGGAACCCTGGCCTGCAGGCTAGCCAGGTGGGGCTACGAGCCCTGCGGCAACCTGATCGAGGTTGACGGCGAGAGGAGGCCGCCCTGCTCCGCAGCCGTCAAGCTGGAGGGCGGCAGGTGGTACAGGCTGATATATGACTATGTGCTGAGCAGGCCTGAGGACTACCTCTCGATCTACCAGTCGGGCTGCAACCACGACTGCAAGATGTGCCACAGCTACTACTTCTCCCAGCGGGCGGTGGGGCTGTGGTACTCGAGCGAGGACGTAGTCGACATCTGCTCCATCTACCTAGACATGGTCACGCTGACGGAGCCCCGCGAGAGGGCCACTATGTGGCACGCGAGCGACCACTGCAAGCACTGCGGCTCGTGCGTCGAGCTGGGGGTGAGGGGCGAGTACTGCCCGAGGGCCATTAGCCCCAAGCAGGTCGTCCTGTCGCCCCAGGGCTACGGGCCCGCTAGGAACATCGTGTCGTTCACGGGAGGGGACCTGTACTGCTGCTACGAGTTTTACGTGGAGTGCTTCAAGGCGATAAAGGGCGAGTTCGGCGACGACCTCTGGGTGCACATTGAGACCAACGGCTACGGCCTGGTGCCCGAGGTGCTGGAGGAGCTGAGGTCGGCGGGCCTAGACTCGATCTGGCTCGACATGAAGGCGTACAGCGAGGACGTCTACAGGAGGCTCTGCGGCACGGGGAACCGGACCGTGCTCGAGCTCCCAGCCGCCGCCGTCGACGCGGGGCTGGTACTCGAGGTGGTCCTGCTGTACATCCCGGGCCTCGTGGGCCTTGAGGAGGTCAGCAAGCTGGGCGAGCTCGTCGCATCTGTGGACAGAGACATCCCGGTCACGCTGCTGGCCTTCTTCCCGGAGTACAAGCTCAAGTCGCTGAGGCCGCCTAGGTTCAGCGAGATGGTCGAGGCCTACGAGGCGCTCAGGGCCTGCGGCCTCAGGAGGGTCAAGCTGGGGAACGTGCACGTCTTCTGCAGCCCGAGCCAGCTTAGGGAGCTGGTCGATAGGTACGGGTTAGCCGTCTTCTAGCACCACCCTCACTATGTAGTCCGCGTCCTCGCTGCTGACGCCCAGCTTGCTGACGATGGCTGAGAGGTCGGCGGCGAGGGCCTCGCCCGCCCCCGCTGCTAGCCTGACTATGCTCTCCAGGGTCTCCCTAGCCTCGTACGGGAACACCACCCACTTGTCGACCACTGCCACGTAGTAGTCGGGCCGCACCCTCGACCACGGCTTCACGTACGGCGCAGCCGTCTTGACCACCCGCGGCTCGAGCCCCTCGACGTGCCTCTTAGCCAGGGAGAGCGTCGAGCCGCTGTCGACGACCTCGTCGACTATCAATACCTCTCTCCCCGACACGTCGACGTTGAGCGGCTGAGTCACCACGGGCCTCTTCGAGGCCTTGCCGACCTCCTCGTAGAACCTCACGCCCAGGCTGGCCACGTCGCTGACTCCCAGGATGTCGGAGACTATCCTACCGACCACCCAGCCGCCCCTCGCGACTGCCACGATGACGTCAGGCCTAAAGCCGTCCTCCCTGATCGCCCTGCAGAGCCTGACCACGTCGCCAAACAGCCGGCTCCAGCTCAGCACCATGAACTTGCTCAGGTCGAGGCGCTGCATCGGGCTACCCTTTTGAATCGGGCCATTTAATGAGACGTACTAGAGCGCCTGATATAAATTTATTCGCTTAAAATAAGTGTTGAAAGGAGGGCTGGCTGGTCGCTCGCCTATCGGTGCGCTAAAGGTTTTAAGTTGGCAGGCCCTCATGGCTAGCGTGAGGGCTGCCATACTGCACGGTGTGAGGGACATAAGGGTCGGCGAGGTCCCGAGGCCGTCGCCCGGCCCCGGCGAGGTCCTAGTGAGGGTCAGGGCGTGCGGCATCTGCGGGACCGACGTACACTTCTACAAGGGCGAGTGGAGGGTCAAGCTGCCCCTGATACCCGGCCACGAGTTCTCGGGCGTCGTCGAGGAGGTCGGCGAGGGGGTCGACGTCGTCAGCGAGGGCGACCACGTGGTCGCTGAGCCGAACATCACGTGCGGCGAGTGCCACTACTGCAGGATGAGCGAGAGGAACTTCTTCTGCACCAAGCTGCGCGCGCTGGGCGTAGACGTAAACGGGGCGTACGCCGAGTACGTCTGCGTGCCAGCGAGGAACGTCTACAGGGTGCCCGACGACCTGCCCTTCGAGGAGGCGGCCATGGTCGAGCCGACGGCCTGCTGCATCAGGGGGCTCGACAACGTCGGGGTCAAGGTGGGGGAGAGGGTGGCGGTGGTGGGGACCGGGCCGATAGGCCTGCTGATGATCCAGCTAGTCAAGATGTGGGGGGCCACGAAGGTCTACGCCATGGACCTGCTGGACGAGAGGCTGAGGGTAGCCGAGGAGCTGGGCGCGGACGTGACGATAAACCCGCTAGGCGAGGATCCGCGTGAGGTCGTAATGCGGGACACAGGCGGCGTGGGGGTCGACGTCTCGATAGAGGCCGTGGGCAGCGTGAGGGCGATAGAGACGGCCTTCAGCCTCGTCAGGAGGGGCGGCAGGCTGCTGATATTCGGCGTGGCGCCGCAGGACGCGGTCTGGCAGGTGAGGCCATTTGAGCTCTACGACAAGGAGCTGACCATCGTGGCCTCTTACAGGAGCCCCTACACGTTTGAGAGAGCAGTCGAGGTAGTGTCGTCGAGGAGGCTCAGGCTGAGGCCCATAATATCGCACACCATACCGCTGGACGAGGTCCCAGCGATGTTCCGGAGGATCGACAGGAAGGAGCCTGGGATACTCAAGGTGATAATCAAGCCATAGGGTGGCAGAGTCGCTCGCAAGTCGATTCGCTAGCCGCGCGGCCAAGGGCCGCTGCTCCTGGAGTGGCGCTGCCATGGTGGCCTAGCTGAGGGCGCCGTCAAGGTAAAAGAAGAGGTGCCGACATGCTCGCTGGGGAGCCCATGGTCGCCGCGCCTCGCGACGCGCAAGGAGGGCTAAAGGGCAGTACTCAGCCCGCCCTCCCCGCGCTGCTCAGAGACCCAACGTGGGCGCTGCCGCTCTCAGCGAGCCTGGCGGCGTACCTACTGCTGCTACTTAGGTGCCCCCTGCTCCCCGGCATCGACGGCCCCTACTACGCCGTCCAGGTCAGCCACATCTTAAGATACGGCTGCCTCAAGTACCCAGACCCGCCGCTAGCCTTCTACGCCATGGCGGCCCTAGCCGCCCTGCTCGGGGACACCTTCTTGGCGGTCAAGGTCGCGACCTCGGTGCTCACTGCCCTGTCCGTGATTCCCGCGTACTACCTTATGCGCGAGGTCGCGGGCTCGAGAGCGGTAGCGGCCTTATCGTCGCTCGCCTACTCCCTGTCCTTCTACGTCCTGAGGATGCTAGGCGACTTCATGAAGAACGCAGCTGGCCTGCTCTGGCTTAACCTAGGGCTGTGGGCAGTGCTTAAGGGGCTTGAGGGGGAGCTGCGGCTAAGGACTGCGGCCGCTCTCTACGCGAGCGCCCTGCTCCTCTCCGCCCTCACCCACATCCTCGACTTCTGGACGCTGCTGACCTACGCCAGCCTAGCCTCGCTCATATACCTCGCCACGGGCCCTCGGAGCGCGCGCCCCCTCAGGATCACGGGCATCGTACTCGGGGTAGGGGGAGCAGTGACCGCTGCGCTGTTCTTGGCCCCGCAGCTCACGGGGGGCGACATAATGAAGGTCAGGAGCTTGCTAGCGGAGCTAAGCTCTCCCTCGAGGGCGGCACACCCTGCCGGGCCACCCCCAGCCCCAGTTAGCGCCGCTAGGGTGGCCGCACCCGTGCTCTTAGCCCCCCTAGCCGCGCTGGCCGCCCGCGGGTTGCGCAGCCCCGCCCGCTCGAGCATTACCTTGGCTAGTGCAGCGATGGCCCTGCTCCTCAACTTAGCGCCGCTGTCCCCGCAGCTGCTGTTCAGGCTGAACCTGATGTCCTGCGTCCCGCTAGCGTTGATGCTGAGCGCCTTAGCAGCCCGCCTAGCCCCCTCGGAGCGCTGGGCGGCAGCGACGCTGCTAGTCGCGCTAGCAGTCCTGGCCCACCTCTCGGTCGTGGGCGGCCACGTGCCGAGGCCCAGCATCCCGCCGCCAGCTTACGAGGAGCTCAAGTTGGTGGTGTCCAAGGCCAGCGATGCCGTCTGGCTAGCGAGCCCCAGGCTGAGGTACTGGCTCGAGACGCTGACCGACGACGTCGTGCGGCACCCCTGGGAGGCGCCTCCAGGGGTCAGGGTCCTGCTCCTAGTCGACAGGAGGTCCCCCCCTCCTCCCCCATGGGCCAGGCTCGTGTACGCGGGCCCGTTCTTCCGAGTGTACGAGCTGCGTAAGTGAGCCAAGCGTTATATCTCGAGAGCGCTCACGCCACACCGGTGCTCGCCGATGGGGAGGCTTAAGGCGGCCCTGATCGGGGCTGGGGGCATGGGGCAGCTCCACCTGAAGGCCATGACCTCGTGCAGGGAGGTGGAGGTCGCCGCCGTGTGCGACGTCGATGAGGAGCTACTCTCCAAGCTGGCTCGCGAGCTCGGCGCTGAGGCCTTCACTGACTTCAGGGAGATGCTGCGGAGGGTGAGCTTGGACTTCGTGGTCGTGGCCCTGCCGCACTGGCTCCACCTCCCAGCGGTGAGGGAGGCGGCCGCGCGGGGGGTCCACGTCCTCAAGGAGAAGCCGCTCGCCAGGAGCCTGGAGGAGGCGAGGGAGGTGGTCAGGGTCGCCGAGGAGGCTGGCATCAAGCTGATGCTGGCCACTCAGAGGAGGTTCGCGAGGACCTTCTCCTACGCCAAGGAGCTCATAGACAGGGGGGAGCTAGGGGACATCTTCCTCGTGAGGGGCGACTACACGTTTAGGTGGGGCAGGCCGACGCTCGGCTGGAGGGGGGTCAGGGAGAAGTCCGGGGGCGGCGCGCTGCTGGACGCTGGCTACCACACGGTCGACCTCACCTACTGGTACAAGGGCGTGCCCGAGGTGGTCTACTGCCTGCTGGGCGCAATCAAGGCGCTGCCGTTCGACTACGAGACCGAGGACACGGCAGTAGTGGCCATGAGGTACCCCGACGGCTGCGTCGGCCGCATAACCGTGAGCTGGGCCACTGCGCCCAACGAGGAGAGGGTGACCGTGCACGGGACTGAGGGCTACCTGGTGGCGAGCTGGGATAAGCTGGTGCTCGCCAAGCCCGACGGCACCGTCGTGGTTGAGGAGGAGATGAGGGGCGACCTGTGGCTCGAGGCCCTAAAGCGCCAGCTGCTGCACTTCGTCGACTGCATAAGGCGAGACGCGGAGCCCATCTCGAGTGGCAGGGAGAACCTAAACGTCATGAGGATCTTGGACGCCTGCTACAGGTCGGCT
>CAZCFI010000043.1:0-15459 GCA_964497915.1 uncultured Thermoproteales archaeon
CTGGGCAACATAAGGGGGCACAGGGACTACGCTAGCACGGCCTGCCCGGGCAGGCACGCTTACGCGAGGCTCCGCGAGCTCAGGCTGAGGGTGGCCCAGAGGGTGTACGGCTTTGGCGATGTGCTCGGCGTAGCGGCCTGGTGGGGCGTGTACTCGGAGCGATGGAGCTCTGAGAGGAGCGAGTGGGAGAGGCAGGTCGACGAGGCGCTCAGGGCCCTCAGGGAGGCTGGAGTCACCACCGTCTTCTTCCTAGCCAAGGACCCGTGGGGCTACGTTTACTACAACAGCAGCCTCGCGCCCCTCAGCCCCAAGTACTCTTGGGACCCGCTGGACTACGTGGTCAGGAGGGCCAGGGAGCTGGGGCTGAGCGTCCACGTCTACGTAAACGCGCTGTCTGAGGGCGAGACCAAGCCCAGCCCCCTGCTGGCGGAGCACCTAGAATGGGCCGTCAGGGGCGAGAACGACGAGCCCATGGGCTGGGTGGATCCGTCAGCCGAGGAGTACGTCGAGTACCTAGTCAGGTTGGTCGCGGAGATCGTGAGGAGGTACGACGTGGACGGCGTGCAGCTCGACAGGATAAGGCTGCCAGCGGGGGTCACCAAGCTGCCTGTCTCCGAGGCCAGGTTCAGGGAGGAGCGCGGCCTAGACCCGTCCCAGGACCCAGCGGGCTTCCGCGAGTACGTCGCCGAGAGGGTGTCGGAGGTCGTGAGGCGCGTTAGGGACGCCGTCAAGTCCGTGAGCCCCAGCCTCAGGGTGTCAGTCGCCGTCATGCCCGACCCGGCGGTCGCTAGGGAGGAGTACTGCCAGGACTGGGCAGGGTGGCTCAGGGAGGGGCTCGTGGACTTCGCGGTCATAATGTCCTACACCTCGTCCCCGGCCAAGTTTAAGGAGTACCTGGCGGCTGCCGTGGGGGCTAGCGGGAACGTGAGGCCAGTGTACGCGGGCGTGGGGGCGTACCTTAGCTCGATGACGTCCAGGGCTATGGCTGAGGAGCTGGAGGCCGCCGCTAAGGCTGAGGGCGTGTACGGGGTGGTGCTGTTCAACGTCGACTCGCTGCTGGCGAGGCGGGAGCTTAGGGGCGCGCTGAGGAGCTTCTCAGAGAGGGTGGAAGCCCTAGTGCGCCAGGAGGTCGGTGGCTCTGAGAGCCCCATCAGGTTCTGGCTACTAGTCATGTGCCCCGCGGCTGCAGCCGCCGCCCTGGCCATAGCGCTGCTGCTGAGGCGGAGGCCATGAGCGCGGCTAAGCTCGCTAAGCTGAGGCGGGCGCTGCTCCACAGGATCGCTGGGCCCGAGGTGCTCAGCGAGGCCCTGTCGGCCCTGTCCAGCCTGGGCGCCTCTGTCAGGAGGCTGGGCGTATCGGAGGGCGGCAGGCCCATCTACGCCGTGAGCGTGGGGAGGGGCCCCATCAGGGTGCTATCTGTCTGCAGGATGCACGGCAACGAGCCAGCCCCCACCAACGCCTCCCTTCTGTTCCTCCTGGACCTGCTGACGGGCTCGCTCAGGGATAGGGGGCTGTGGGCCGACGACGTGCTGAGATCCGTAACCGTCCACGTAGTGCCAGTCGCGAACCCGGATGGCGCTGAGCTGTACTACGAGCTGTCGAGAAGGGTTGGGCACCGCCCGTCGTGGGCCAACGTGTTCAGCGAGGCGAGGGGGGACTCGCTGGGCTACGACATCAACAGGGACTGGATGCGCCTGAGGCTGAGGGAGACGAGACTCCTCCACGCCCTGGCCACGGAGCTAAGCCCCCACGTAGTCCTCGACCACCACGAGTTCTACTACAAGGGCAACTACCCCCCGCTGTGGCCCGAGGACTTCATGCTCACCATGACCGACGCCCCCTACCGGGGCGTCCACCCAGAGGTCAAGGCTGTGTCCAGCGAGCTGCTCAGCCGCGTCGCCAGGGCCGTCAGGCTAGAGGGCTTGGGGCACTGGCGCCTCAAGGAGAGGCACTTCACCGGCGGGAGCGTGGGGGCTGGCGAGGAGCTGGTGGTGAGGCCCACCGCCCTCGGCTCGCACCTGCCCTACGAGGGCTCAGCCAAGCTGCTTGTCGAGACGTGGGGCGTCGGGCTGGGGGAGTACCTCCTCTCCGACAGGGTGGCCATACACTACCTAGCCCTCGCCGAGGCCGCCAGGCTAGCCGTGGAGGGGCGGGAGAGGCTCGAGGGGATGAGGAGGGCCTTCGAGGAGAGCGAGATGTCGCGCGAGGAGCGGGAGTACGCGGTGAGGGGGGCTGAGCTAGCCGAGGCCAGGGCGCTGCTGTCCCTCCACGGGGTGAGGTACTCCGATGCTGGAGGAGAGCTGGTGGTCAGGGTCCCCCAGCCGAGGAGCACGATGGCCCTGCTGCTGCTAGACCCAGACTTCGAGCTGAACGCGCTGATCAGGAGGGAGTTCGGGGCCCCGGTGACGCTCAGCACCTTCCTCAGGGTCGAGGTCGAGAGGAGGCTATCTCTCGGGCCTGGTACCTCCCGAGCCTGACCCCGGCCCTCACCATCGCCCTGAAGTTCTCTAGCGGCGTGTAGGCGTGCACCGAGTCGCTCGTCGAGAGGGTCAGGCCGCCCCCCTCGGCCGCCTGCGACAGCACCCTGCGAACCTCAGCCACCGCGTCCCGCGGCGCCCCGCGCCTGAGCGCCTCTATGTCCACGTTGCCCTTGAGGCACACCCTGCCGCATACCAGCCTCTTGGCCTCAGCTAGGTCGACGTCGCCTGACGGCGGGACCAAGGTGGACAGGACGTCGGCGCCGCACTCAGCGACGTCCAGGAGCACGTCGGCGCACCTGCCGTCGTCGTAGCAGTGGTACCACAGGCCCAGCTCGTGGGCCCTGGAGGCCTGCTCGCGGGTCAGCGGCTTGAACAGCTCCCTCCACGCTCGGCTCCCAGCCCACGCTGAGGGACGAGTAGCAGCCGCTGACGTACACCAAGTCGACTCCTGCCCTGCCGCCAGCTCGGCCTCAGCTAGCGTCAGCTCGTTTAGCACCCTGAGCCTCACCAGCGAGCCCCTGCTGCGGTAGTGCATGACCATGGCCCTCTCAAGCCCCAGCAGGTGGGCGAGCCACGTGAACGGCGACGAGAGCGAGACGGCCACGACCCCTGCGTCGCCCACGCCTCGACACGCCTCGACTAGCGGCCTCAGGCCGACGGCTGAGGGGTCTGGGATCAGGTACTCCACCTTGTCTATGTCGGCCTCGCTCCTGACCAGGTGCTCCCTTATGTAGGGGAAGCCCTCGGGGACCCAGTTGGGCGGGCATATGGAGGAGTACTCACGCCTTACCCTGGCGAGCTCGCGATCGCTCGGCACCAGCCTCACCTCCCTCAGCTCGCCAGCGGGGTTTTGAATATCCTCTCCACCCTGACGTAGGGGCCAGCCGGGCTCTCCCGGATCTCCTGTGACGCGTGCCTGTAGCACGGGGGGAGCTCCCTGGGGGCGAAGAGCTCCACTAGTGGGTCGTCGACCTCTGGGAACGCGACTACCACGTAGGCGTCGTAGCCGAAGTCGAGCGCCGCCCTGACCTGAGCCCTCCAGGACGCGCTGCCGTACAGCCACGGGAGGAACCTGGCGGTGACCCTAGGCACCACGGGGACTCTGTCAAGCTCCTCTAGGCTGATGGCCGCCACGAGCCTGTCCCTATGTCTCACGGCGCGTTAGCAGCGCCAACTGTTATAACTGTTCGCCCCCTACCTTACTCGGTGCCCTCATGGTGCTGACGGGGGTCTGGCTCAGCGCTAGCGACGTCCAGGAGCTTGGGGCCAGGGAGGTCGCTGAGGTGCTCCACAGGTTTGAGATCGACAGGGCGTCGCTCTTCGTCCTCTCCAACAGGGCGTACTTCAGGCTCACTGAGAGGCTGTACGAGGGCCTGCCCGTCGCCCCCAAGTTCGCGGGCGACGTCCTCGGGGACTTCGTGAGGGAGGCCAGCAGGGTTGGCGTCGAGGTGACCGCCACCGTCGTCTGCATGAACAACCCCGAGCTAAGCGCTGGCAGGCCCGACCTCAGGCAGGTAGACCCAGAGGGCAGGCCCCACGACGGGGCAATGTGCCTAAACAAGGGCGCCGTGAGGAGGCTACTGAGGGCTGTGGTGTACGACATAGCGTCCAACTACGACGTGGCCGAGGTCGAGCTGGACTACGTCAGGTACAAGAGGAGCAGGAGGGGCAGGCACCTGCCCCTGCACCTCCTAGCCTGCAAGTACTGCTACTGCGACGCCTGCAGGAGGAGGGCTGAGGAGCGCGGCCTCGACTGGGGCTCGGTGCTGAGGGACGTCAGGGCGGCCTTCTCCGAGTGGGCAACGTCGCCGGGCGCTCTCTCTAGGATGGAGGCCCTCTACACCAACTCGTTCGATCTGGTGAGGGCGTTCGTCAAGCACCCGAGCCTGGCGGCGTGGCTGAGGTTCAGGGCCGAGTCAATAGCCGAGTTCGTGGGCGAGGTTAAGTCGGCGCTGGAGGAGGCTGGCACCGGCGTCGAGCTGAGCGCCGACCTCTTCTACCCCAGCATCTCGTGGATGGTTGGCCAGGACTACGAGCTGCTCGGCAGGCACCTGGACTCAGCGAAGCCCATGGTTTACACCAAGAGGATGGGGGCGTGGGAGGCCAGCTACCTTAAGGAGGTAGCGGGCGAGCTGGGGAGCGGGTACGAGCCCAGGGTGGTGGCCTTCCTAGCGGAGCACCTGAGGCTGGACCTGCCTACCAGCGTGGACGAGCTCGCTAGGGAGGGCTTCCCGCACTACGTCGCCTACCTGGAGGCCAAGAAGGCCAGGCTCCTCCTCCCGGCCAGGGTCAAGCTCTACGTGGGCCTGTACTCGGCGAGGGTGGAGGGGGCCGCTGAGACCACGCCCGAGGACGTGAGGGAGGCCTCTAGCTACGCCCTCGCGGCTGGCGCTGACGGCCTCTACTTCTTCTCCCTCAGGGCCACGCCCAAGGAGAACCTTGAGGCGATAAGGGAGGTGAAGAGAATTGCCGAGGAGAGGGAGAGGGCCCAGAGGGGGTGAGCCCGTGAGCTCGCAGCCCCCCGTAGTCGGAGTCCCCATAATTGACGTCCACGCCCACGTGGCCAAGTTCGGGAGGTACAGGACTGTGGGCCTGGCAGGCTTCTGGAGCAGGCTGACGGCCGTCGAGCTAGTCAGGCACATGAGGAGGCGCGGCGTCAGGGTAGCGGTCCTCATGCCGGTCGCCAGCATCGACAACCTCGAGGACGAGGGCTTCTACATCCCCACCAGCTGCGTCCTGGAGGTCTGCAAGCTCTTCCCAGAGCTGTTCGTGCCCTTCTGCTGGTTCGAGCCGTGGCGCCCCGACCTCCTGGGGGAGATAGAGCGTCACGTGAGGGAGCTAGGCTGCAGGGGCGTCGGCGAGGTCAAGTGCAGGGTGCGCGTCGACCACCCAGTGCTGAGGAGGGTCTACGACCTCTGCGCCAGGCTCGAGGTCCCCGTCCTACTCCACATAGATAACCGATACAACTACGACATACGGGCGTTCGAGAGGGTGGCTAAGGAGCACTCGAGCACCACGTTCATAGCCCACGGCCCGGGCTGGTGGAGGGAGATCTCAGCTGACGCCGACCCCTCGTACTGGGAGAGCAGGGAGGTGCCTCCAGCGGACATCAGCTACCCCAAGGGCAGGGTGGAGCCTGGGGGGTACGTCGAGCGCATACTGGGCGAGTGCGACAACGTCTACGCCGACCTCTCCGCCCACTCAGGCTACAACGCGCTGGCCAGGGACTTGGAGAACGCTAGGCGGTTCGTGAGGGAGCACCACAGGAGGCTGCTGTACGGGAGCGACGCCATCGACTACTTCTCGCCGAGGTGCGACCTCCTAAAGCTGCTGGCCAGCCTGAGAGTTGAGGAGGGGGCCCTGGCGGACGTCCTGTGGAGGAACGCGGCTGAGATCCTGGGGCTCGGGGAACTGATATAAGGGCCCGCGCAGCCCTAATAGCTAGATGCGCGAGAGCGAGTGGGTGAGGGTGGACAGAGAGGTTCTCGAGATGCTAGCTGAGGGCAGGGTGAAGTACAGCAGGCAGGGCAGGCTGAGGCTGGGCAGGCTCATTCTGAAGAGGAGGCTGGGTGTCTTAGTTGGTCGTGAGGGTGAAGCTGAGGGTCAGGCCTAAGCGGGGTGGGCCTGCTAAGGAGTTAGTGGTTCTAGCTAACGGGGGTGCCGAGAGTCCCAGGCCCTGCTTGGTTGTTGACGTGAGCTTGGCTGAGGAGCTCGGCCTATGGCCGCTTGTCGGAGCGGAGCTGTATTCAGTCGAGGAGGCCTCTGGGGAGAGCAGCGCCCTACTACTGCCTAGCTCTGTGGAGCTCGAGCTGTTAAGTGACGAGGGCAGCGTGCTATCGAGAGTGGTGGCCGACCTAGCGGTGCTTGGGGGGCTGAGGGAGCCGCTGATAACCGATGTCACAATAGATGAATTAGGCATAGTGGTGCTGAGCTTCGGCAGGGGACTGTGGAGACATGTCAGCGACCCGCCAGGCGTGGTGAGGAAGAGCCCGATGCGCTCAGTCCCTCAGGAGGAGGGCCATCAGGGCCGTTAGTGCGGCGAGCATCGCTAAGACGACTCCGAATAGCAAGCGCGGGCTGATGTCGTACAGCACGCCGCCCACGAAGCCGCCCGGAGTCCTAGCTAGCGAGGTCAGGAGCATCCATACCCCGACCGCTATGGGCACCATGTCCCTCGAGGTCCTCTCAGCCCTCTCGGTCACATAGGCTGAGGCGACGGGGCTCCAGAAGCTTATCACGAAGCCCATGAAGGCGTAGGCCACGTAGGCAAGCGTCAGGTCGCTGGCTGCCAGGATCGCTGAGAAGTAAGCTACGCCGCACAGCTCTGAGACGACGAGGAAGGGGGCCCTCCTCCTGAGCCTGTCCGACACGTAGCCGGCTGACACCAGGCCAACGGCGCTGACGGCCGTCGAGACCAGGTTCAGCACGGCTAGGTCCGAGGGGGTGGCTCCCAGGTGGCTAGCCAGGTATATCGGCACGTACCTGAACGTCAGGCTCCAGACGAAGGCGTCTGCCATGAATAGGATCAGGGCGGCCCCCAGCCCTCCCCGCCTGATGACTGCGGGCGCTGCCTTGAGCTGATCGGCGAGGCCGAGGGCTGCCCCCTCCTTGCCCTTGATGTCGCGCAGCATTAGCGGGGCCAGCAAGGCGGAGGCTAAGAGCGCTAGGGTCGCCGACGCGTAGAACACGGAGGTGAACGTGCCATAGCTCTCGTACAGCGCCGCCCCCAGCAGGGGGCCCACGCAGGCGGCGGCCATGGCCAGCGACGACGCCAGCCCCATGAAGAACCCCCTCCTCTCCCCAGTGGTCAGCCTAGCGACTACCGAGGCGCGGGTGGCCCTCGCGAGCCCGAACTGCGCTGCGGACAGGACGTACCCCAGTGAGAACAGGGCCACGGGGTAGACCCCAGCGTCGGCCAGTGAGTAGAGCGCCCTGGACGCGGCGACGAGCCAGTAGCCAGCGCACACCACCTTGAAGTAGCCGACGACTGGCATGGCGGCAGACACTGGGACCCTCAGGACCGTGTTGATCGCTGAGGACGCCGTTCCGATGAGGCCGAGCAGCTTCATCTCGAGCCCCAGCTTGAGGACGAAGTGGGGGAACACCGGCGTCGTCATCGAGGCTCCTAGCGAGAAGACGAATGACGACGCTAAGTATATCGCTAGCTTGAGGCCGCTGCGGGGCCTACTGCCGAGCCCCATGGGCCTCACGCAGTGGCGGCCACTGAGCCCGACTATCAGGAGGCGTCACTAATAGGCGTTGCTGAGGTTAGCGGCGCGAGCCCTGCGATAGGCTCCTCAGCACGCGCGCCACCTCAGCTCTGACCTCGCTGAGGCCCATGGTCGCGACTTCCCTCAGCCCGAGCCTCCGCTCCAGCTCCCTGACGACCTCGTGGCCCAGGTAGTACCCGGGCTGGCTCACGCCGAAGACGCTCAGCCTGTGGCCGAAGAAGCCGCTCACGGGCTCGCCAGCCCCCACCCTCCTCAGGTACTCGGAGGCGAGCAGGCTGAGGTTCCGCTCGCACCACTCGGCCCACGAGGGGCCGGAGGCCACCCTCCACTCCCTCCCAGCCACAGCCAGGCGCTCGCACCTCGTCGCGAAGCCCTCGCTGTACAGCAGGAAGAGGGGGTCACTCTCCAGCTCCTCGAACTCCCTCGGCCTAAGCCCCCTGGCGTCCATGTGGGCGACATGCGCTAGCTCGTGGACCAGCAGCCCCTCCACGTCAGCCTCGCCGTGCCAGCCCAGCTCGGCCACGGTCTCCAGGCCCACGAGGACGGCGTAGCGCCCCGTGTACTCAGTGGCCCAGCCAGCCCCGCAGCCAGCCCCCACGTACAGCACTACCACCACCCTGGGCCCCGGCCCCCAGACCTCCTCAATGCGCTCGAAGGCCCTCGGGATGGCCCTCCTGGCAGCGGCCCAGGCCGCCTCGACCAGCTCGAGCCTCTCGCTCACGACGCGCATGGCCCTCTCGAGCTCGCCGCGCCACCCAGGCCCGAGGTCCTCCAGCTGCAGCTCTAGTAGCTCCGGGTGCCTGGACATGTACCTGAGCCAGGCGCTGACTAAGTCGCCGCCGAGCTCCCTCCTGAAGTCGGAGTAGGTGTCGACCAGCTCCCACTCCCAGCCCATGCGGCTCAGCCCCGGGCTGGCCAGCGGCCCGCGCTTCGGTAGGCCCTGAACGCCGTGTCGGCGTACTTGGCGCTCTCGCTGCTCAGGGCTTCCCTCGTAACGTAGACCAGGACTTCAGGCCCGGGGCCTACCACGGCCACGCCGCGGCCGGGCGAGTAGGCCAGCACCTTGGGGCCGATCAACTCTGGGGTGATGAGGAGCCTGTAGCGCCCCTTCTCCCACCTGAAGTAGGAGAACGGCCTGAGCACTAGGCCCTCGACGACCACGGGCTCCGGCAGCAGGCTGCGGGCCAGCTCCGCGCCCTCCCCCCTAGCGGGCCCTAGCTCCCTGAAGTCGATGAACCTCCTCCCGACTGAGAAGGCCAGGTGGGAGCACGTCAGCCCGCTGATGACCCAGCTGTAGAGCGAGGGGGACAGGCGCCTAGCTGCCTCCAGGTACTCCTCCCCCAGCCTGAGCGAGGCGCGGCACCTGAGCGAGCACGGCGCGTGGTATATGGCCCACAGCTCGACGGGCATCGACTGGTCGACGCCAGCCTCTACCGCCTCGGCGTGGAAGTCGTGCCAGGCCTTCACAGGCCCCTTCTCGACGTAGCTCGAGACGCAGCACTTGGGGTAGCCCAGGGCCTCGCCAAGCCTCTCGTCGAGCTCGCGCTCGCTGAGCACGCGGCGGCCAGCGGCGTGGAGCCCAGCGAGCTCCAGCAGGGAGTCGAAGTCCCGAGCGACGTACACGTCGTGGACGTCCACGCCGTCGTCGCTGAGCGGGGAGGGGGCCGAGCGCAGCTCCGCGAGCTCTGGGCCCCCGCCGGCGGCGAGCTCCTCCAGGGCCTCCTGGCTGAGGAGGTAGAGGCGGCCGTCGGGGCGCGCGGCGACGACTCCAGCCTCAGACCTGTAGGCCACCGCTAGCCCCAGCTCCCTGGCGGCCTCGAGGAACCCCGGCCACACGCTGAGCTCGACGGACTCGACGATGCACGATGGCTTGGCCCCAGCCCAGACAGCGGCGACCAGGCACGCCTGCTGCGGGTGCAGGGACCTCAGGGTGCCCTCGGCGCTCACGCCGCCCACCGCAACTTAAAGCTGGCAGCGACTCTTAACCCTTGCCCTGGGGAGCGCCAGGCCCCGCTCGGAGGCCTAGCTGCGGGCCGCCCTGAGGGCCTGAGCGTACCTGTTGAGGAGGGGGCAGCCCGAGCCGCCCCGCGTGCAGAACCTCTTCGGGAAGTCCTCCCTAACTTTCTCCCAGTCGTCTAGGCTGAGGAACACGCACCTCCTCCCGTCGTGGGTCAGCGCGTAGAACTTGCAGTACGTCCGCTGAGCGCTGGGCTCGGACATCGATTTAGTAATCGCGAGGTGGCTTATTTAGCTATCTCGCCCTCCCCCTTGGACGAGGGCGGGGTTGAGTGAGGAAAGGCGCGCTCAAGTCGCGATCGGCTAGCAGGCTGAAGGTTAAATAGCCTGGCGCGCGAGATAAGTGACGGTGGTGCCATGGTCCGCCTCTTCGGCAGGGAGTACAGCCGGGGTGAGCTGCTGAGGAGGCTCGGCACGATCTCCCAGGTCACCTTCGCCAGGCCGTTCGAGTTCACCGAGGGCAGGGAGAGGGGCGTGAGGGCCGTCGAGGTCAAGACGGGAGGCGGCCTCTCGTTCCTCGTCCTCATAGACAGGGGCCTGGACATAGGCGTGGCTGAGTACAAGGGGGTGCCCCTGGCCTACGTCAGCCCGACGCTCTACGCGCACCCTAGCTACTTCGAGCCCGAGCGGCTGGGCTGGCTCAGGGGGGCCTTCCTGGGCCTCCTCACGACGTGCGGCCTCACGTACGCGGGGGCCCCGACGGTCGACATGGGGGAGGAGCTGGGGCTCCACGGCAGGTACTCCTACTGCCCGGCCGAGGGCTTCTCGGTGGAGCACGAGTGGGACGGCGACGAGTGCTACGTGGTCGTCAGGGGCGCCGCCAGGGAGGTCTCCTTCTTCGGGCCCAACGTCGTCCTGAGGAGGGAGGTGAGGGCCAGGCTGGGCGGCAGGTCGATAGAGGTGAGGGACGTGGTGGCCAACGAGGGCTACGAGAGGCAGCCCCTGATGGTACTCTACCACTTCAACTTCGGCTTCCCCGTGGTCGACGAGGGGGCCAGGGTGGTGCTCACGTCCAGGCTCTACGTGCCCAGGGACGAGGAGGCCATGGTCGGGGCTGAGAGGTTCGACGAGCTCCACGCGCCCGTGAGGGGGTACAGGGAGAAGGTCTACTTCCACGACATGGCGGCCGACGAGGAGGGCTACGCCTACGCGGGGATAGTGAACGAGGCCCTGGGGCTAGGCGTCTACGTGAAGTTCAGGAGGGACCAGCTCAACAGGCTCATCCAGTGGAAGATGCTGGGCGAGCAGTTCTACGTCGTGGGGCTGGAGCCAGCCAACTGCCTCGTCCTAGGCAGGGCCAGGGAGAGGGAGTGGGGGACTCTGCAGTTCATAGAGCCCGGCGAGTCCAGGGAGTTCGAGCTGGAGGTCGGGGTGCTGGAGGGGCCCGAGGAGCTGGAGGAGTTCAGGAGGATGGTGAGGGAGGTCGCTGGAGTCGACAGGCCCAAGATGCTGGGCAGCGTCGAGGAGTTCGTGGCCGCCACTAAGGCGTGAGGGCGGCGGCGCCAGCGGCTCGAGGGGCTCGCTCAGCCGCCAGCGCGGCTCCCGCGCCGCGGGGCTTGCGGGAGCGACGGGCACTCACGATCTCTACCAGCAGCCTGGCGTAGTCCTCTAAGGCCTCCCTGAGGGCGTGGCACCTCGGCTCAGGCCGCCCCTTGACTATCGTCTCGGCTGGGCACAGGCCCATGCAGTACGGCAGAAGCGCGCACCTCACGCACTTCTCGTACCTAAGCGGCGTCCACTCGAGCCAGACCCGCTCCCTGGACTCGTCGACCCCCCTCCACAGGTCGCCCACCGCGAACTCCGGGAGCCCTAGGGCCTCCCAGCACTTGTAGATCAGGCCGTACGGGTCGATGACGTAAGATAGCTTGTTCACGGCCAGGCAGGGGCCAGGCCTGAGGGACGGCACGGGCAGGGACACGCTGAACCCCATGGACGCGGCCTCCCTGTAGAGCTCCAGCAGCTCCCTAGCCGTGGGGGGCTCTAGCGGGGGCACCTCCGAGTACCTCCTCCCTCCAAAGCTAGCCCTGCCCTCGGTTAGCGCCTCAAAGCTCAGGACGACCCTGCCGACTAGCCCGTCGTCCCTCATCATGTCCAGCAGCTCCGGGACCCGCCTGGCGGTCTCCCTGCTGACGTTGACCCTGACGTGCACCCTCCCGGGGATCGCGTCGCACATTCTGAGCACGTTGGGGTAGACCACGCTGAACGTGCCCCGCCCGTCCCTGAACACCCTGAGCCTGTCGTGAACGTCAGGCGGCCCGTCTAGCGTCACCTGAACTCTAGTGAAGTTGTAAGAGGTGAGAATCCCCTCCACCTCGTCGTCGTATATGGACCCGTTGGTTACCAGCGCGTACTCCGTGGCCACGCCCGGCAGCGAGCGCTCAACAGCGCTTAGGAATTCCTCCATCACCCCGAAGTTGAGTAGGGGCTCCCCGCCGTAGAAGGTCACGCTAAGCCTCCTCAGCTCGAACTCCTCGACCCTGCTCCTTACGAAGCTCAGGACTGACCTCACCATCCCCCTCCCCATGTGGCTCCCCCGAGGCTTGTCAGCGCCGTAGTAGCAGTACCTGCAGGCGAAGTTGCAGTCATATGTCACCACCAGCGTGACGTGAATGGCGCCGCGCCTCTTAGGGAGCTTGGCCCGCTCCAGACTGCGCCTTATCAGCTCGAGCTGCTCGCCCTCGCGCCGCTCAACCACGCCGAGCTCCACCAGGCCCTCGAGCCCGCCGCTAAGCCTGTCGAGGTCGCCGCGCCTGAGGGCCTCGTACTCCTCCTCGCTGAGGTCGACGATGAGCCCCGTCAGGGTGTTGAGCACGGCAGCTCGGCTCCCGCACCTGACGAGCACGTTGTACCTGCTCGGCCTGGCCCCCATAGGTCTCGCCCAACGTATCGCCGCTCGCGCCAGGCCCTCCCCTCAGGGCCGAGCGCTCCCCTCAGCGCCCCTCTAGGGATGGAGTTGAGCGGAGGTATATATATAGGCGGCGCGAGACTTCTAGCACGGCATGAGGGGAGCCGTTGAGTGCCGCGGCCTGACCAAGGTCTTTGAGTATAGGGTCAGGAGGGGGACCTGCATAGAGTCCCCGGGCGACGTGATCTACCTGTCGCTGCTCACCCTCTTCACGTCGTACTGGATTCGGGGGGAGAGGAGGAGGGTCGTCGCCCTCAGCGGCGTCACGTTCACCGCGCGGGAGGGCGAGGTGCTCGGGATACTGGGGCCCAATGGGAGCGGGAAGACCACGCTCCTCAAGATAGTGTCCGGCTTCATCTACCCCACGAGCGGCGAGGTCTACGTGCTGGGCCACGACGTGTTCAGGGAGGGGGACGCCGTCAGGAGCAAGCTGCTCTACGTGACCAGCGCCCACCTGGGCGGCTTCGGCTTCTCCCCGCTGTTCTCGGTGAGGAAGAACCTGGAGTACATGTTCAGGCTCTACAGGATCCCCAGGGACCGCGTCGACGAGGCCATCGACAGGCTCGGGCTCAAGGAGTACGCCGACAAGCCGCTGGGCTACCTGTCCCCGGGCTTGGCCTCCAGGGTCGTCTTGGCCCCGATGTTCTTCGTCGAGCAGGGGGTGTTGCTCCTCGACGAGCCGACGCAGGGGCTCTCGCCCGAGGCCGTGAGGGCCATCCACGAGTACGTGAGGGAGATAGGCGGCAGGGGCGTCACGGTGCTCTACGCCACCAACAGGGTCTACGAGGCCGAGGCCGTCTGCGACAGGTTCATAATACTCCACAGGGGCAGGCTCGTGGCCAGCGGGAGGCTGGAGGAGCTGGTCAGGAGGGCGGCGCTCAAGTCAGCCGTGAGGGTGACCCTCAGCAGCGAGCTGAGCGCGGAGGCCCTCGCAGAGGCCCTCGGCCCCGAGTTCAGGGTGGAGGAGAGGGGGGGCGGGAGGTACGTCGTCACCGCCCTCACGGCGGACCCGGCCGAGGCGATATCCGAGGTGTTCGACAGGCTGAGGGGCAGGGGGGCCGTCGTGAGCATAAAGATCGACGAGCCCACCCTCGAGGACGTGTTCATGCACTACGTGGGCGGGGAGGTGGGTGAGGAGCTTGAGGAGAGGGGGTTCTGCCTCGTCCACTAGGGGGCTGGTGCCACTCAGGCCCCTGAGGAGGGTCGCGAAGATAGTGGTCGACGCCGCAGTGATATGGAGGACCTACTTCGCGCGCTTCTGGCTGCTGGCCCTGGCCAACTGGCCGTTCATGCTCATGGACATAACGCTGGCCCTCTACGTCTGGTACTTCTACAACGTCGCCTTCGCCAAGAGCGTGGCCGACCCGCTGGCGTACGTGCTGCTGGGCCTCATGGCGAATACGTACATAGTGTCAGCGATGGAGAAGGCGTACTCGAGCTTCGTCCAGAACTTCACGCCGACGATGAGCATCGGGGGGCTCAGGGTGAGCCCCTACGAGCAGTTCAAGAACATGAACATATCCATCGCCTCCAAGTTCCTGTGCGACATCGCGATCAGCCTGTTCGGGAGCACCGTGTACGCGAGCGTGTTCCTAGTGGTGGCGGTGCTGGTGTTCAACCTGAGGATGAGCCCAGCGGCCGACCCGCTCCTGGCGCTGCTGTCGCTGGTGCTCGGGTGGGTGGCGTCTGTGGGGGTTGGCCTCGTGATGGCAATCACGATATGGATCGCTGGCAGCCCGATAGGGTTCAACCCCCTGATATCGCTGCTCTCCCGCATAATAAACATCGTGTGCGGGGTCTACTTCCCCGTCGAGATGCTGCCCGAGCCAGCCCGCGCGGTCGCCGCCGCGTTCCCGCAGACGTACGCGATCAAGATCCTGAGGGCGACGCTGCTCCAGGGGCTGGGGGTCGGCGACCTCCTGCCCGAGCTCAGGGCGCTGGTCCTGCTGTCGCTCGCCTACATAGCCCTGGGCGTGTGCGCGGCCAGGTGGTACGTCAGGAGGATACTGGAGGGCAGGTCGCCGATAAGGGGCTTCGCCTGACGGGGTGGGCGGCGTGCGGCGGGTGGCGAGGCTGGCCTGCCAGCTAGCAGCGCTCATCGCCGTGGCGGCTCCCGCTAGCTGCCAGCCCGAGTCGCTAGTGCTGGACGTGCCCTACGTCCACCAGGTGTACGACGTGCCGGAGTGGTTCGACGGCAGGTGCTCCTGCGGCGCCGCCTGCGTCGTCATGGTGCTCGCCTACTACGGCGTCCTGCCGCCGTGGCCCTGCAACTGCAGCGAGCCGTTCCCGCACGTGAGCCTATACGGGTGCTACGTGGCCTGCAGGTTCAGGGTGGGGGGCTTCGTGTTCGACGAGAGGGCCCCGGACGCGACGCGGGTTAGGTACGCGCGCGGCGTTCACGGCTTCATCTACGTGCCGGGCGTCGGGGCCTCGTGGGGCAGGATCGTCAGGCTATTCGAGATATTCGGCTTCAACGCGACGGTAGACTCAGACCCCACGTGGGAGGAGCTTGTGCGCGAGCTGAGGGAGGGCAGGCCCGTGATACTGAGCACCGACATGACGGGGTCGGGCCACCTAGTCGTCGCGGTGGGCTATGCTGGCGAGGGCGTGGTGGTCGTCAACGACCCAGCTGGCGACATATCGCTCGGCTACTTCAACTACGAGGGGAGGCGCGCGCTCTACGACTGGCCCGGCTACGACGGGGGGCACCCGAGCCTGGTGAGGGTCAAGGCCATGATCCTGGTGAGGCCGACGCCCAGGCTGAGAAGGGCCGAGCCGCTGGGAGAGTGCGGGGGCGAGAGCGCGGCTGGCGAGCTGCTGGCGGTGA